>JABSPL010000168.1 GCA_013215105.1 Flavobacteriaceae bacterium
GAAGTATAATTTATCATAATGCATGGTTATTTGCTGTAATATAGCAATAAACCTGCATTTGACCATATACAAATAAGTGTTTTATGTATTTATTTAACTAAGTATTAGTTAAATAAATACTTTTTCAGCAGACCCTAAGTAGTAGAAGTGTTTTGTAAATTGAAGTCTATATTAGTTTCCGATTGAGATATAACTTTATAATTGTTCAGCAATATAAACGATAGAACCAATATTATTATGCTTTTTGTTTTACCCATGATAGTTCTCCTGTGTTAGAAATGGTGATTATATAATAATATTTGTCTGCCGTATCGTCTACACCTAAAGTTTGTATATTCTTGTTGCTAAAAGGGGTGTATTCTTTATACCTGTGCCCGTGACCATGAAGCATAGCTAATATATAGTCCTTGTCTTTAAATAAATCATTGATATACACAAAGGCACGCTGATCCAAATCGTTATTTAGATTTCTTATACCTATATGTGAAGTAATTATTACTTTGTCAAAGTCAGAACTTTCGTCTTTGTATATTTGATCTTTTAACCAAAGCAAATCAGGAACGGTACCGTCAAATTGATATTCTCTAGAATTTGTGTTTATCATTATAAACTTAATTCGTTTATATATAAACGAAAAATCTTTTCGACCATACATTTCATTATAGATTTGTTTTCCTGTACCCAAACAATCATGATTACCAATGATAGTTATAAAAGGTTTGTTAAATTTTTTGAAAATATCTAAACCTATTTGATATTCTACATTAGATCCGAACTCTGTAATATCTCCAGCTATAAGAACAAAATCGACTTCTTGTTTGTTGATGTCTGAAATTATAGGGTATAAAGGGTCAAAATAATTCTGGTTGTCGGCTATAAGTGCTATTTTGAAGGTTCCTTGTTCTGTAGAATTGTCTAAATTTAATATCTCGCTTATATTCTTTTTATTGATATTCTTCTGAGACGAAGAAAGCCTTATCTCGTATGGAGAGTACTGAAATTTATCGCATTGTATACTTGCAATTAGTAATATTACAAGTGTTAAATATGTGGTTTTTTTCATTTTATTAGTTGTTAATAAATATACTAGGCATTGTAATTTCCTGTGTATTCAAAAAGGTTTTAATTTATGTAAAAATACTCATTATAAGACTGTAAACCTAAGTTATCTCTCTGATAATGATGATTTTAACTTTAGATTAAAGCTGTTTTATGTTTTTGAAACTTTTAAAAGAAATTAATCTAATTATATGTTGATAATATAATTAGATTAGCTGTTAAAACCTATAAAAAACACTTCTTACAATAACTAAAAAAAACTATCTTTACTTTCTGAAAAACCTCAACTATGTATTTAATTTTCGATACCGAAACTACAGGATTACCCAAGAAATGGAAAGCTCCTATTAGTGACACCGACAACTGGCCTAGATGTGTGCAAATAGCTTGGCAGCTGCACAACGACGACGGTAGCTTAGTAGAAAGTAAAGATTATCTTATACAACCCGATGGTTACACCGTACCTTACGACGCTCAGCAGATACATGGTATATCGACCGAACTGGCTCAGCAAAAAGGTCACAAACTTAACGATGTACTATCGCTGTTTAACGATGCATTGGCCAAATGTAGTTTCGTAGTAGGGCAAAACCTACAGTTCGACCTTAATATAATGGGGGCCGAATATTACAGGCAAGCCATAGACACAACTCTACTCGACATTCCTGTACTCGACACTTGTACCGAAAGAACAGCTAGTATGTGTATGATTCCTGGGGGTAGAGGAGGTAAATTCAAACTACCTACTCTTACCGAACTACATAAACACTTATTCGGAACCGATTTTAACGAAGCTCACAATGCTACTGCCGATGTAGAAGCTACCACCCGATGTTTCTTAGAACTGATAAGACTTGAGCGTTTTACGGCTGAACAATTAAAACAAGACGAAGAATATTTCGAGAGTTTCAGAACTAAAAACCCTGATACTATACAAAATATAGGTTTAAAACATATAAATCTCAAAAAAGCTAGTGCTAAACTAAAACTTTCTCCTAGCGAAGATACAACAGCAGGGACTAGCGGAAGGCTTTCTACAGAATTGCAAAATGCTAACTTTTCGCATCTTCATAACCATAGTCAGTTTTCGGTATTACAGGCAACTACTTCGGTACCTGACTTAGTTAATAATGCCATAAAAGGCGATATGAATGCCGTTGCCATAACCGATATTGGTAATATGATGGGGGCTTTTCACTTTGTAGGAGCTGTACTTAAGCACAACAAAGGAGTAAAAGCACACAACGAAAAAATAGATAAAGGAGAAGAACAAGGTCCTAAAAAGAAAGATTTAATACCTATAATAGGTTGTGAATTTAATATCTGTGAAGACCTGACCGACAAGAAAAACAAAGACAACGGTTATCAGGTAGTCCTACTGGCAAAAAACAGAAATGGTTATTCTAACTTAGCCAAAATGGCCTCTATAGCCTATGTAGATGGTTTTTACTATGTACCACGTATAGACAAAAAAACCGTAGAGGAGCATAAAGACGATATAATAGTACTTTCGGGTAACCTATACGGAGAGATTCCTAGTAAGATATTGAATATAGGCGAAACCCAAGCCGAAGAGGCTCTTCTGTGGTGGAAAAACATGTTTGGCAAAGATTTCTACTTAGAAATAATGCGTCATAACCAAGAAAATGAAGACCACGTAAACAGAATAATATTAGAGTTTGCCAAAAAACATGAGGTAAAACTAATAGCGACTAACAATACTTTTTATATAGATAAAACCGATTCGGAAGCTCACGATATTCTGCTTTGTGTAAAAGATGGTGAAAAACAAGCTACCCCTATAGGTAGAGGTCGTGGATATAGGCATGGTATGGAAAATCAGGAATACTACTTCAAAAGTAGTGACGATATGAAGTCTATATTTGCCGATATTCCTGAGTCTATTATCAATATACAAGAGATAGTCGATAAAATAGAAATATACCCACTGGCAAGAGAGGTGTTGCTTCCTAAGTTCGATATTCCTAAAGAATTTGAAAACGAAGAAGACCTAATAGACGGTGGTGTACGTGGTGAGAATGCTTATTTAAAACATATAACTTTCGAAGGTGCCAAAAAACGATATGGCGAAGATATGCCTGCCGAAACTATAGAACGTATAGATTTTGAGCTTTCTATTATAGAAAAAACTGGTTATCCGGGTTATTTCCTTATTGTTTGGGATTTGATACTGGCCGCCCGAGAGATGGGCGTTTCTGTAGGTCCTGGACGTGGATCGGCTGCTGGTTCGGTGGCTGCATACTGTCTTTGGATTACCAATATAGACCCTATAAAGTACGATCTGCTTTTTGAGAGATTCCTTAATCCCGATCGTGTATCGATGCCCGATATTGATATTGATTTTGACGATGAAGGAAGACAAAAAGTTATAGACTGGGTAATAGAAAAATATGGAGCTCCACAAGTAGCTCAGATAATTACTTATGGTACTATGGCCGCTAAATCCTCGATAAGAGACACCGCAAGAGCCTTAGATTTACCACTTTTCGAAGCCGATAGAGTAGCCAAACTGATACCTGGGCTAAAGCTTAAAAATATATTTGGTACCGATGCTAAGAGTATTGGTAAAGTAAAAGAATTAAGAGAAGAAGAAGCCTCTAACGTTTTAGAACTTAGAAGTATGGCTAAGGGAACTGACCTAGTTTCTGAGACCATCCAAAAGGCTATTGCTATAGAAGGCTCTCTTCGTAATACTGGTATTCACGCCTGTGGAGTCATAATTACTCCCGAACCTATTACCAATCTGGTGCCTGTAGCTTTGGCTAAAGATTCTAATATGTACGTGACTCAGTTCGACAATAGTGTGGTTGAAGATGCTGGGCTACTTAAAATGGACTTCTTGGGTCTGAAGACCCTTACCCTGATAAAAGATGCCGTTAAGCTAGTAAAACAAAACCATGGTATCGACTTAGATCCTGATGAATTTCCTTTGGATGACGTTAAGACTTACGAACTTTTTCAACGTGGAGAAACTGTAGGAGTGTTTCAGTACGAATCACCAGGGATGCAAAAACATATGAAGGCACTTAAGCCAACAGTTTTTGCCGATCTTATAGCCATGAATGCTCTGTACCGACCAGGTCCTATGGAGTATATCCCTAGTTTTATTGACAGGAAACATGGTAGAGAAGAAATAACTTATGATCTTGACGATATGGAAGGTTACCTAAAGGAAACTTATGGTATTACCGTCTATCAAGAGCAAGTGATGTTACTCTCACAAAAACTAGCCGACTTTACCAAAGGTGAAGCCGATAT
This sequence comes from Flavobacteriaceae bacterium, assembly GCA_013215105.1. Taxonomy (GTDB): domain Bacteria; phylum Bacteroidota; class Bacteroidia; order Flavobacteriales; family Flavobacteriaceae; genus DT-33. The sequence goes on from JABSPL010000168.1 coordinate 4,339, forward strand.
GCTACGTAAGGCGATGGGTAAAAAATTATTTTCTCTGCTAGAAATAATGAAACCTAAGTTTATAAAAGGTGGAATTAAAAACGGTCACGACGAGGAAATACTTAATAAAGTTTGGAAAGACTGGGAAGCATTTGCCGCCTATGCCTTTAACAAATCGCACTCTACTTGTTATGCATATATAGCTTATCAGACGGCTTATATGAAGGCTCATTATCCTGCGGAATATATGGCATCGGTACTGTCGAATAATATGAACGATATAAAACAAGTATCGTTTTTTATGGAAGAATGTAAAAGAGGAGGTATTCCTGTACTTATCCCCGATGTTAACGAGTCTTATTATAAGTTTTCGGTAAACAAAGACGGAGCTATTCGTTTCGGGATGGGAGCCATAAAAGGAGTAGGGCAAGGTGCTGTGCAAGCATTGATAGAAGAAAGAGAAGTCAATGGTAACTACAAATCGGTATTTGACGTAGCAAAAAGGGTTAACCTAAGAGCCGCTAACAAAAAATGTTTCGAAGGTATGGTGCTAGCCGGTGGTTTCGATTCTTTTATAAAAACTCATAGAGCCCAGTATTTTGTTCTAGACGAAAAGAAAGCTCCTTTCCTAGAGAGAATATTAAAATATGGTAATAAATACCAAGACACTATAAAGTCGGCACAGATATCACTGTTTGGTGATGTAAGCGAAGAACAATTTCCCGAACCTCCAATACCCGAGGCAGAAACTTGGGGAACTATGGAGCTATTGGCAAGAGAAAAAGAGGTGGTTGGTATATATATATCGGCACATCCTTTGGACGATTTTAAGAACGAAATGAAGTTCTGTAACTCTGATTTATCACTCTTTAATGACGATTTAGAAAAACACGTAGGTAAAGACATAACATTTGCAGGTATAGTAACCAATGTAGACCATAGAGTCTCCAAGATGGGGAAAGGATGGGCTATGTTTACTATCGAAGACTATATGAATACCTCCGAGTTCCGAATATTTGGAGAAGATTACCTTAGGTTAAGACCCTTTTTGGTGATGAATACATTTTTGTACGCTAAGTCGACAGTCAAAGCTGGTTGGACCAACAAACAAGGAGTAAAAGGAGAACCTAGAGTCAATTTCCAGAAGTTTTATCTTTTGCAAGACGTACTCGATAAGCAATGTAGTTCTATTACTCTGGTATTAGACTCGGCAAGATTAGTTGATAGTCAAGTAACCGAATTACAAGAACTGTTTAGCAGAAACCAAGGAGGAAAAACTCTTACCATGATGCTAATGGACACTAAAAACAAAACTGAAGTAACAGCCGTAAGTAGGAATACTAAAGTTGATATTAATAATGAGTTTTTGGCAGAGTTGGGGAAAAAGGAGTTTTTGAGTTTTAGGTTGAAGTAGATGAGTTGGTTTTAATAATATTGTTGTTGATTTGTTCTTTTATGCTTTCGGCAAGGAAATTGGCCAGATTGACTGGCACAGCATTACCAATCATTTTGTAACCTGCTGCAATTTTTTTATAATGAAAAACAAAATCATTAGGGAATGTTTGAATTCTAGCACATTCTCTGACGCTTAATCTCCTGTATAGATGTTCTTTTCCTGGTTGGAAAACACGAATATTTTGTTCTATGAATTTCATTTTAGGAGCTTGGGGGTGTATAGGAGCATGCCTTCCTCCTGCTTGTATTGTGTATGATTGTTCATCCCAACTTCTAACACGATTTCGAGACATAAACATAGAAGAAAAACCTCCAGTCATGTACTCGTGATTAGGTATAGTACATTTTTTTCCATTAGTATTGTTTAGCTCTAATGCAGGTAGTACATTTTCTTTCAAATCAGAAATGGTATTTTCTAAAGTTATTTTAGGGAATGTTTCGGTAGGAAATTCAAATTTAAAATTCAAATCTTTTCTTATACCTATAAAGAAAACTCTTTTTCTGTCCTGTGGCACATTATAGTCGCAGGCATTTAGCATTTTGAATGATAGTTCATATCCTTTTCCTGCTGATTTAAATAGTTTTTTAATACCTTCTAAAGCTTCGGTATGCTTAGAGATTAACATGCCACTGACATTTTCTGCAAGAAAAAACTTAGGCTGTTTAGCTTCTAGTATTCTTATGAAATCATAAAACAGTTGGCCTCTTTTGTCTTTAATACCTCTAGCCGAACCTGCTTCACTCCAACTCTGACAGGGAGGTCCGCCTATTATCCCATCACACTCAGGCACTTCGTTTGCAGGTATGTCTACAATACTTCTTTTGTCAAGAGTAGTATTAGGATGGTTTTTCACGTAAGTTTCCCAGATCTCTTTATCGTATTCGTTTGCCCAAACAACATTGAAGCCTGCTTTTTGAAATCCTAAATCTAAACCTCCTGCCCCTGCAAAAAACGATACTATATTCATATTACATATTATTTTGTGTCAGCAAATTTACAAATATTTTTTATGGTTTTCAAGTTATTTGTAGACTATAGTCCGTTGCTCGGTAGTCTACAAATGATGATATTTGAAAAATTAATATAAATGTTTTTTTTGGAGAGAAAATAAGAGAAGAAAGACTTAGTCAAGGTCTTTCTCAAGAGCGTCTTGCTTTGTTAGCTGATATTGATAGAACTTATATGTCAGATATTGAAAATGGAGGTCGAAAAGTATCTCTGGAAGTCAGCTATAAATTATCTAAAGCACTCTGTATACCATTATCTAATTTGTTAAAAAACTTAAAATGAGTAAACACGGAGAAACAGAACGTCAGATAATTAGTAAATTTGAAAAACAAAGAGAATTTACTTTTAACGGGCTTAAATATAAAATATTAGATATAGGAAAGCCTAAACCCTCTAAAGGAGAATGTAAAACAGATGTATATATCTTAGCTAAAGAGCTTTCTACAGATATAAATATAGAATTAAAAATATCTATTAAACAAAATGATGCGGACTTTCTAGAAAACAAAATATCCTTAGAGAGAGCATTAGAAATTTTAGGAAGTGATGCTCAAAAAATAATATATAAAAGCATAATTTCTGTAGAGGAGTCTTTTAAAGATGATTTTCTAATTTATTTCAAAAAATTTAAAAGAACAGAAGATAAGTGCATCAAGATAGGCTGGAAGTTTGAGTTTATTAATAAATCTGGAGGACAGAGGAGTGGTAAAATGATACTTAATGATTCTCAGAAAATTGATATTTATTCAGGATCTAATTTAAAGAGAGATAAAAAAGATTCATTGGTTAATAATGTTGTTAAAACAAATTCAGGTGTTGCAAATTATATTTTGGAAGTAGAAAATACCAAAGAAGATTTGAACTACTATTTAGATAAATTGATTCCTATAGAAGAATTTGCTGTAAAACAAGATGTTTATTTCGCTTGTAAAGCTATAAATTATAGAGTGAAACCAGATAAATGGGATGGAAATAGACCTCTTTCTGTATATGTTAAATGGACTTTGGAAGATAGTAAGATGAAATCAGAATTAATAATGGATAATCCTCTAGGAATTAAAGCAAATGTTATAGGAGGTAATATCAGAGATATTCTTAAAAAGTTAAATATTAGTTCTGAAAATTTTGAGGATTTAAGCCCTTATTTATCTAAGGATATTAATGTCTGTTTATAGATTTTTTTTTAAAAAAAAAACTATTCCCCTCAAGTTAAAAAGTAAAAAACAACTTCTCTTTTTTCACAAAAAACACTCTCCAAAACCCCAATATTTATCATATATTTGTAACCAATGTATAAGGATAGACAACATGGTTACAAAAGAGTATTATTCGTTAAATGAAGTTTCCCTAATCTTAGGAAAGAGTAAGGAGACCCTTAGACGTTGGGATAGGGAGGGTAAGTTTTCTGCGGTCAGAGAGCCTATCAGCCAATACCGAATTTACAAAAAAGATCAGGTAAACGCTTTATTGGACCAGCTGTCTATAGACTATGAAGACACTGTAGATAATATGGTAAAGCCAATAAAAGAATTCAAAGTTTTAGAGCTATTCGCAGGGGCAGGAGGCTTGGCTGTTGGTTTAGAAAAATCAGGAATCAAATGTGTTGCCTTAAACGAGATAGACAAATGGGCTTGCCAGACTCTACGAGAAAACAGACCTAACTGGAATGTATTGGAAGGAGATATTAGGACTTTCGATTTTTCGCAGTATAATAATAAGGTCGATATTGTTACTGGAGGTTTTCCTTGTCAGGCATTTAGTTATGCAGGCAAAAAACTAGGAATGAAAGATGCTAGAGGAACTCTTTTTTATGAGTTTGCAAGAGCTGTAAAAGAGGTTAACCCGCTTATTTGTATAGGCGAGAATGTAAAAGGATTGTTGTCTCACGAAAAAGGGAAGACTATAGAGGGGATGATTTCTATTTTGGATGAGATTGGTTATAATGTAGTGCCCGTACAAGTATTAAAAGCTGTTAATTATAGAGTTCCTCAAAAACGAGAGCGAGTAATATTGGTAGGAGTCAGGAAGGATATTGATTTGAAATATGAATATCCGAAACCTCATAATAAAATTTATAATCTGGTTGATGCCTTAAAAAAAGGAGAGTTGTTTGACTGTGATGTACCTGAATCGGAAGGCTCAAAATATCCTGATCACAAAAAGGAAGTGTTAGACTTGGTTCCTCCCAAAGGGTATTGGCGTAATCTGCCTTTAGATATTCAGAAGCAATATATGGGTAAAAGTTTTTATCTGGGAGGAGGTAAAACAGGTATTGCACGTAGGATAGGTTGGGATGAGCCGAGTCTTACCTTGACTTGTAGTCCTGCTCAAAAACAGACCGAAAGATGTCACCCAGAAGAGACTCGTCCCTTTACGGTAAGGGAGTATGCACGTATACAAACCTTTCCTGACGATTGGAAGTTTATGGGGGCGGTTTCTCAACGTTATAAGCAGATAGGAAATGCTGTACCTTGTAACTTGGGACAGGAAATAGGTTATTCTATTATTAATTTTCTTAATGCATATTATTCGAAACAGAACAAATCAGAACTTTCTATTTCTTCGGATAATGCCATATAACCTTGTTTGAAGAAATCGTCAGTATCTAATGAAAATATCATTTTATCTAAGCGAACAACTAGTTTGTCGTAAAAGTTAGGAAAGCCTGTTATTCTATGCCAAAAGTCAGTGCCAATAATTACAGGGTATGTTTGGTTTATCTTTCTGTAATGTTGGCTTAGTTGAGTTTCTTCACCATAAAGAACTCCTAGAATTAGGTCCGAATTGTTTAAGTCTATCTTATTGGTTCGGGCTAGGTTGGCTACTGTAGCAAACTTTTTGAGCAAAGGGCTTACGTCTTCGGAATTGATGGTATTAGGTCCTGATTTTAATTGACACCATTTTTTTCTATTATCAATTTTATCGATGAATTCAATATCCATACCTTTTATCAAGGAACCTTCGGCTAGTTTGAGTTCTACAAACATATTCTGAATTCGAGTGCCAAACGATGTATTTATCGATGTTCCCAAAACTCTCGGATAGTATAATGCTTTAGCTATTCCTATAGGTGTAAAATCATCATCTAATATTTTGGACAGATACTTTACTATAATAGGGTTTATTTTGTACGATTTTAATTTGGAATGAGTTTTTAGAGAGTTTATTTTATGGTTGTCAAATATTTTCTCTTCAAAGTATTGGGTTACAATTTCTAATAGTTTGTTTTCATTCATCTGGTAAATATAATTATTTTATTTGATATTTCTATTTTTTCTTATATAGTATAGCTGGTGTTCTTATGTTTAATGATTTTTGAATAATAATGGATTAATGTAAATTTAGATAACTACCACTCTGCAAAACCCTAATACCCACCACACACCTATAACCAATATATAAGGACAACCAACACACTTACAAAATAGTATCATCAGTCAGATGAAATTCCCCTAATCTTAGGAAAGAGTAAGGGAACTCTTAGACGTTGGGGTAGGGGAGGGTAAGTTTTCTGCGGTCATTTCAATGTTCAACTGGTATAATTAATCTAAAATAGCAATCGATGGTATAATAACACTAATTCTTTGTACTATTTAAACAGTTTGTTTTCTTTAATTTTATCTAAAATGTTTTATTAGATATTTATCTATTTTCTCGGGTTTTGTGGTTGGAGAAAACCGTTTTATAGGTGTCCCTTCTGCATCTATCAGGAATTTGGTAAAGTTCCATTTTATTTTACTTCCAAAAAAACCTCCTAGCTTATTTTTTAGGTATTTATAAATGGAATGTGTGTTTTCTCCATTTACATCTATCTTCGAAAACATGGGGAAAGTAACTCCGTAATTAATCACACAACCATCGGCTATAGATTTTTCATCACCAGGCTCCTGACCAGCAAACTGATTGCAAGGGAATCCCAAAACTACAAGCCCCTTGTCTTTGTGTTTTTTGTAAATATCTTCTAATCCTTCGAACTGAGGAGTAAGACCACATTTACTAGCTGTATTTACCACCAAAACCACTTTACCTTTATAGGTCTCCATAGATATTTCTTTTCCTTGAAGACTTTTTGCTGTTAAACTATAAAATTCGATATTCATATTATTTATTTTTATTTATTCCGACTCTTTTTTTACAATATATAGACCATGCTCCTGTAGACCATAGTGCCCAGACCACCAATACAGGCTGAAAAACTAGTCTAATCAGTCTAGCTCTATCGCTGTTTAATCCAAAGGCGTCAATCTCGTTTAGGTACTGCGAAATATTCCCAGGGAATATAAGTATAAAAAACATGGCTACAATCAAGCCTATTAAGGGCTTACGTTTGGCGAGTAGCAATAGGCATAATCCTAATGTTATCTCTACAATCCCTGATAAAACTACAACAATATCGGCATCAATATGAAGCCAGTTGGGGACTTGCGCCAAAAACTCCGATCTATTCCATAATATATGACTAATACCCGCATAGGTCAACGCTACACCCAACAACAACCTAAATAATGTTTGTAATTTACTGTTTTTAACTGTTTTTTGTTTATTCATGATAATATATTTTATCTGCCTGTGACAACAATATCGCTTATACCAGTTAAATTTCCAAACAACCGAATAGAAATAGAATTGTTTTCTGTTTTTACAAGGCAAAAAAATTCAGCATAGCCTTCTATGGTTAATTTTTTTAACGAAGTAAAATCGGAAAAGAAATTGTTTATATCGGAGATTTGGTGGTTTAAATGGTATCACTATACAAATATAGGCTAAACTTTTAAAAGATTTTTAGACTGAAAACCATGTCGGTAAAACATACCTTTTATATGCTATGCTTGACTCCTTTCTTGAGAAGGGTTGGGGATGTGTTTGTTTTCTTAAAAAGACTCATTATTAATCTGATTGTTACATTTATTTTAATGTGTTTTTATTAATAAATTTATCTCTTTTAAAATCAAATCTTAATATCAGTAAAGTATAATGAATTATACCATTTTAATTTCTAAATGTTGCATAAGAAATAGAATTATTTTTGATTTAACAAGGAAAAAAAGGCGAGCATAACACCGCTATGGTTTAGTTCACTACTTTATTATTGTTTTTCAAAGGAGTTCATGAATCTCTCAGGTTCGATTTACCTTTTTTAACGCAGTAAAAGTGAAAAAGAAACTATTTATATGCTATATCTGGATGTTAAAGTGGTATTACACTAACCTAAAGTTTATGAAATAACATATATAAGAATAAAAACTAAAAATATTAAATGAAAATAAATGTTTTACAAAAAAAAACCATTAATTACTACTTGTTATAAGTGATTTGTTTTTTTGTCATGTACTAAACACAATACTCCGTTCAATTTTTGTAATTAGCTGATTAATAGAGAGGTGTAGTTAGAGATTTTGAAAGTTAAACAGCTGTATTTCAACCTATTACCCTTTAAGTGATTTGTTGAAGCAGAAAAAGAACAGACTATTGAAACAGAATCACTTAAAAAATATCAAATAAATATATAATTGTTATTATTAATTTGTATTTTTTCGTGAAAATTACAAATTAATAAACCAGTAAATTAATATCTATATGTAACTTTAAACTGGTGTATGCGTTTACTTAACGTAGATAACTAAAGATAAAAATCAACAATACAAACAATATGAATAAATCAACAATATTAATAGTACTTATTTGTGTAATTTCAGTTTTCGGATATTCACAAGAAAAAAAATACGGTTTCGAAGATACTTTCAAATGGATGAAAGAAACTTTTGAACAGAACGATGCAGGATTTGCATATGTCATAGAAGTTAAAGGGCAGGGTGCTTACGATGCACTTAATGAAATGACTTTAGAAAAAATAAAAAAAGCTAAAAATAGTGACGAATACCTTGTTATAATGCGAAACTGGCAAGCCTTCTTCCGATCAGGACATATTTATATAGTAAAAACAGAGAAAGGAAATAAAATTGCAAATAATAATCCCAAAAAAGAAGTCAAAAAGAAAGAAACTAAAAAGAAAAAAGGTGTTATCATAAAAGAAAATAAATTTAAAAAATACCTGGACAATAAAAAGATATTAGATTACGAAGGTATATGGCAATCGGGAGGTTATGTGATAGGTGTGAAAAAAGATAAAGATAGCTATACCGGTTATATAATGGAATCAGGAAACCCTAGCTGGACCAAAGGTGAGGTTAAATTTAAAATAAATTTAACTGATAATAGCGTTGTATACTATATGGGTGATCATTCTCCAAGAAATTTTAAAAATGTAGATAAAATAGGTGATGCATACATAGAAATGGACTTTATAAACCTAAAACGTATTTATCCTGAAACTAAACCAGAGAAATCATTCGAAACTTACCTAAAAGCTATTAATGCTACTGAACCTTACCTTGAAAAAATAGACGAAACGACTCTGCTTTTAAGAATACCGTCTTTTGCTATGGCTAACAAGAAAAAAATAGATAGCATCTTATTGTCTAACAGGGAACTTGTTTTGAGTACTAAAAACCTAATACTCGACATCAGAAACAACGGAGGAGGAAGCGACTCTAGTTACAAAGAATTGATTCCTTTCTTGTATACTAACCCTATAAGAACTGTAGGTATGGAAATATTATCAACTCCTCTTAATAATGCTAGAATGGAATCGTTTATAAGAAATGAAGATGATTTCTTTAGCCCAAAAGATATTGAAGGTTTTAAAGAAGACTTGATAAAACTTAATGAAAGCTTAGGTGAGTTTGTTCAGCTAAACAAGAAAAAAGTAAGTGTGAAAAGAATTAATAAAATCAATAAGTATCCACAAAATATAGGAATACTTATCAATTATAACAACGGTAGCACTGCAGAACAATTCCTTTTGGCTGCAAAGCAAAGTGAGAAAGTTAAACTATTTGGGGTAACCACAAGAGGTGTCTTAGATATATCGAATATGAACTTTGTGATATCTCCATGTGGTAATTATAGACTAGGTTACTGCTTGTCTAAAAGTTTTAGAATACCAGATATGGCAATAGATGGCAAAGGAATACAACCAGATTATTATTTAGGACAAGATGTACCTAAATACGAATGGATACAGTTTACTAAAGATACTTTTAACCAGTAAGATTATATGTTTTCTTAGAAAAAGCAACCTTGTCAATATAAGTATTGATAAGGTTGCTTTTTTGTTGCAAATATAACCGTAAAAAGCCTCTAGTCTATTAACTCTAAAAAAATCACCTTTGCTCTTCATTAAAAACATACCATGTAATTTACATCTCTAGGGCTATCAGAACAATTAATAGATAAATTAAAACAAAACAATTATAAAAAACCATACCCTATACAAGAGCAGGCAATACCTCATATACTAAACAACAAAGATGTGCTTGGTATAGCTAAAACAGGCTCAGGAAAAACGGTAGCTTATATATAGCCTATTATAAATAGGCTAGAAAGTATAAACTATTTATTGGAAGTATTGGCTGTAAAAGTATGAGTTTACCCTACTTTTTAAAGCTATCTGAAAAATTCAAGCTTAAGTTCGTTATATTTGTAGTAGTGCCAAATATATTTTTGGTATAAAAAAAGCACCGATTTATATGAGAATAAACCTAATTATATTGGGGTGTTATTAATAACGAGCATACAAAATGAGGGTAAAGGAATTAAAGATATATAGTCCCAAAATAAAAGAGCAAGCCGAATTTTATTCTAAAGTTTTAGGTTTAAAAATTGTTGAGCTTAACAAGGAAAGTGTTTATTTAAGGTTTGGAGACTCAATGCTGATTATAGAATACAAACCTGAGGCTACTCCTTATCATTTTGCTATAAATATCCCTGGCAATAAAGACTTAGAGGCATTAGCATGGCTAAAGACCAGGGTAAAGATATTAAAAAAAGGAACTAACGAAATACAAGACTTCTATTCTTGGAACGCAAAAGCAATTTACTTCTACGATAAAGACAAAAATATAGTGGAGTTAATAGCTAGGAAAAATCTAAATAATTCATCGGACCAAAAGTTCGATTCAGATCTATTTCTAGAAATATCTGAAATAGGATTAGTCACCCTAGACATAGAAAAGATGTTTTATAAATTAAAAAAACTAATAGGTATAGAAATCTTTGACGGTACATTTGAACAATTTTGTGCTATAGGAGACGAGAACGGACTCTTTATCTGTATTAATAAAAACAAAAAAGGATGGTTTCCTACTAACGACAAAGCCTTTTATTCGGAATTTGAACTAAAACTAATAGAAAAGGGTATAGAATATAATATAGAATATAAAAACAAAGTGTTAAAATACCTAAACAATGACTAAACGCATAAACCTCTGGGTATATGCGTACTTTGAAATAATCAAAGTAGTCTACTCAATATAAAATGTGATAATTAATTTTTATAACTAATACCTAGATAATCCCATAAAACAGAGGTATACTACTGTATATTAATTTTTTAAAAACTCTAAAGTCATATCTATAACCGATTGAGTTCTTAAAATCCTAAAATGACCTGTTCCTTCAATCTCGACAAATTCACAATTCTTCCAATTGTTATATACATTTTTAGAACGATGCAAGGGTATTACCTTATCTGCTTTATCGTGAATAATTAAAGCTTTAGAAACATTTATGTCTTTTACAAAATTACTTACATTAAGATTTGTAACATCTTTTTTGGTTTCTTCTTCTAAACGTTTTATTAGTTTCCCTTTTACTTTATCTGTTATACCTACATATTGAGAGATATCATCAATACGTTCCGTAAGCTTGTCTGGAGTCGTTAACAATACATATCTTTCTATATTAATATCTTTATTGTTAAACAAAGCATAGGTTGTTACTACAGCTCCAAAGGAATGACTGATCAATTTGCTAACACCATATCTCTTGATTAAGACTCCTACTAAGTCCGTAAAATCAAAAAGACTTGTAGCTCCTTTGCTGCTAAATCCGTGCGAAGGTCCATCAAACGAATAAACAGTATAGTTTTGTTTAACTAATCTCTCTACTATATCGGCAAAATTACCTGCCTGTCCTTCCCAGCCGTGGATTAACAATATTTTATCATCACCACCCTTCCAGGTATAAAGCTTTATGTCGAAACCTTTGAATCTAAATGTTTCTTTTTCCGATTTGTCTAAAACAACTATCTCATTAGGTCTTATTTTAGTTACCTGAGGATTTGTCAACTGTTTGTGTGCAAAATTAACTACCTGATTAGGGAAAAGAGTTGAGACTATTTTTACCAATGATTTCTTCATATATTTTTAATTACTGTTTTTTTACAAAAAGGGATTTATACCAACCTAAGTTTGCAAAGTAGTCTATTAATTTCAAATTATAGCCAAGTAGTTTCTTGTAATTATTGTTTTTCAATAAATATTATATTTTATAAATCTAGAGCGGTATTATTATCTTTTATTTTTATTATAACTTTCCCTTTAGCTCTCTTCGATTCTATATACTTCTGAGCCATTCTAATATCTACTAAAGGAAATATTTTATCTACTACGGGTTTTATTTTTCCTTTTTCTATCTTATCACATAGCCATTTTAGGTCTTCTGATCTTGATTTTACTATAATCAATTTGGATTTTTTCCTTCTAAAGAAGTTTAAGAATTCTTCCTTAAATATCCCCATCTTTGGGATAGTCGTCACATATCTACCGTTTTTGTTTAAAATTTCAGAAATCCTCTTTAAAGAATAATTCCCGAAAACATCAAAAAAAACATCAAACTTCTCATCTAATTTAGTGATATCTTTCTTTGTATAATCGACTACATGATCGGCTCCTAGCGACTTACAGAAATCCATATTCCTATAACTTGTAATAGCCGTTACTTCCCCACCTAAGTCCTTGGCTATTTGTATAGCCAAAGTTCCTACACCTCCGGAAGCCCCGTTTATACAAACCTTATAGCCTCTCTGCATATTAGCTCTATCTCGGAGTGCCTGCAATACGGTTTGCCCTACTAACGAGACTCCCGAAGCTTCTTCAAACGATATGTTTTTGGGCATATAATACAATTCGTTCTCCAAAATATTTAAATACTCCGAACAACACCTTCCCTTCCATCCGTTTATCATTCCAAAGATCCTATCTCCTTTCTTGTATTTTGTGCTATTATTAGCATCCTTGACAACTCCAGATATTTCAAAGCCTATCTGTTGAGGAAATCTAGAGCCAGTCAGTACTTTGAACTTCCCTTTCCTTATCAATATATCCTTGGGATTTAGACCTGCTGCGTAAACCTCTATTAATAATTCATCCTTTTTTAATAAAGGAATATCTATTTCTCCTATTATTATCTCCTCTATATTTCCAAAACTATTTATTAATGCTGATTTCATCTTTTTTGTTTTATACCTTCAAATATAATGCTTTATAAACTATATGAAGTATTATAACTGATTTTAACCTGTCAGCACAAATAGGCATCGTAAACTCCATCGATAACGGAAATATTACTTACATTTACGACTTGGGCGGAGTAAAGCTAAGGAATATACTTCTTGGAAATACTTAAAAATAGAAACTATGAAGAATACAGTGAAAAGGTTTATAATCTATCTTGTGATAATATCTATTGTTCTATTGAGTATGTTTATAATATACATTTATCCATTTGCTAAAGGGGTTAGAAGAGATGCTATAGAACAAAAACACCAAGTGAAGAGAGATTCCATTTTAATTATCAATAAGGATAGTTTAAACTAATATATTTGACATACTTCGTACAACCAGAGGGGTATGTACAAAACAATGGTGGGATGTTTAGTTATGTATACCAATACAGCGACCATTTGGGTTCTGTAAGGTTGAGTTATACCGATGTTGACAAAGACGGATTGATAGATAAGAACACAGAGATAGTTGAAGAGAGTAATTATTATCCATTTGGTTTGAAACACAAGGGGTATAACGATATTACTAGTTCTATGGGTAATTCCTTAGGACAGAAATTAGGTTTTGAAGATAAGGAGTTGAACGATGATTTCGTAGATGGTAATAACTTAGATTGGTACGGCTTTGGAGCAAGGAACAATAATAAAAATAAAAGATCTAAAATGGTAATTAACAATAAGATTATTGATAGTATTAGTTATAGTGAGTTAGATGGTGATAGTAAATGTTGTATTTCAAACTCAATTATTAATACAATAGATTTTGATTATTTTGAATCTAAAGTTGAAATTATTATTGAAAATTGTCTGATTTATAATTTATCGATACATTCTTGTTGGTTTACAAAGGGTTTAGTCTTGAAAAACAATCATATCCTAAGCTATGTAGACTATCAAATGGGAGGGCATAATGAGAATCCAATATATATATTAGGTAATGTTTTTACCGAATTTATAAACTTTTTCGATTGTCAATTTAATGAAGAAATAATTGTTGAAGGTAATGTTTTTTCGAAAGGGACAAATCTTTTAGGAAACTTAAAAGAAGGGTTTGAAAATTCGTTTAATAAAGGTGTCGTCTGTAATAATAATGTAGGTGAATTAAATTTAGATGGAGTTGGCAACATTCAACCTTTAAATTAAAAACAGGGTATCCTGTAAAATGATATGTTTAAATTATATGACGTAGTGAAAGCTAAAAGAAGATTATCGAATGATATACCTTCAGGGACATTAGGGACGGTTGTAATTATACATGACGAATTTACGTCTATATGTTATATAGTCGAATTTATGAACGATAAAAATGAAACTGTAGGAGTATTGACGGTTAAAGAATCTGATTTGTGTTGAGTATAGAGTTATTGCAACTAAAAGAGATATAATAACGGCTTTTCCAATAAAATAAATTATGTTTATAAATAAAAAAAAGATATTAAATAGTTTAATAGATAGGTTTTCGATATTAATTTTGAATGAAGATATTGAAAATTGTAGGGAGTTATTAATTAATAATGAATATATACTGTGTTATAATACTATTGTGACTCAAATATATGAGTATGATAAAAATATAATTCAAGAAGAATACGATATTTTTGTATATGTTGCTAAGAAATTAAGATTCAAAGCAGAAGAATATAATATTTTGAAAGAATTAATCAGTAAATAGATATAAGTTCAAATACAACGGCGTAGAGCTAGACGAAAGTCTAGGGCTTAGCCTAATGGAAATGTTGAAAACAACCATAGGTCCTAATGGTAAAATAATTCATATAAAACATAAATAATCTAATATGAAGAGTAGAAAAGAAATACTAGAAAAAATAATTTCTTTTGATGGAGAATTATCAGTGTTAAAGAAAGAACTGTCTAAATACCCTTGGGATGTGGAAGAGCCATATTTGGTAATTTCTAAATCTAAATTTATAAAGATTTTAAAAAAATCTATTGATCAAGTTATTACTTTTGAAGATTTAGAGTATTGGGCTAATATTATAGAATGTAGAGATGATTTAGATTTTGAGGTTGAATTAATTCAGGAGATGGTTTTTGAACTTTCGTCTCCTGAAATAAATGGTGAAATAACAAGAATAAAGCTACAGTATATGATAGAACAATTGTCCATGTAAAGCTAAACGAAAGTATAGGGCTTAACCTAATGGAGATGGACTTTAGGTAATACGATGATAGTTTGGGTAGGTTTACGGCTATAGACCCAGTAACTCATCACAGCATGAGTACTTATACGGAATTTGATAATAATCCTGTGTATTGGGCTGACCCTGGTGGGGCTGATGCTGAGGAAGAAGATGAAGATAGTGATTACGACTGGAAGACTGGGAAGTACAAAAGTGGTTCTTATGAGGCTGTAATGGCAAACCAAGGGTTGAATGCTGGTGGTAGTGAAATAGGCCCAGGGGGTAAAAAGAAGAAAAGAAATTAAAAATAAAACTAAATAAATGAAAAGTTATCTAATAGTGCTAGTTATCATAATAAATAATACTACTATGTGCTCTCAGAAGAGAAATGATAGTTATTTAGATTCTATGGCAAAAATTCTTAATAGTTCAATTCTTAAATACAAAGAATTATATGATGATAAAGGGTTTTATATTTTAAATAAAAAACCTAAAAACTTTTTTATATATAATTTGATTGATACTAATAATAATTCATATCCTACAAGCAAACCTATTAATATAA
>JABSPL010000169.1 GCA_013215105.1 Flavobacteriaceae bacterium
GAAGTATAATTTATCATAATGCATGGTTATTTGCTGTAATATAGCAATAAACCTGCATTTGACCATATACAAATAAGTGTTTTATGTATTTATTTAACTAAGTATTAGTTAAATAAATACTTTTTCAGCAGACCCTAAATAGAAAAGAACTAAACTTAAGAATATCTATTCTTTAATATAAATATATCTGGTCAAATTCTCTGAAAGAAAACTCAGAGAATTCATTTTACAAGAGTAAATAAATTAGGTAACTCCTAAAATAAAATTTAACTAAATGAAATTATTATCTATACTTAGTCCGGCAGAAACAATGCTTATAATTAATTCGGATTGCTCGTTAAAGAACATGATTAAATTTACATTTATGGATTTGCTTTTGAAAATAATTCTGGAAATAAAAACGGAAAATAGAAGAGTTCTGAAAAGAGATAAATACTCGAAGAAAGTCGTAGTTATCGAACACTATAACTACGTAACAAAAGGGAAGAACTTCAACAAGTATACCGCGAAAGAATATGAGTTAATTTTTCTTGAGCCTTATCTAAAAAACCCTTTGATTAAAATTCTCTTTAAGGATTTGGTTAAAATGTCATATAAAAATAGTGTAAGTGGTAAATCTTTCAAAAAAAAGATTCTAAACTCTAAGAATATAAATCAACTTTTTAAAGTAAATATTTTCCAGAAGATATTTGGAGGTATGTATTTAACATCTCAAGGAATTAAGACAAAGAATGAAATTATTAAATACCTTAAACCTATTGGAGAAAATATAGATAACTTACTTAATCGTAATAAAAAGAAAGCCCTTGAGCTTTTACTTAGCTTGGGAGGTAATATTTTTCTTCTGAATAATTTGGACTTTGCTCTTCTGAAGAAAATTGATAAGCAATTACTTAAAGAACAAAAAATATTTTATTTTGAATCATATGACTCCGTAGATGATTTGTGCTACTATTTTGATTCTTATGCTTTCGAATCTTATTTTAATTATTTTGACAATTCAATAAATTCATTTGACTCAAGTTTTGATTATATTGGCTGTTTCTCAGGGGATATAGGGTTAGGAGGATTTGATTAAAAATGAAAAGTTGAAGATAAACAATAACCAAGTAATAAATAATAATTTAAACTAAACTCAGAAAACTAATGAAAAAAGTACTTTTATTTTTTATAGTATTAACATTAATTGGTTGTTCACCTCAAAATCAAAGTTTAGATCTTAATAAAAATTCTTTATTAGATTATTTTGAAAGAGAAAAAGAATATACTGGTGGGAAAATTTTGTCTTCTGAATTTTTTATCATCAAAGATAAATTTGAACTCACTTCATACATAAGGTCTGATAATAGCGTTCCAGATGTAGATTTAATTGTAAGATATATTTATCACAAAAAGGATAGTATTATTAAAATAATAAGAAATGAATGGGATATATCAAATCATAATAAAAAACTTAACAATAAAAAGGATTTAAGGTTTAGAAGTGATCTATTAAAATTTTATGAAATTTTAGAGAATAATCTACAGGGAAGTTACGGTAAAGGGAATGTTAAAGGAAATATTCCACGAGAAATAAACAATAAAGATACTTATTTAAAAGAAATAAAGTGGTTAATAGGAAACACCATTATTGAATTAAATATATTAATGTCCAATACTTATGAGAAAAAGAAAAACATTTTTCCAACGCATAGAATATATCTTTCATATAAAGTAATCAATTCAAAAGATAAGCCTGATT
The DNA here is from genome assembly GCA_013215105.1 of Flavobacteriaceae bacterium. Classification (GTDB taxonomy): domain Bacteria; phylum Bacteroidota; class Bacteroidia; order Flavobacteriales; family Flavobacteriaceae; genus DT-33. Next base: position 1,742 of record JABSPL010000169.1, read on the forward strand.
ATGAAATAACAGAATTTATAAAGAAAAACAGGAAAAAAATCCTCAATATTGAATATCCGATAAGAAGTAGCTTAGATACAATTTTTTCTGACTGCGAAAACAGTGATGATAAGATCAGATGTATGAATAATAAGGTAAGAGACTTAATAATTCAAAGAATAAAAAAAGAAAAAATACAGATAAAAAATGATACATTAAAAATGGGTTATTCAGTACAAATAGATGGAAGAGTCGAACCTCTGAAAAATTCTATTAAATCGAATAATAAAAAACTAGAAAAATTAGCTCTTGATATAATAGAAAATCTTCCTATAATTACACCATTTTATTCGGAAAAAATGAGAAAAAATGTTTATTTAGCTAGTATTTTTTTTGTGATAATCAAGAATAATGAAGTGGTAAACTATGAATAAAAACTAAACTAACAAACCAGCTTTAGAAATAACTTAGAAGATAGATCACGACACCCAGATAACTAAGTGATGTTTTTGAACCTTTTATTATTCTTGTCTTAGTAGGCTCGATAAGTGAAATTGGTTTCAAAAACTATCAAACTTTTCGAATGATCTCACATTGATTTGAAGTCACACTAACAATGGTTTCCAAAAAAGCAAAACAAAGCTCTTTCGGAAACCATTTTTTTGAAGTTAATATAAAAAACATATAATTACAAACTAAACAACAATCAGCCTAAACACATAACAAACTACAATACACGTGATTATATATTGACCAAACAATAATACATAGACAATATAGTTCTAAAGTTTATTTCTGGTAAATGATATATATTAACCAAGAAGGCACTCCCCCCCCTAACCTTCAAATATGCTTAGCTTATAATTAAAACACAAAACTCTAATAAACAATAGTTTTACTAATACTAACCTACCTCACAATCTTAAATGTAGACCTTCGGTTGATCTGATGTTGGTTTTTGTTACAATTATCAGAACTATCATCGTCACATTGGTTGGTTAGTCTGCTTTCTCCATACGAAGTATTACTAGTTATTCTATCTTTAGAAATACCTTTATTCACAAGGTTAGCAAATACCGAATTAGCTCTTTTTTCAGATAGTATATCGTTGTAAGCAGAACTACCTCTAGAGTCTGTATGCGATTCTATTTCTATTTTTATATCTGTATCATTTTTCATTATACTTACTATATAATCTAATTCTTTTTGAGCATCTGGTCTTATATTGTGTTTGTCAAAATCGAAATATATAGGCTTTAAGTCATATTGCTTTTTGCCCAAATAAAAGTTAGAATTTATGTTTTTTTCTTCGACCACTATGCTGTTTTCGGCTAGATCGTATGTTTTTTGAAAAGCTACAATACTGTATAGACCGCTTCCTTTTTTTAATTCTATTTTGTACATACCGACATTGTCTGTTCTAAAACTATTGACAATACTATCGTTTTGCATTAGAACCATGTCGGTATTTGCCAATGTTTTATTGGTTTTAAGATCATATACTATACCATCTACAAATACTCTATAGTCATAAATATCGAAACTATATATATCGTCATCTCCTTTACCTCCTTCTCGGTTAGACGAAAAATAACCCGCAGTATTTTGCTTATTTATACTAAAACAAAAATCATCTTTAGTACTATTTATTGGCTTCTTTAAGTTTTCCGGTTTAGAGTATTTGTTGTCAACTATATCGCTTTCAAAAATATCTAAACCTCCTAAACCAATATGCCCATTAGAAGAGAAATACAATTTTGTTCCCTTTATATTGGGAAACATTTCTGTCCCTTCGGTATTTACATCACCTCCCAAATTTTCTATAGGGCCATATTGGTTGTTTGCTAATATTTCTACTTTATAGATATCGGTACTACCGAATCCTCCTGGTATATCAGAGGTAAAATACAGATGCTTTTCATTATTATCTAGTGCAGGTTGACCCGTAGAGTAATCATCACTATTGAAAGGTAATTCTGTAATATTAACCCAAACATCATTGAGTTTCTCAGGGCAAACTCACACTTTAATACCCAATACTTTCAGTAAATAGTTTACGTCCCAGCCAGCTTTTAGCCTCTTTCCCATTATTCCTTGTTTTTCAGTTTTCTCGTTTTTGAGTAAGTTTAAGGCTGTTTTAAGTAAAACA
>JABSPL010000017.1 GCA_013215105.1 Flavobacteriaceae bacterium
AAGCTGCGTTGCTTAAGCTTAAATTTCTAAATCAAGGCAGATTTTAAAATTATTTTTCGAAAGACACGGGAAAACGAGGAGGCGTTTTGTGGTACTGTGGATTCTGCTACCGTTTCTGATACTTATTATCCTGATTTTACCTCCTAGAGACTCTGTATTGTTAGCCGCAAGATGATGAACATAGTCAGATACTCTTTGTGCTTTGGCAGACATATATTCAGGGAAAATAACCCTTAGCGTATCGGTCTCTATTTGCATCCATTTTTGCGATATTGGGTTCCCGTTAATTACAGCTTGCCCAAAACTTATATTTGAAAAAAGACATATCATAGCAATTACTGCCAAACATTTGATTCTATTCATATTCTATGATTTATATAATTTTAAATTACTTCTACGCAAAGGTGATAACTTAAAATAAAAAAGAGATTAGAATTAGCTGTTTTGTACTTCGCATTTCTGAATTCAATAGATATTATTGTGATTTCTGATTTTTAAAAAAATCTAAAGGGGTGATTTTCTGAAATTTATTAAAAGCTGCGTAAAATGAGCTATTACTTTTAAAACCTGATTCAAAACCTATACCTTCAATATTCAATTGTGAAATCTCACCAGTTAAAAGCATTTTTTTAGCTTTTTCTACTCTAAATTTATTTATATAACTATTAAAATTGTGTCCGCTTAGTTTATTGATAGCCGTTGATACTAAACGAGGATGTTCATCTATCTTTTCTGAAATTTGAGTAATTGTTAATTCTCTGTTTAAATACAAGTTTTCTGAGACCATCAAAGCATCTATTTTTTCTTTTACTTTAATATATTTTTCTAAATCTTTTTTAGATTGATCGTTAGTTGTCTTTTTATTAATTATAGGTTTATGATTTATTGAATTTTCAGTAATTAAATTTTCAGTTGTTTGCTGTAACAAACCATGATAAGAAGTCCAATAAACTAAAAACACTCCAAATATAGAAGAATATAATGTTGCTATAAATTCAGAAAAAAATAATTCTGCTATTAGCGATGTCATAAAAAATAAAATAACAGCCGATATTGCAACTAGTAGCCAATTTAATTCACGACGCTCAGTATAACTGTACTGATCTTTTAGTAGTTTAGAGTGTTTTCTGACCTTTCGAAAGATGAGACCAATAATGATTAATGCATATATAAAACTCGAAATTATAAGTAACAAATATAAGACTGATTCATTTATATATTCTCGCAATTCTGGTGGAGAAAAATATATAAACACATTAACCACAAATATAATTAAAGCAGGAACCAAGACATAGTAGTTTTTTTTGACTTGCTTTATTATAGATATTTCACCCAAATAAACATAAAGTAAGCAAGGTATTAATGTAAAGAATTCTAATGGATATAATTCTAAATACGGGTTATTTACGTATTTGTTAATAGTATCAAAAATCTCAGATAGCGATGATAGACCTATAGCAATTAGAAATAAACCTAAAAACAATAGTGAATTATTCTTTTTCCTATTCAAAAACAAAAGAAACAAACCTATAGATAATGCTAGAGACATTTCAATTGTATTTAATATAGTTACCAAAAGGTCATTAAGTTCCATTGTTTATGTTTTATAATAATTTTTCTGCAAAAATATAAACTTCAGTCTTATATAACAATTTTTAAATTAAATATTATGAGTGAAATAAAATTAGAATGGTATTATACCACTTGAATCTCCATCTGTCATATATAAATAGTTTCTTTTCTCCTTTATCTGCGTTAAAAAACAGAACCATAGCGATGCTATGCTTAGATTTTTTGCCTTGTTGAAGCAAAAAATAATTCTATTTCTTTTATGACATTTAGAAATACAATTGGCATTACAACTCTACTATATATAAAAACACTCAAAACTGTGACAAACATAGTTAATACCACATAAAGCACTTTATATCCCTACCAAAAGCTTGTTGGTCACATATATTTTATACAGGCAGAACTTAGGTTTATGTTTGCAGAGCAAATAATGCAAACCACTAAAAATAATAGATATGAAGAATTTAGAAATTAACAAGCAAACGGTAATAAACAATATAGTTAACCAAATAGTAAGCGTAGATATAAATACAATAATGCTAGTAATGATTATTGTTGTATCAGGAATTACTCTTTCGGTATAAATAATAAAATTAATCTTTTTAAAATAAAATATAATGGAGCTTAAAATAACTAACCTATCAAAAACTTATTCTAACGGAGTAAAGGCATTACAAAACATATCGCTAGATATACCAACAGGGATGTTTGGACTATTAGGTCCTAACGGAGCAGGGAAGTCAAGTCTTATGCGAACTATAGCAACCTTACAAGAACCAGACGGAGGTACTATAACTCTTGGAGATATCGATGTGCTAAAGCAAAAACACGAGGTTAGAAAAATATTAGGATACTTACCTCAAGAGTTTGGTTTATATCCTAGAATGTCTCCAGAATTATTACTAAACCACTTAGCAGTGTTAAAAGGAATAACCAACAAAAAACAACGTAAGGAACTGGTAAGCTCTCTTTTGCAAAAGACCAATCTTTACGAAAAAAGAAAGCAAAACCTAGGTGGTTTTTCAGGAGGAATGAAGCAACGCTTCGGTATAGCTCAGGCTTTGCTTACCAACCCTAAACTACTAATAGTCGACGAGCCTACAGCAGGACTAGACCCTGCCGAGCGAAACAGATTTTATAACCTACTTAGCGAATTGGGAGAAAATACCGTAGTGATTCTTTCGACACATATAGTCGAAGATGTAAAAGAGTTATGTACCAATATGGCAATAATAAACCAAGGAAAAGTATTACTAAAAGGCAAACCCTTAGAAGTAATAGATCGGATAGAAGGTAAAATATATCAGAAGACTATAAACAAAAACGAGCTAGAAGACTACAAAAAAGAATACAATATAATAGACGAAAAACTATTTATGGGAAAACCTATAATAAGTATTCTTAGCGACAACAACCCTAACAATGGCTTTGCAGTTCAAAAACCAGACTTAGAAGATGTGTATTTCTCGCAGATCTTTGGTGATAAATAGAACTATTTAATATTAAAATTTATTGCAACATAGCTCCAAGTCCCCTAGCAGTACACCAAGTGCCCTGAGGAACGCACCAATGACGGTGAGCAGCCCACCAGAGGCCCTGAACAGTATAATAGGGGGATACGAATACATTATACACAAACAAGTTAATAACAAGAAAAAATAAAATTATGTGGTACGAAATATTCAAATTTGAAATTAAATACAGGCTAAAGCGATACGATACTTATGTATTCTTTGCTTTTATGTTTTTATTTTCTTTAATAGCCGTAAGGTTCATCTTCGAAGGAGTGAACTTGGGTTTAATCAAAGAAAATGCCCCTTTTGTAATATCAAAAACTATGGGAGCCTTAACGGGTATCACCATGATGATAGCTTCTATGGTAATGGGAGTTCCTATTTTACGCGATTTTGATCATAAGATGGAATCCTTGATGTTTGTAAATCCTATAAAGAAGAAAGATTATCTTTTAGGACGATTTTTAGGGTCTTTTGTAATATTGATATTAATATATAGTTCTATTGTACCAGGGATAATGATAGGAGAAATCATGCCGTGGAGCAGTCCCGAAAAGCTATTGGCTTTTAACCTTATGACTTATATTAGACCGTTTTTAAATATAGTATTACCTATCTTATTTTTTGGCTCTGCTCTGTTTTTTGTAAGCGGTACTCTTAGCAGAAAGATGATGGTAGTCTATACTCAAGGGATATTTATTTTCCTTATATTTATGGTAACTCGTGGTATAGAAAACGATTTTATATCGGCAGTATTAGATCCTTTTTCTTTTAATTCTCTTAGCGATGTGACTAGGGACTTGAGCCCTGAACAGATAAACAACTTTCAGATACCTTTTAGTGGAGTGTTTTTGTACAACAAAATATTTTGGGTACTTATAGGAATTCTCATACTTGCTTTCGGATATTTCCGATTTAACTTTAACGTAATAAGAGGTAAATCGGGTAAGAACAAAAAGTCTATAGATGTAGCAGTAAACAATAATAGTTACACTATAAAAACTCCAAAATTCTCAATTAACAACGGGTTTGCAGCTCAGCTTACACAGTTGCTACAAGGATCATTATTTTATTTCAAATCTATATTAAAAGAAGTTTCTTTTTGGGCTATAGTAGGGTCAGGAATGTTAATAATAATAATAAATTCGGTAAGCCTAGGTACGGTTTACGACGTAGATAGTTTTCCTACCACTACATTGATTATAGCCGAATTACAAGAGATGTCTGGTTTTTTCTTTATAATAATACTTATATTTTATTCAGGAGAAATCATTTGGAAAGAAAAGTCAGTTAAGCTAAACCTGATACACGATTCATTACCAATATCAGAATTTGTTAACTTACTTAGTAAACTTATAGGTCTTATACTTATATATATAGTACTTATGGTATCGTTAGTATTATCAGGTATTATGTTTCAGACAGTCAGCGGATATTATAACTACGAGCTAGATGTGTATTTCTATGGGTTCTTTGTAGAATTATTACCTTTACTTGTTATATTCACTATATTATCGTTCTTTTTTCAGATAGTATCTAACAACAAATTTATAGGATATATATTAGTAATGGTATCGTTTATACTTGCTATTATATTACCAGTATTGGGTATTAGTCATGGTTTATTGAGCTTTGGAGGAGGTGAATTAACAGCATATTCGGCTATGAATGGTTACGGACATTTTCTGGAACCATACTTATGGTACAAAGCATATTGGTTGACTTTCGGAGCTATCATCTTCGCTGTAACGGTATTGTTTACGGTAAGAGGTACAGAGACAGGGCTTAAAAACCGTTTTAAATTGTTTAAGCAAAGGTTAAAAGGGAGGTTGATGACATTTATAGGTCTTTCGTTTGCAATCTTTATATCTATAGGTTCTTATATTTATTATAACACTAATGTTTTGAATAAATACTGGGAATCTAGTGAGAAAACAGAGTTTAGAGTTGGTTACGAAAAATCGTTAAAGAAGTTCGAATACATAGCTCAACCAAAGATAATTGGTGTTAACTTAAATGTTGATTTATATCCTGAAACTAGAGATTATATAGCTAAGGGCGAATATATACTTACCAATATTTACAAGAAAGATATAAAAGAGATACACGTTCATAAAATGGTAGAGACTCAACTGAGTTTAGATAATGTAAGTTTTACCGGTGGAGCTACTGCAGACAATCAATACGACAAATACAGTTATACTATCTATACTTTAAACAATGCCTTAAAGCCAGGGGACTCTATAACTATGAGCTTCGAGCAGGTATTTACTACTGATGGATTTGAAGATAGTGGCTCTAGTACTAGTATAGTCAATAATGGTACATTTTTTAGTAATAAAGATTTCCCTAGTTTTGGATACAGCAAAAAATATGAATTAACAGACAAGGACGACAGAGCAGAGTTTGGATTTGCTGACAGAAAAAATAAAGCTAAAATAGACGACGAGATAGAGTTGACAAACGGCAAGTCGGGTAGTGATGCCGACAAGATAAGCTTTGAAATAACTATAGGTACTTCAGCAGACCAGACGGCTATTGCTCCGGGTAACCTAGTAAGGCAATGGAAAGAAGGTGGTCGTAATTACTTTCATTATAAGATGGACCAAAAGATGATAAACTTTTATTCTATAGTATCTGCTCGTTATGAGGTAAAAACAGACAAGTGGGTATCTAAAAGTGATAGTTCTTCTAAAACAGTAGATTTGGAAATATACTATAACAAAGGGCATGAGTACAACATAGATAGAATGATGGAGTCTATGAAGGCATCTTTCGATTATTTTACTACCAACTTCGGGGCGTATCAATACAAGCAGATGAGGATAATGGAATTCCCTAGTTATGCTAGCTTTGCTCAATCGTTTCCAGGCACGGTTCCTTTTTCGGAGTCTATAGGTTTTATATTAGACATAAACGACGATGAAGATGTTGATATGGCATTTTATATAACAGCTCACGAGTTAGCACACCAGTGGTGGGGAATGCAAGTAGTAGCAGCCAATGTACAAGGTAAAAATATGGTTTTGGAGTCTTTAGCACAGTATTCGGCTCTTATGGTGTTAAAAAGCCGATATTCAGAAGAAAAAGTACAGCAATTCTTAGATAATCAATTGAAGATGTATAAGAAAGGGCTTCAATTGGAAACCAAAGAGGAATTACCTATGTGTTTGGTAGAAAATCAGGAGTATATTTATTACCGAAAAGGAGCTGTTAATATGTATATTTTTCAAGAAATAATAGGCGAAGACAAGGTAAACTTAGCTTTAAAAAGATTTGTAAAAGACTGGAATGCTTTTGACCCATCTAATACTAAAGGCAGATATGCTACTAGTAACGATTTGTTAGAATACTTCAGGGAAGTCACCCCTGAGGACTTACAACATGTGGTAACTGACCTATTCGAGAAACCAGGAGAGTATATTAGAGATACTGAATAGTTAAGTGATAGTGATGAGTAAAAACAGCGAAATTGTAATGCAATTTCGCTGTTTTTTTAACATATATATACCGTCTATTAAGTAATAAAACAATTATATTTGCCCAAAACATAATTAATATGAACCTGATTTGTAATTTTAGAGTGAGATTAATAGCTATATATGTTGTAGTACTGATATTATCTTCGTGTAATGACAGAGAAACACATAAATTCTACCCTCCTCCTCCTATAGATACAGGAGATATTATATTGAATTCCTTAGAAGGTAAGCTGGGTTATTTCACTACAAAAACAGGTTATAAAACTTCTTTTAATAAAGTTATAGAGTTAAATGAATCTGAAATATTAATACTAGGAGAGACATCCGAAACTCAACAATACGGTACTTCTAAGGGCTTTATGGCTACTATCAATAAAGAGAATGATATCTGTACTTCGTTTACCAAGCAAGATGGTGGCTTTTTTGATGCCTGTATACACCCTTCGGGAGAATATACTGTGGGTAAGTTTGTAAGATCCGACACAGACCAGAGTGAATATTATATAGTGTTCCAACGATATTCTAACTCAGGAGAGTTGTTAAGAGAGCAAAGATTTATAGACCCTAATAACGAATCTTATTACAATATATCTTTTTCTGATATATGGGATCAGACGCCTTTCACTATAGAAAACTCTCAAAGCCCTGATACTACAATAGGAGATGTGATGTGGTATCGTTTTGGAATAATGGATATACATGCTTATGGAGAAGATATAGTTTTTGCATATAATTTATGGGGTCAAAAAGTATCCTATTTGAGCTCTAATTTGGATATTCAATGGGCTAAAACACTAATGATTGCCGATTTTTATACCTCAGGAAGAGCTACATCTATGTCTCCTAAAATAACAATAGATAGTCAAAACAATATACATACTGTAACTACATTATATAATGATGCTATACCTGCCTACAACCATAGGTTTGGCAAAAACTTAAGTCCCAATACAGACAAGCAATACGATAGTGATTTGGTTCTAAAAACACTTAGTATTCAAGGAGATTTGATAACAGAAAAGCATTTTGGCACTAACGAATCAGACCTAATAGCAGCTATAGGTATACACGACAACAAGCTTGTGATAGGTGTTAATTCGAGACGTAACAAAAGCAACTCTTACTCTAGCTCTGAGTGGGATATCGGTTTGTTCTCTGTAGATATTAATAGTTTGGAATACACTCATAATTGGTTAGATATAGATAATGAAGATATTCTTACAGGTATATCTACATATAACAATAGTCTTATACTATACGGGATGACTGGTTTCAAACAAGTAGACACTAACAGCTGGGTATCACACTACAATTCTTTTTATGGTATATACAACCCTACAACTCAAACAATGGACAGTCCTAATATAATCTCAATAGATAGGTCTACGGATATAGATTGTATGATTGAAGGTAGTGATTATATATACGGAGTAGGAAGTACTAACAAACCTATAACCCACTCCTCAGATACATCTAGTACGGCTATTTTGTTTGAGATAAGTCTGTAATACTAATTTTTTATGGTTCTTAGCTAAAATTAAATATCAGAGAAACTCAAACAACAATAAACCCCTAAATCAGGAAAAATTAAACAAATGTAATAACTTTGTATGTACAAAACACTCACTCATGCAAGTTTCAGTCATTAAAACAGGTAATTCGAAAGGAATTAGGTTTAGGAAGATACTTTTAGAAAAATATAATATCAAAGATAAAGTTATACTTATACTTGAAAAGGGACATATTATAATAAAACCTTTGACTACTCCAAGAAAAGGTTGGGATGAGTCGTTTAAAGAGATGAACGATAATGCTGATGATAAATTGTTAATTGACGATGTTTTTGAAAATGAAACTATGGAGGAATGGAATTAAAGCAATATGAAATATTTTTAGTCAACCTGAATCCAACAAAAGGTAGAGAAATAAATAAAACTAGACCTTGTATAATTATATCCCCAAATGAGATAAATATGCACTTGAGAAGTGTTATTGTAACCCCTTGACTACCAGTTCTAAAAACTAGCCTACTCGTGTAGAAATAAAGTATAATAAAACAAAAGGCTGGATAGTGATAGATCAGATAATAACTATTGACATAGAAAGAATTGTTAAAGTCTTAGGAGAGGTTGAGAAATCGGAGATAAAAGAAATAAAATCAGTAATTAAAGAGATGTTTGTTGATTGATTTTAATACCTAATTACTTGTAGGGTTCCTATGTGAGCTCTTTTTTCTGTAAAAAACATATAATATAAATTAAATACAAATGTAATTCATAGATATCTCTGAATTACATTTGTTTTACATCAAACTAACATACAATCACTTCTTCATAAATTTATCTAAAGTTCCTTCTCTATCATCTTCTAGCATAGTAGCAAATTGCTTTGCAGGCTCTGCTATATGATCATTTAGGTATTTATTACTCCATTTTACGTATTCGGCTATAACGGGGAACAAATCCATTCCTTTGGACGTTAACCTATATATATATACCTTTTTGTTTGTCGGATGGTTAGATTTTGTCAATAATTCTAGCTTATCTAGTTTACACAGGCGATCTGACAGTCTTGCCGATGATATTTTTTCATCGGCATTTGAAAAATCTTTAAACGTCCTATCTCCGAAGTATACAAGGTCACGGATGATTAATAAAGACCACTTATCACCAAACAAATCAAGGGCTGAGCTTATAGGACAGTCTGATCTAAAAATATTTTTTTTGTTTTTCACTTTCATTTCGGAATTAATTTATATCTTTGCTTTCGAATAAGAAGTAAAAATAATATAAATAAAATGAATAAAAAAATGAAAACAACAAAAATCACAGTAGAAAACTTTTTTGAGGCTATGTATGCTAAAAAAGGATGGGAAGAATTAGTAACAGAAGAAGTTTTATTTGAAGGGCCATTTACTCCTCTTATGAAAGGAAAAGAATCCTTTATGCAGATTACTAATCAATTTCTTGGGAATATGTACAAAGCAAAAGTGAGAAACATGATTGTACAAGACGATACAGCTTGTGTACTGGCTAGTTATCAGTTAGGTCATCCCGATATGGCTATTTTGGACTTGGATGCTTGTGAAATTATAAAAGTAAAGGATGGTAAAGTCGATTCTATGGAAATATATTTCGATTCACAAAAACTAGCCTCTTTTATGTCTAAAATGCAAAAATAATATAATTATGAAAAAATTTAGTTTAAGTCTGTTATTTGGTTTTATAGCAAATAATTTAGTCGGGACTTTAGTAGCAATGTTTGTTCTTAACCCAATAACTCATGAAGCTATGGTAGGTAAAACAAGAAGCCAAGATGAATTAGAAATGCCATCTTTATTAGCGGGATATTTTATACTTACTTTGATTATGGTACTTGCATTTCCATATTTCAAAATCACGGGTTCTTGGTTAAAAAAAGGGGTTGTATGGGGAGTTGTTTCGGGAGGAATGGCTTTTTTATCGGTGTATTTGATTATTGCAGGTTGGTCAATTTTACCTCCAAAGGAAATGTTTATTTCAGGTATAGTCGATATTTCATCAACCATAGCAGCTGGTATTGTGATTGCATATTTTTATAAGGATTAGCTTTCATAGTAAAATACTATAAAACAAAAAACCACCTAATAAATCCATTCAAATTTTTATTAGAACCTCTTTCCCAAGAATGATAAGGATGTGCAAAATAATAATCAATATTAAGTTCTCCCTATACTGTTCTATATCCTGCAAATTCTTTACCGTTACCAGCGGTAATAGTATGTATCTAAGGCTTCCAGTCTTGCAATAGTTCTATAGCTTTACCTTGTTTTTTCAATACCCCTACAATCTACTCAGTACTATAATCTTATTTAAGTAATTCCACATAATTGTCAACAATTTATTTAATGAAACACACTCGTTTAAGCTTTAAAGTCATTCTCTTACTGTATTTGCTCTGAGATAGCGCATCTTTATTATTTGGTTATATGTACCATGCTTTTTCTTTTTTGGAGATTAGAGGTAGTAAGGTATTGAAAAATACATTAATTTCTCAAATATAAAAAAGTTGTATTTATTACTTGAATCTAAGTAAAGGTATGTGATGATAGTTTTAAATATAAGTAAAAAGCCTATATAAAACCTACCTTTTGGACGGCAAGCTTCTTAATAATAAACAAGTAGCACTACTATTTATTTGTTAATTGCCATTAATCAATATCGATTACAAAACATACATCAATACACTGTTGATATATTGATGTATGTTATATCTCTATTGATAACTAGGCATAGTATTCATCCCTATAAATAAAGAAACACCATCGTAGTACCAAGAAAATATTATAGGCTCATCTGCAATAGATTCATAAGCGGATGGAGTAACAGTAAATATATTATCAGATCCGGTATCTTCATCTTGTATGTTAGCATAAATTTTATAGCCACCACTGTTGAAACTAACGGTTCCACCATTGTAATAAACAGTTACAAAACCTTTGGCTGTATAGTCTGTACTAATTGTAGCCCAGTTAGAAAATGTTATAGTAGGATTTGTAACCGAAGGAACTCTTAGGTTGTATGAGGCAGACACATCAAAAGGTACAGCACTATCGCCTACAGATGCTACAGCCAGTTTATAATTTCTACTTTTAACCTCTCCTGTAACATCTAAGTCACCTGTTATATCTGCACCATCAGCTGAAACCGTTAGTTTACTAGCTATAGTAGTTTCTCCTGTAGTAGCAGTAATATTAAACTTATCTGAGTTTACACTAAAATCTCCTGAAGTATTAACCTTATCTAATTCCGTGTCACCTGTTATATCTGCACCATCAGCTGAAACCGTTAGTTTACTAGCTATAGTAGTTTCT
>JABSPL010000170.1 GCA_013215105.1 Flavobacteriaceae bacterium
AAGTATAATTTATCATAATGCATGGTTATTTGCTGTAATATAGCAATAAACCTGCATTTGACCATATACAAATAAGTGTTTTATGTATTTATTTAACTAAGTATTAGTTAAATAAATACTTTTTCAGCAGACCCTAAATAAAGAGCATATAAAAACATAGGAGGGAATAAAATTAATATTTCTACAAAACCTATATTGTCATACCATTTTGTCTTATCTGATACTTTCATATTTTATATTTATAACGTAGGTGTAGAAATATTTACACCTGCGTTTGATTATTTAACACATACTCTCTTCTTGCCATCTTCTTAATTGACTTTCAATACTTTCATAACCAATAAAATTCCAATTACAGCCTCCAAAAATAGTAGTATTTACAAACCATCCCCCCAACACTTTCCATCTCCTTTGCATTCATTTCTTGAACGCCGTACTCTTTTAAATTACCCATAATAGTATATTTTTAAAGTTAATACTATTTCTCACTAAAACACTAGAAACCTGCACTTTCTTTCGATTTAACATTGTAAAAACTCTCCATAAAACACTAAAAACCAAACCATCCTTTGTTTTTAGGTTGGTTTGATTTTTATATAAACTTAATATTTACCACATTATTCTGTTTTACTCTCTCTACCAAATAAACCATCTTTGGAACATAATTGATAAAACCACGCTCTTATTTAAAGAGTATGGTTTTATTAATTGCTTTTATACACCTCCACTTACTTTAGTTGTTAGAGTATATCAAAAACATTAGAGTGTTGTATAAAGACTTTTTTGAACTTGAAAAGTCTTTATTTTAAAATCAAGTATAAAGAAATAGAAATAAATGAAAAAATAAAACCAATTAAATAAAAAAACATTCTTTTCCTTCTTTTAGACACTAAATCGGTTAGATATAACATATACATAAAAAGCGGAGGAATTATCATCATTTGAAATAACAGTCTTTTATTATTGTACCATTTTTTCGAATCTATTTTTTTATCCATATTATTTTAATTTACATATGTTAATTTTAAGCGATCAGATGAGGTAAACCTGTCCTTTCATCATATAAGTTAACCCAATTAAACCATCCTCCACTAATAGTGATCCACCAGCCCCCTTCAACACTATTCATCTCCTTAGCACTCATCTCCTGAATACCATACTCTTTTAAATTACCCATAATCGTATATTTTTAAAGTTAATACTATTTCTCACTAAAACACTAGAAACCTGCACTTTTCTTTCGTTTTAATATTATAAAAACTCTCTATAAAACACTAAAAACCAAACTCCTCTTTATTTTTAGGCGGTTTGGTTTTTTTAAGTATATTAAGATTTCACATCCTATCTAGAACTTACCATTGTACTCATTCCAAGTCATGCCTGGGGGTTTAGATCTTTCGTAGGTAGCAATATCTTCAACTACTCTTGCGACTTGACCAAAGAACCAAAATATAGCTCGAGTTACCTTATCTCCTCCATTGGTATTTATTAATTCTTTTTTATTCAATTCTCTTACGTTATAATTATCTATATTTATTTTCATCTTTTTATTTATTTATTTAAATTGGTTGTCCGTTATAACTTTCTGTTTTATATAAACAATTATTACAGCAAAAAAACATCCACTATAGGCTTTCGCCTCATTAGCACTTTACAAAAACACTAATAATAAAAATTCTTTGTGCTTATTTAAGATATAAAGTTAAAAGCCAAATCATTATTTTCGTGTAAGCTAAAAAAAACTTGATTATTTTTAAAATGTTAAACTTTAGGTCTACTCAATATACAAACCTAAAAGATAATTAGCTAATCTGTATAACAAAATACTTATAATTACAATAACAATAAATAACATTTTGTCTTTATATTTCTTGTAAAAACTCATTAGTTTACCCTATTATATCCATACAATTTTCTTGTATTATGTTCTAAATTATCTGTAAAATATTTAATATTTATTTTCATCTTTAATGTATTTATTTGCTGGTTTTATTAAGTTATTTAAAGTGGCTCTCCACTATAGCCCCGCTTATAAGCCTTTACATTTTCTTCCCAGTCATTAGCTACCTCATATAAAATAGTAGCAGCCCAAGTAATGAGCATTGTCGCTAGAATAAAACCAAGAGTCAACCTCTCTCAATTCCTTAGCACTCATTTCTTGAACTCCGTACTTTTTTAAATTATCCATAATCGTATATCTTTAAAGTTAATACTATTTTTCACTAAAACACTAGAAACCTGCACTTTCTTTCGTTTTAACATTGCAAAAAAACCTCTATAAAACATAAAAAAACCAAACGCCTCTTTATTTTTAGAAGGTTTGGCTTTTTAGATTCTACTTCTTATACCAGCATTGTTCTGTTCTAGTAGTTTCACCTAATAAACCATCTTTGAAATGATTCCAATCTAAGGCTACTGCTACTGTTATAATTAACAATAATGCTAGTAATAACTGTTTTGCTGTAAATTTTTTATTCATGATTATTCCATATGATATACATTATATTCAGCTAAATATTTACCCATATTATGTCCTGCGGCTCCTGATGCTCCAAATGAAGCTCTTATAAGCCAACCAAAATCATAAGTGAAACACCCTCCATTCGTCTCTCTGATTTCATTAACATTTAACTCTTCTACTTTATATTTATTTAAATTTTTCATAATATTAGTTTTAGTTTTGACCACATTTATTACCTTTATTAACTCTACCTAGTAACCCATCTTTGAAATGCTCCCAATCATATATTACGGCAGCTACTACTAACGCTAATAAGCGCAACCATCCCCCATCAACACTTTCCATCTCCTTAGCACTCATCTCCTGAACGCCATACTCTTTTAAATCACCCATAATCGTATATTTTTAAAGTTAATACTATTTATCACTAAAACACTAGAAACCTGCACTTTCTTCCGTTTTAACAAAGATAAGTTCCTACACTCTAATAGCATTAGAGTATAGAAGAAAAAATATTACCTCCTTCTATATCAAACTCTTCATCTTTAGTTAACAATTTTATAGAATACTTTATTTCTAACTCACAATCATCGGTATAAACGTATCTCTTTAAGTTTTTTGAGTATTCTATAGGAAATCCTTTTATTTTTAAGTCTTCCAATATATTGTATAACTGGCTTTCGCAGACTCCTAATTTCACAGCTAATTCTTTTGGGGTACCAGTAGCATCATTTTTTATAAGCTTATGCAATTTCTTTAACCTCTTTATTTGTTTTATATTTTTCATAATATATTATTTATCTAATTTATCGGGCATCTGCTGTTGCCACAAATCGTAATATCTACCTTTGCTATCGTATAACTCTTGGTGGCTGCCTTGCTCTAGCACCTTTCCTTTGTCTAGCAACACTATAGTATCGGCATTTATCACCGTGCTAAGCCTATGTGCTATCACTATTATGGTTTTACCTCTGTCTCTTAGGTGTTTTATGGTTTTTTGTATATAACTTTCCGAATTATTGTCTAACGAAGAGGTTGCCTCGTCTAACAATAGTATTTCAGGTTCTTGGTATAAAGCTCTAGCTATGGCAATCCGTTGTTTTTGCCCTCCCGAGAGAGTCGCTCCGTTTTCGCCTAAGTGGGTATTAAATCCGTTGGTCAAAGACTCTACAAACTCTAATATCCCTATGCTTTTACATATTTCT
>JABSPL010000171.1 GCA_013215105.1 Flavobacteriaceae bacterium
AGAATTACAAGAAAGTATCTGTCAAGATATACGATCGAACGGGGCGTTTATTAAAAACTTTAACTGGAGAAAACTTAACATGGGATGGTAAATTAAATGGAGTATATATGCCTAAAAATGACTACTGGTTCACTGTTGAAATGATAGGACTTAACGATAAATCTATGAGTATAGTAGGTCATTTTAGTTTGCTTAGGTAATATATTAAGAATATTTCTGTAGTAAATCATTAAATAGGATTTACTACAGAATATAAAATTTTAACCTAAACTACAACCAACTGAACAGTATCAATACTCTGTTGTTTTAATAGTATATTTTTATCTTTTTCCAATTCTGAAACTGATTCATCTGTAAAATGCCTAACAGTGTATAAACTAACCTTTTTGTTAATACGTAGTTTATAGTCTTTTTCTAATTCTTCTAAACATTTATCCATATTACAGTATATGTCCTCTATACATAAAGAAAAACTAAGAGCCGAATTCTGAGTCAGATTAACTTTTATTTTGTAATTCCCCAATACACTATATATATGACTAATATGTTTTTCTATTATAAAAGAAAAATCTTTGGCACAAACAGAAAGTAAAGTCTGTCCTTTTTTCAGTATATAAACAGGCACATTTATCTTGGTGTTTTCGCTATTTCCGACTTTAGTACCTTCTTTTTTGCAACTAATAAATGACCTTACATATAGTGGTATATTTTTATTTTCCAAAGGCTTTAAAGTCTTTGGATGTATAACACTAGCTCCGTAAAAAGACATTTCTATAGCCTCTCTATAGCTTATGTTTTTGAGTAAAGATGTGTTTTCAAAATATCTAGGGTCGGCATTTAACACTCCATCAACATCTTTCCATATAGTCACGCTTTCTGCAGAAAAACTATGAGCTATTATTGCTGCTGTATAATCAGAGCCTTCTCTACCTAAACTGGTAGTGTTACCAGTAATGTCAGCTGCTAAAAATCCTTGAGTTACCATCAATTTACCTTTTGAAATAGTGTTTAGCCTTTCGTTTGTTTGTTGCCAATCGACTTTAGCGTCTCTGTAATTACTATCGGTAACTATATATTTACGTATATCGATAAACTCATTTTCAATACCCACCTCTTTAAGGTGATAACTGATAATAGTAGTAGAAAGTAATTCGCCATAACCTATAAGTTGATCATAAACAAAACTATAATCTTCCGAAGTATTAGAGGATATAAATATTTTTATTTCAGAATAATATGATTCTACTTCGGTTATAAGCCCCTGTGGTTTGTCCTCAAATAAATTTAGTATTATATTGTTATGAAAGTCAAGTATATGCTGTAATGATTCTTGTAAATAGTCTTTTTTATTTATATACGAGTTTATTAGCTTTTCAAAAGCATTAGTCATCTTACCCATAGCGGACACTACCAAAACAACATTTTTATGCCCTTGCTGGTTCAGTATTCTTCCGCAATTACGGATACTCATACAGTCTTTGACCGATGCACCTCCGAATTTAAAAACTCTTATATTATTCATCTATACAAACGCTTTGTGTTTTAGATAAATATGCTTCTATTTGACTTTTATTCATATTTACAATTCTCCAATCATTCAATACATCGGCTCCTGTTATTTTATAGAAATCTATAGCTGGGGTATTCCAGTCTAGGACTACCCACTCGGTTCTTTCTACTCCTTCTTCTAAAGCTTGATTAAGAAAAGCTCTGTACAATCCTCCTCCTATACCTGTTCCTCTGTATTTTTGCTTGACTATCAAGTCTTCTAAGTGCAAAGTTTTACCTTTCCATGTAGAAAACCTATAATAATACAATGCCATACCAACTATTTCTCCTTTTACTTCTGATACAAAAACTTTATATAGAGGCTTGTCTCCAAAACCATCTCTTATTAAGTCTTTTTCGGTTATTATGACAGCGTTAGGTTCTTTTTCAAAAACAGCTAACTCTTGTATAAGTCCTAGTATATCAGAGGCATCGCTTTTAGTTCCTTTTCTTATAGTGAATTTCATGGTTTTATAAAGTTTTAGTAGTAAAAATATAATAGAAATACGAATATATACTTATTTAAATAAATAATAAACAAATTAAATAAAAATGAATGATTTTAAACTATTAATTACTTCAATCGTTTTTGTTGAAAAAACTCTAATAGTATATCTGAAGCTTTATCAGTAAACACACCTGTTGTCACTATAGTTTTAGGGTGTATCATTGTTCCTAGGGCTCTATATCCTCTTTTTTCATCATCTGCAGCAAAAACTATACGTCCTATTTGAGCCCAATAACTAGCGCCTGCACACATTTGGCAAGGCTCTAAAGTCACATACATAGTACAATCTTTCAAATATTTACTTCCCAAACTATTTGCCGCCGAAGTTATGGCTTGCATTTCGGCATGAGCAGTAACATCGTTAAGGGTCTGAGTGAGGTTATGAGCTTTAGCTACTATTTGCTGATTACAAACTATAACCACTCCTACGGGTACTTCGCCTATTTCTAAAGCCTTTTCGGCTTCCTTCAAAGCTATTTGCATAAAATACTTATCGTCTAACAATTGCATATTTGTGTGTTTTTGAAAACAAAAATATGCAATAAATAATCAGTAGAGCTTCAATAAAATAATTAAAACTTTATTTGGCTATAAACCTAGTAAACACCCATAATTATAGAGTAAAATAATTTTAGAAATTAAAGTATAATGACTATTTCCGTCAAAAAAGCTAAATATTCTCAAGTATATATAGATAATAACATTAATACAAGGATTGTTTTTTTGTGCTAATAATAGCTGGGAATATAAAAAAAACAAACCTAGCTCTTGGTTATTATTATTATTATTAGCTTGCCTTATATATGTCATAATGTATACGATAGGAGACGACGACTATAACTTGTTAGCTCCAGATACTGATTGGTTTTTCTTTTATGAATGACTTACTATTACGTTTTATGTCTTGTTTGTAAAGTATTGCAAATCAAAAATAAAACAATTCAAACTTGTAGATTTACTTTTTTTTACCCCTTATATTGTAAATACTAGCCTAAATACATTACTGCTTTTACAAATAACTTAAGTTGTAAAGTAGTATATTTAAGTAAATAATCAAGTTGAAAATAAAGAGGAATAAGGCTGTTTCAAACAATAAGATTTA
>JABSPL010000172.1 GCA_013215105.1 Flavobacteriaceae bacterium
TAACTCTTTATATAAAAAAACTACCAATATGTATTTATTGGTAGTTTTTTTATGTTATACTTTTATATTTATTGAGATCAGTCGATATCTACATAATCTGAAATCTATGTTTAATAAAGGTTTAGTTAAAGTTTATCAATAAAAGATATCTCTATCATCTTTCTCATTTAAAAAGCAGGCTCAAAAACACATAATAATTAAACTAATGAGTGTTATATATGTTTTAAATAAGAAAATACATGTACGTAACTACTGAGCTCTATATCTTTATTAAGGATATGTGTTTTACAAGGCCAATAGAGTATGTTTTTTAACAATCATCTTAGACTTATACCTTCACACATTATGACTAGATAAGTTTTATACCAGAAAGAGCCTCAATTATTGAGGCTCTTTCTGGTATAAATAAAACTCAACTATAAATTTATAATATATATTTTACAGACATCAAGAAGTATCTTGGTTGTACGTAAAATTGTGAAGAACTAACATATAAATCAGATATATTATCGTCGTTTATTGTTTTTGTATTCAATAAGTTTTTAGCATAGGCTCTAAACTCCCATTTACTTCCTTCTTTATTGAAATAGATACTACTATCTAAGAAAGAATATGTGTTTTTTATACTCCCATCTTGGTTGCTATAATCGTAGTATTTATAATCAGCTGTAAATGTAAAGTTTTTCAAAAACGAAGCTTCTATATTAGCAAATGGTCTATGTGTAGTGTATTTATCAGAACCTCTTGCTCCCTCATAGTCTCTAAGACTAAGATTGTATCCTATCCCTACATTTGGCCATTCAGAAAAGTTAGTACTAAGTTTGGCTTGGTAACCCTGGGTTTGAGAGGTAGAATTTAAAATCTTCCCGTTTTGTATACTATTAGTATTAGACCAGTTATAAGAACCTCTTACTCTAAACTTAAGTAAGCTAAAAAATGTACGACTATAACTAAGACTAGAATTGAAAGATTCTTCAGGATTAGGTAAGTTTACAATAGTACTAACTCCATTTATACCTGTAATATCTGAATCTGATTTAAAGTTATCTTTCTTCTTGGTATAACTTATTCTACCATAAATACTAGAGAAATTATACATCTTAAAATTAAAATACCTCAAAGAGTATGTTTCGAATACAGCTTTTTCCAAAGAACTATTACCATTAAAGATAGAGCTATAACTTCTTAAAACATTTCCTTCGGCCAGATTATTTACACTAGTAAAAGAATTTGTTATTTTATAAGTTATATTAATACTTTCCGATTTTTTTATATCTACCTTAACTCTAAAATCAGGGAGTAACATAGACTTGTTTGTCGATTCTACTATTCCGTATTGAGTATTTTCACTCTTGTAGTTATGCAATATAGCTCCGGGAGTAAATGTAAACATACCTGTTTTAAACTTGTAATGTAAGCCCAAATAATTATCTGTAAAATCGTATTTTACATCGTTATTCAATTCTTGTTCACTGAAATCTAAATAAGTACCATTATCTAGCTTCTGAGATATACTACTCATTAGAGTTTGCTTACTCATACTGCTACCTATAGTTAGGTTTACATTACTTCTGTCATTTATCACATAGTAATAGTCAATAGATGCATCAAACTTATTATTGGCAAGCTCTTTGTTTTGGAACATATTATATACATCTTGTGAATTATCGGTGTTGATCATGCTAAAACGTTGATCTCCGGTAATAGAGTTGTAAAAAGGATTATTTTCACTATTACTGTTTTTAAAAAATGCTGAAAATATATTTTTCTCGTCTAACGTATAATAAATATTAGCAATCTGATCTATAGACACTGGCTTTTCGTTGGTGTTTATTGTTATATTATCACTACCCGAATCACCTCCAATAGTGAATTCAGAGTCTATATTTTTAGTCTCATCAGAATCTGATTCTTTAAAGAATATATTATAGTCTATCTGAAGGTTACTATTCGGCTTATATTCCAAACCTGCTTTCATCATATAAAGATCGGTACTCTGAGAAGTGTTATTTATAGTATTCTCTATACTTCCGTTACCTAAATTGTTATTCATACTATGAGTAAGTAATTCGGTGTCAGTTTGCGAAAATACTCCAAAAGTACTTATCGTAAGCTTTTTGTTAGGCCTATAAGTATAGTTTATTGCCGAAAATTTATTTTCTATCTCTTTAGCTTTATCATCTCTAAGAGCCGACAAGCCCGATGCTCCTATAGGTTCCGAAAGATTAACTCCTGTACTAGGCGTATTCATATTTCCTGTAAAATTTCTGTAATCTCTATACGAAAAAGGAACATCTCCTATATTATTCATATCGTTTATTATATTTAGACTACTCTTGTTTCCTTGGTAAAAAATATTAGGATGAAACAAATATCTATCATCCAAACCTAAAGTAGCTGTTATATCTCCAAACCAAAAGTTCTTTTTTCCGTTTTTAAGCTTTATATTGATAGCCATACTCTCGCTATCGTCACCTAAACCTTTCATCTGAGAAACCTCATTGTAATTTTTAAGTACTTGTATTTTACTTATAGCATCGGCAGGTATGTTTTTCATAGCTATCTTAGTATCCCCATCAAAGAAATCCTTACCGTCTATCATTATTTTACCTACAGTTTTACCTTCTATCTCTATCTGTCCTTCATCATTAATCTCCATACCAGGGAGTTTCTTAAGTACATCTTCTAGTTTTCTTTCCGTCCCATTGGTAAACGAGTCGGCATTGTAAATTATAGTATCTCCTCTTATAGTTACAGGTATGTCTATTTCTACAGTTTCTAGAGTATTATCTAGTTCTGTTAAGTTTAATACTTTCGATATATCTCCGATCTGTCCTGTAGTATTTACAGCTATCTTAAGTGTTTTATAACCCAAATAACTAACCGATATTTCATATTTAGTATCTTTTTTTAATTTAAGGCTATATTCCCCTGAAGGAGATGTTATAGCATAATCCTGCAAAGAGTTATCTGACTTATTTAAGGCTATTACATTAGCCATATCCATAGGTTTCCCTGTTTCGTCATTTACAACTCCGCTTATTCTTATCTGCCCGCTTACGCTTATGGTAAATGCAAATACTAATAAATAAAATAAT
The DNA here is from genome assembly GCA_013215105.1 of Flavobacteriaceae bacterium. Taxonomy (GTDB): domain Bacteria; phylum Bacteroidota; class Bacteroidia; order Flavobacteriales; family Flavobacteriaceae; genus DT-33. The sequence goes on from JABSPL010000172.1 coordinate 3,099, forward strand.
GTTTTCATACTTATAGTGTAATTTTGTTTGATTTATATATTAAGACCTTCTATTGCCTCTGTTACCTTTGCTCGCTGGTCGTTTAAAACGATCGGTCATTTCTTTTTTCTTCTTCTTCACTATTGCTTCGTACTCTGCTAAAGAAACTTTTTTCCCGTTTCTAGGTGGCTTTATTTCTTTTACTTTATCACTCTCTTTTAAAGATATTTTTGTGCATAATAATATATCTCTACCTTCTTTTAGTTCCAATATCAACCCTGGAAGTCCCCAATTCATATTAGGCCCTTGGCTCACGGGTATTTCAGGAGTATACCATGCAGTAACCAATACGTTTTTAGTCTTTTCTTCTTGATTTAGCTTATCAATAGTAGTCATAGTTCCAGCATTACTAATAGAATTAAGAGTTGATTCTATATTAGGAACTATTTTTACCGAAGTAGCTTTAAAACAAGTATAACCTCCTATTTTTTTAGTTTCCTTCTCCAACTTCCATTTTACTTGCTCAAGCTCCTGACTTATCAAAAACCTCTTACCCAAATACTCAGGACTATTTATAGATTTTTTGCTCTTAATATCCATAAACACATGTCCCTTATCATCTGAATTAGTATTATAGGGCAACTTCTTAGATTTACCTACAATATCTAACTTCTCATTTTTCTTATATATAGAAGTATTCTTGCTAAAACTAAGAGTAAATGTACCTTCTATATTAATTGTAGCTTGTTTTATAAATCTATCTTTGGCGTGTTCCGGAATCGTAAGAGCTTTAACCTGTTTTATTATAGACTCACTAAGTTTTGCCTTTTTTATATAAGTTGCCTTACCTCTAAAATTTTGAGAATTTACAGATATAGCAAAAACAAATGCTATTAGTAATGTTGATTTTCTAAGTATTGATGTCATGATTTTATATTTATTTTTTTACAAATATATTGCAAGATCAAAGTAGTAATGGTTAACTAATGTTATCTAGTGTTAAATTAACACTCTTTAACAGTAATATACAACTCTTGCTAAGCATAAAACCTAGTGCATTCTTCTTGAGTGCCCGCCTTTTCTTCCTCTACTGTTTTTAAATCTCTTTTTCATCTCTGCGGTCTTTTTAGCGACCACTTTGTCGTACTTCTCTTGAGTTATTTTTTTACCCTTCGATGGTTCTTTTATACTTTTAGACCCTTTACCATTTATAGATAATTTAGTACATAACAATATACTATTGCCTTCTCTCAATTCCATGATTAACCCAGGAAGTCCCCAATACATATCTGGACCTTGGTTAACGGGTATTTGTGGAGTGTACCATGCTGTTATTATCACAGTCTTTGTTTTTGGTTCATCTGACTCTTCTTTTTTGTCTTCATCCGAACTTCTCATAAACATAAAGGTCGATTTAGTATTAGGAACTTGCTTAGTAGTGGTTGCCTTAAAACACATATACCCTCCTATCTGCTTACTCTCCTTTTCTAATTTCCATTCTTTATCTTCCAAATCTCCTTTTATCAAGAAGTTTTTACCCATAAACTCAGGGCTTCTTACCGATTTTTTGTTCTTTACATCCATAAATGCAGGTCCCATATCACTATCAGCACTCATGAAATGCATACCTCTCCCTCCTTTATTACCTCCTACTTCTAGTTTTTCTTCTTTTTTATAAATAGACTTGCTCTTATCGAAGTTAAGGGTATAAGTGCTTTGAGAATTCTTTTTAAACATATCTGTCATTCTCTTTTTTCTAGAATCAGACATTTTAGATTCTTCTATTTGCTTTTTCATCTCAGGACTCATAGATGTCTTTTTTATATAAGTAGCCTTGCCTCTAAACTCTTGAGCGCTTACCGATATAGAAAAAACAAAAAGTAATAACAGTGATGTTCTCTTTAAAATTGATTTCATTTTTAATGTTTTTAATTAGTGAAATTAAATATACTTCGGACTATATATTACAATATGAAGTATAGTTTTATATAAGCAAATGTATATTAATACAAGTATCATTTTAGTTAATTAGTGTTATCGAATGTTAACGCCCTTAGGGAATATTATTCTTTTGTATCGGAAAATAGGGACGTAAGTTATTCTATCATTTCTTCAAACAATCTCTTTTTTAAAGTACAACTATACATTTAGTTCTTTATTTTAAAGATATATTGATTTTATAAAATCTGTATTACCTCCAATCTATTGATAAATAAGAAATCTCACTTTGTCTAATTAATGTTATCTAGTGTTAATTTGACTGTTTTTAATATATAAGTATGTATTTTTGGAGCATGAAAAAAATTAGATATACATATCTGTTAATAATAATCTCTACATGCATATTGTTTATATTAGGTATTCAGCTGTATTGGAATTATAAAAACTATGAGTCAAACAAACACCGAATACAAAGGGAAATAAGCTGGGACTTCAGTAAATCTGTTGATGATTATTATCTTAATCTGGTAAAAAGAGATGAGGTAGTAGAAGGTAGACAGATGAGGACTACCAAAGAAAAACACGTAAGAACCACGCCTTTTAGAATTAATAAACGTATGAAATTCGATAAAAGAGATAGTCTGAATTTTATAAAAATGATGCACAGGGTGTTTCCTGCTGCCAAGAATCATCAAATAATGTATGTTAAGCTTGATAGCCTTTTTGCGAAAAATTTAAAAGACAGAAAGCTTAGTATTAAATATAAATTTATACACTATAAAAATGATTCTGTAATGTTCGATATGAATCCTTATTTTAAGGGAACAAAAGACAACAGACTCAGATACAGGAACTCTTTTTTGACCGATGGAGAGGAATTGCATTTATATATAAAATCGCCTTATTCAGAATTGTTCAAAAGAGTATTTTGGACTGTATTTGTATCTGTATTATTATCTCTATCTATTATTTCGAGCCTATTTTACTTGTTGTATGTAATACGTAAACAGAAAAATTTATCTGAAATAAAAGATGATTTCATTGCAAATATAAGTCATGAATTCAAGACTCCGATTACAACTATAAGTTTAGCTCTTGAGGCTCTTAAAAATTCGGCAATAATCAAAGACCAGGCTAAAACAGCCAAGTATATCGGTGTTTCTTCAGATCAACTAGAAAGACTTAAAACGATGGTAGAAAAACTTTTAGAAACCTCTACTTTAGAAGGTAATAGTCTCGATTTAAAAAAAGAAAATACCGATATAGGTGTCTTTCTGACAAGAATAGTCGAAAAATATAATGTATTTAATTCTCATAGACCTATAAAATATATTTCAAATATAGATGAAAACATTGAAGTATCGATAGATAAATTTCACTTCGAAAATGTTATAATAAATCTTCTGGATAACGCTATGAAATACGGAGGGGAAAAGATAGAATTAGTATTGAACTTGGTGAATACAAAAATAGAACTAAGTGTGATTGACTATGGAAATACTATCAAAAAACAACATCAAAAGCAACTATTCGAAAAGTTTTATAGAATACCAACAGGAGATATTCATAACATAAAAGGATATGGAATAGGATTGTATTACTGTAAAAAAATAATAGAAAAACACCAAGCTAAATTAGAATTAAATGCAAATAAAGGTAAGACTAGTTTTAAAATAAAATTGTAATAATGGATACTATAAAGATATTGTTAGCCGAAGACGAGCCTAGTTTGGGTATGATAATTCAAGAAGGACTAGAATTTAAAAATTTCGATGTTACTTTGTGTGAAAACGGCGAAATTGCTTACCAGAAATTTAATGAATCAAAACCAGACTTACTAATACTAGACGTTATGATGCCTGTAATGGATGGCATCACTCTACTGAAAAAAATAAGAGAAACCGACACCGTTACTCCTGCCATATTCCTTACCGCTAAGTCTCAAACCAAAGATGTAGTAGACGGATTCCTTTCTGGAGGAAATGATTATCTGAAAAAACCTTTCTCTATGGAAGAGCTGATAGTTAGAGTAAACTCTCTTTTGGATAGAATAAAAACTAAACACAATAAAGAAAAACTATCCTTAGGGAAATTTATTTTCAATTATAAACGACAAAAAATAATAGATTCTGACAATATAGAAATTCCACTTACTAGTAGAGAGTCCGAATTACTATATCATTTGTTAGAAAGAAAAAATGAGGTTTTAGATCGTAGTTTTATTTTAAAGAAAATATGGGGGCAGGACGACTTCTTTACAGCTAGAAGTATGGATGTGTATATATCTAAATTGAGGAAAAAACTCAAAAAAGACTCTACTTTAGAAATAGTAAATATAAGAGGTGTGGGGTATAAATTGATGTGTGAGTGATATTGTGACTTCTAAAAACCTAACTACAAACACAAACACTATACACTTGTATGGTAATTAATATAAAAATAGAAGCTAAAAAACAAAATTATACTTCTATAATACCTTTCATAAACTATCCATAATTGTATATTTGTATTTTCAAATTATATAAGCATGAACAAAAAAGTAATACTTATGATACTTGACGGTTGGGGTATAGCTCCTAACAAAAAAGTGTCGGCTATAGACAATGCACATACTCCTTATATAGACAGTTTGTACAATCAGTATCCTAACTCTACATTGCGTACCGACGGTCTACATGTTGGTTTGCCCGATGGACAGATGGGTAATTCTGAAGTAGGCCATATAAACTTAGGTGCTGGGCGTATTATATATCAGAATTTGGAAAAAATAAACAAAGCTATACAAGAAGACACTTTCAAAAACAAAAAAGGTATAGTCGATTGTTTTAATTATGCCAAAAACAACAATAAAAAGTTACACTTGTTAGGGCTCGTTTCTGACGGAGGTGTTCATTCTCATATCAATCACCTTAAAGAACTTAGTACTATAGCCGATAATATGGGGCTGAAAGATGTTTTTATACACGCTTTTACTGATGGTAGAGATACTGATCCTAAATCAGGTATTGGGTATATTTCCGATTTGGAAAAACATATTTCAGATACCAATGTAGAGTTAGCTAGCGTTACAGGGCGTTATTTTGCTATGGACAGAGATAACAGATGGGAGAGAATCAAAATAGCTTATGATGCTTTGGTTAGTGGTAAAGGCATTTTGACCGATGATATAAATAAAGAAATAAAAGAAAACTATAACAAGGAGCTTACAGACGAGTTTTTGATGCCGATAATCAAAAAAGGAGAAAACTCTAAGCCTTTGGCTATAATAGAACAAGATGATGTTGTGATGTTTTTTAACTTCAGAACCGACAGAGGTAGAGAGCTTACCAATGTACTTAGCCAAAAAGAAAACAAGGATTATAATATGAAACCTTTGAGACTTCACTATACTACTTTGACCAATTACGATAAGAGTTTCAATAATATAAATATAGTCTTTGACAGTAAAAACTTGGAAGATACTCTAGGGGAAGTTTTGGCTAGAAACGGTAAAAAACAGATAAGAATAGCCGAAACAGAAAAATACCCTCATGTTACTTTTTTCTTTTCAGGAGGAAGAGAGGAATTATTCGAAGGAGAAAAAAGATTATTATGCCCATCGCCCAAAGTAGCTACTTACGATTTACAACCAGAGATGAGTGCCTGGGATATAACTAATGCCATAGTGCCCGAAATAGAAAGGAAAGAGGTTGATTTTGTTTGTTTAAACTTTGCCAACGGAGATATGGTAGGACATACTGGTAGTTTAGAAGCTGCAATACTAGCTTGTGAAACTGTTGATAAATGTGTTAAAGAAATAGTAGAAAAATCTATAGAAAATGATTATTCTTGCATAATAATAGCTGACCATGGTAATTGTGAAACTATGAAGAACGAAGATGGAAGCCCTAACACTTCGCACACTACCAATCCTGTTCCTTTTATTTTGGTAGATAAGGATATAAAAGCAATAAAAAATGGTATCTTGGCAGATATTTCTCCAACTATATTAAAAATGATGGGAATAGATAAACCAAGTGCAATGAATAGAAACTCTTTAATTTAATACAATATGAAAACAATTTTCTTTATAATAATCACCTTATTTATTAGTTGTAATATAACTAAACCTAAGACTGACACTAACAGTCCTTACGGAGTGAAAAACATGGAAGTTCTTACAAAAGCTCCTAACGACAAGTGGTTTACCGAGTCGTTCGAAAAAAGAACTTTCGATAAACAAATATTAGAAAAATTGAAAAGCTCATGGGATAAAGATATAGAAGTAAAACTATTTATGGGTACTTGGTGTACCGATAGCAAGATAGAGACTCCTAAGTATTATAAAATGTTAGAGACAGCAGGTATCTCCAAAGAAAGCACTCAACTTATAATAGTAGATAGAGATAAACATACTCCTGAAAGAGCTGAAAAAGGTCTTAAAATAGAGAGAGTTCCTACTATTATATTTTACAAAAAAGGAAAAGAAATAGGACGTTTTGTAGAGTATTCTGTACAAACAATGGAGAAAGATATATTAAAAATAATTAGCGGACAACCATATAAACACGCTTACCAAGATTAGATAAATGGGAATAATATTAAAAAACAGAGAGCAGATAGAATTAATGAGAGAGAGTGCTCTTATAGTATCAAAAACATTAGGTATTTTGGCTAAAGAAGTAAAGCCAGGAGTTACTACTTTACAGCTGGACAAACTAGCCGAAGAGCATATACGAGACTTAGGTGCTACGCCAGGTTTTTTGGGTCTTTACGACTTTCCGAACACTCTTTGTATGAGCCCTAACGAACAAGTGGTTCACGGTTTCCCTAATAATAAACCTTTAGAAGAAGGAGATATTATTTCTATAGATTGTGGTTCTTTCAAAAATGGTTACTACGGTGATCATGCTTACACTTTCGAAGTAGGAGAAGTTAGCAAGGAAGTCAAAAAACTATTGAAAATAACCAAAGAAAGTTTGTACGTAGGTATAGATCAATTAAGGCTAGGTAATAGAGTTGGAGATGTAGGTTATGCTATACAGAAATATGCCGAAGACCACGGTTACGGAGTAGTACGTGAGTTGGTAGGGCATGGTTTGGGTAAAGAAATGCACGAAGATCCGCAGATGCCAAACTATGGTAAAAGAGGAAGAGGTAAACAGTTCAAAAACGGATTGGTAGTAGCTATAGAACCTATGATAAACATGGGTGTTAAAGAAATAATACACCTATCAGATGGTTGGTCTATAATAACTGCCGACAAAAAGCCGAGCGCTCACTTTGAGCACGATGTAGCTATTATTGATGGTAAACCCGAGATATTATCGACTTTCGATTATATATACGAAGCTTTAGGAATAGTTTCTGACGAAGAAAAACCTTATAAAAACACTGCGCCTGTTTTAAAATAATACAATTATGAAAAAAATTAGCTTAGTAGCCTTTTTTGTTAGTTTTAGTTTGTTTTCGCAAGAAAACTTAAAGACTAAACATATATCTGTTTATAGTAATGGACTTAACTATATACACAAACAAGGAGAGTTTAAGACCGTAAACAAAAATATTTCTATAGATTATGGTCTTAATATGAACCCTATAGAAGGTAGTTTTATGGTCGATGCTAAAGCTAATAGTGTTGTTAAATTAAAAGCAGAAAGCAAAGATATTATTAAGATCGAAGAGAATAATAAAATACTTTCTATACCTTATTTGATTAGTAATAATATAGGCAAAAAGGCTTCTGTTTATATTGATAAAGATACTTATACAGGAACTATAAATAGTGTAGTCCAAAAGAATAAAACTCTTAAATTGTTGTATTTGGTCACCAAAGAAGATGAATGGGTTGTTTTGCCTATAGAAGATATAAAAAGAGTAGTTTTCTCTGAAAAGCCTAATGAATTAAATAAAAGTAAAGACAGTATAAAAACACTGAAAAAGAGATTAAATATAGTTTTGAAAAAAGATAATCCTAAACAAATTCTAGATCTATATTATTTACATAAAGGAATTGCCTGGGTGCCATCTTACTTACTAGAATTAACTAATAGTCGAACTGCTAAACTAACTATGAAAGCAACTGTGGTTAACGATCTGGAAGATATAAAAAACACAGATATAGAATTAGTAGTTGGTAGTCCTGTGTTTTCTCAAGAGAATAGAAATAGTTCTTTGTTTGACTTTAAACAAAGAGTTATTAGTAATAACTATTCTTATAAATCTAGATCTGTAAAATACGAATTAGAAGACGATTTAGAAGAGGTTGTTATATCTAGTTATAGAGGTAAATCAAACAAAGAAAGTACTCAAATAGATGACTTGTATTTTTATAAGCTAAATAACCAAACTATAAAAAAAGGAGCTAGAGTTAATCTGGATATTTTTGCTGTGAATATTAACTATAAACATATTTATGAATGTAAAGTGCCTGTAAACGAGGAATATTTACGCACTAACCTAAGTAAAAACAAAACAAGCGTATATCATAAGATAGAGATAGAAAATAAGTCTAAGCAAGTATTTGCCAAAGCACCTGCAATGGTACTTAAAACTGTAAAAGGAGAGGTAAAAACTTTAGCACAAAACACGTTAAGTTATACTCCCAAAAATGGAAAATCGACCATAACTATATCAAAAGACAATAATATAGAGGTTTTACACAAGGAAATTATAATTTCTAAAACTAGAGTGAAAGGGGCTAAATGGAATTTTGTAACTATTGCAGAAGGGACGGTTTATGTAAACAGTTATAAAGACAAAACGGTAGAGATCAATATTTACAAGAAAATATTAGGTGATCTGACAGGTAAAGGTACTTATACTATAGTTTCTCAGAAGCAAAAAGCATATTCTTATAATTTGTCAAGTACTATCAAATGGAATATAAACTTAGCTTCTAAAGCCAAAAAAGAATTCAAATATAGCTATAAGATTTACACAGAAAGATAAATGATATTTAAAACAATATTGAATATAGTACCAAGACCTTGGTTGTTGAAATTAAGCTATTTGGTAAAACCTGTTTTGGCTATTTATTATAAAGGAAACAAATACACCGACCCTATAGATGGCAAAACTTACAGGAAATTCTTGCCTTATGGCTACGATACACAAAGAGAAAACGTATTAGCACCAAGTACTCTTTCGTTAGAAAGACATAGGTTACTGTGGCTTTATCTCAATAATGAAACTAGCTTGCTAAGTTCTAAGTTAAAAGTATTGCATATAGCTCCTGAACAATGTTTTTTGGGTAAATTCAGGAAAAACAAAAAATGGGACTATACAACAGCCGATTTATATTCGCCACTTGCCGATATAAAAGCTGATGTTTGCGATATGCCATTTGCTGATAATACTTACGATTTGGTTATCTGTAACCATGTATTGGAGCATATAGAAGACGACAAAAAGGCAATGAATGAATTGTATAGAGTCTTAAAAAGAGGAGGTACAGGTATATTTCAGGTACCTATGGATTATGATTTGGAAAGTACTTATGAAGACTTTGCTATAACCGACCCAAAGGAAAGAACCAAGCATTTCGGACAATATGACCATGTAAGGGTTTACGCTAAAGACTATTTCAAAAGATTGGAATTAGTAGGTTTTAAAGTTGAGAGATATGATATATCCAAAAGTTTAAGCTCAGAATATATAGAGAAGTATAGGTTGCAAAAAGGGGAGTTATTACCTGTTTGTTATAAATAATCAGCATTAAAAGACTCTACTAGTTGTTTGTCTTTGTATAATTGGTCTTTTAATAAGTCTATATTTTCAAACTTTACTTGTTCTCTAATAAACTTTACAATTTCTATTTTAAGATAACTACCATATATATCTTTCTTAAAATCTAATATATGTACTTCTATAGTCTTATTAGTTCCTCCTACTGTTGGTCTGTGTCCTATATTCATCATCCCTAAGTATTTTTTACTTTTTAATGAAACCAAAACAGCATACACACCTTCTTTAGCTATTATTTTATAGTCTTCTTTTATACTTATATTAGCAGTTGGGAAACCTATTTTAGCTCCTAATTGATTGCCTTTGACTACAGTTCCTTCGAAATAAAAATCATAAGTCAAGTATTCGTTAGCAGTTTCTATGTCACCATTAAGTATTGCATTTCTTATTTTGGTCGAGCTTACAGATATTTCGTTAATGTCTTGCGCTGGTATTTCGGAGACTTCAAAATCGTACATATAGCCATGTTTAATAAGCTCTTGAAAACTTCCTTCTCTGTTTTTCCCAAAACGATGATCGTAACCTATAGTAAGGTGTTTGGTGTTTAGTTTGGCAACCAATATATCTCGTGAAAACTCGTGTGCGTCTAGTTTAGAAAACTCTTTGTCGAAAGGATGTACTATCAGATAATCTAAGTCGGTCTTAGACAATAACTCTATTTTCTCTTCTATAGTATTTATCAGTTTTAGGTCAGTGTCTTTCTGTAAAACCATCCTAGGGTGAGGAAAAAAAGTAAGTAAAACACTTTTTAGTCCTTTTTGTTTTGCCGATTGTACTAGGTTTCTGATTATCTCTCTATGACCTATATGCACACCATCGAACACTCCTATAGTAACTATAGTTTCTATGGTCGAATCGAATTCTGAAATATTATAAAGTGTTTTCAACTATTTTATCAAGGTATAATTTAGAACCGTAAATTTAGGTATTTTTAAGTTTATATACTTGAGTTATTTGTTGTTTTTGATAGATATAAGAATTGCTAATTTGTTTTCATTAATCTATGATTATCACTTTAGTATTGTCATATATGTTTTAAAACAGTATAAGTCAGTATTTATAATGCTTTTTGAATTTTAAGGGATTAATAATGTTGATATTTACTTAGGCAGGTTATATTAATTACTTATATTTGGATGTTGTCATTAATACTAAAAACAAACGAATGCATAAATTTTGGAAAATAAGTGATTCTAAATATAACAAATTGATATTAATCAAAGATAAAACTATTTACAAAGGTAATCCGAAACAAGAAGAACTTAGTAAACTGAATTCAGAATCAACCAATTTTTCTTTTTCAGAAAATACTTTTAGCATTCCATATTCGTACATAAAAAGAATTGAAAATCAGAAAGGAAAGAATGAAATCAAAATATTTTTTGGAAATGATTCTGAAGATAAATTAATAATAACAAACAAGAATACTAAAAATGAAGTGTTCGAGTTTTTAAAACAAGATAATCTAAATTTTGAATATAGTTCTGAATTACCAAGCATTCTGAGATATGCGAAAGCACAACTATTTGCTTTACTTTTCACAACAGGAGTTTTCTTGTGGTCACTTTACTTAGCAATCCAAATTGAAAGCGGAATAGAATATGAACTTGTTGGAAGTGGAAGACCTGGAATTACAGGAATAGTTCTAGCTATAGCCAATTTGGGTGTCCTAAAAATTGTTGTAGGATTTATTATTCTTCTTTCAATAATACTATTCGCTTTGACAAAAAGATTAATATCAAGAAGTGAAACTGAGTTTTTAAAAAGATAAAGCACTAATAACAACAATGTATGTAGTTAATACAGGTTTTGATGCTTATCCCAAGGAGAAGTACCTTGAATAAATTACGTAAAACTTTTAATTTCACGTATCTATTAAAAATATAGAAAAAATTAAAACTCATCTAAGTGCTAAACCTAAACTTCATATTTTAGCCCATAGCCCTTATCAATAACTACTATAGGTGAAACAAAAGAAATTGCTTATATTTGTAGTATTGTAAAAAACAAAGAATTAGTAAAATAATTAAAGAAACAAATATTTAAAATAAAGTATTATGTCAAAAGGTAAAGATTCGAAGAAAAACGTAAAAAAAGAACCGGCTAAAACTGCTAAAGAGAAAAAAGAAGAAAAGAGATTGAAAAAAGCTAAAAAATAAGTCAAATTAGCTATAATGAAATCATTATAGTAAAAAACTTGTTATAATAATATTTGAAAACAAAAGCAGTTTGAGTGAAAACTTATACTGCTTTTTTGTATTAAATAAGTGTTTTGTGAAATGACAAAAGAAATACATAAAAAAGACAACTGGGCTGTTTGCAAGGAATGTCAAGGGCGTGGAAAAAAAAGTAAGAGACTAAGCAAAAAAGTGCGTCTTCGTTATAATAAAAACATAGAAGAGTTCGAAAAAAGCAAAGGAGAGGGCAAATTTCCGATTCGCCCTAACAGGCACTTATACTCGTGTTCTTATTGCAAAGGGACTGGGCTTATTAGTTCTGACATCCGCCCTATGCCCGACAAGGAAAATTATCCACATATCGCAATTATAGGTGGAGGTATAGGGGGTGTTGCTTTGGCCGTGGCTTGTTTGCATCGTAATATTCCTTTTACTCTTTATGAACGTGACAGTTGTTTCGATTCTCGTTCGCAAGGATATGGGCTTACTTTACAACAAGCTAGTAAGGCTATAGAAGAACTGGGGCTCTCATCTTTAGAAGAAGGAATAGTTTCTACAAGGCATCTGGTTCATACTACCGATGGGAAAGTGATAGGTGAATGGGGAATGAGAAAATGGATGCAATCTTCTACCGAAAAAACTGTAAAGCGTACCAATATACATATAGCAAGACAATCTTTACGTTTGGCTCTTTTGGAACAACTCGGGGGAGATAGTCAGGTGCAATGGAATCATAAATTGATATCCTTCAAAGAAGGAGATAGTAAAGGTGTTGATTTGAAGTTTGAAGTAAACTCAGAAGTAAAGGAAGTAAAAGCAGACTTAGTTGTTGGGGCTGATGGCATTCGTAGTTCGGTACGTAAACTGTTGATTGGTGACGACATCACACCTTTGCGTTACCTTGGTTGTATTGTTATATTGGGGATTTGTCCTTTAGAAAACATAAAAGATATTGACAGCGATTTGCTTGACTCGGCAACGGTGTTTCAGACTGCTAATGGTAATGAAAGGATTTATATAATGCCATACTCGTCAGACTCTATTATGTGGCAACTTAGCTTCCCTATGAAGGAAAAAGATGCTAAATTATTGAGTAAACAAGGAGTCAAAGCCCTTAAAGAAGAAGCATGTCGCAGAACTCAGTGGCACTATCCTATTCCTCAGATTTTAATGGCAACAAATGAAGATAAAATTTCTGGTTATCCTGTTTATGATAGAGAATTATTAAAACCAGAATTGTTAGAGAAGGGTAAACAAATAACTTTGATAGGCGATGCCGCTCACCCTATGAGTCCATTCAAAGGACAGGGAGCCAATCAGGCTTTGTTGGATGCTTTGTCGTTGGTCCGTGGAATATCGAGAGGCTGTAACCCTTTGTCTCGATGGAGAGAAGTTGGTATTAGAGAAAGAGTGTTAACCGAGTTTGAAACCGAAATGTTAGAACGTAGTGCCGTTAAAGTGAAAGGCTCGGCTGAGGCTGTAGGTTTTTTACATTCTGAGATAGTGCTAGAGCAGAGGGATAGCCCTAGAGGAAGGTACACGAATAAATAAAACCGGCAACTCTATTTCCAGAAACACACCCACATACCATATCTATTTATACAAAAACAACAACAACAACAACAACCAAAGACGAGTAATACCACAGTACACCCGTCTTTTGTTGTTGTTTCTAATATTACTATATCCTAGACTTAGCTAAGTAATAATACCAATTGTATTTCTAAATGTCATAAAAGAAATAGAATTATTTTTTTCTTTTATGAGTTCTCTTTTTATTTCCCTATCGGTCACATAGAACCTCTCAATGAAATTACATTAAATAAAACAACTGTATATAGAGGTTTAACAAGGCAAAAAATCTAAGCATAGCATGGCTATGGTTCTGTTTTTTTAACGCAGATAAAGGAGAAAAGAAACTATTTATATATGACAGATGGAGATTCAACTGGTATAATTACTACATTTCCTTTTTTATGTCCTTTACTTACATATTCGTGTGCTTCTTTTATTTGAGACAATTCGTATTGACGATCTATTACAGTGGTTAATTTACCTTGTTCTGCTAAATTTTTTATACTTATCAGATCTCTTTTTCTAACATTTTCCCCTCTTAATCCTGTTGCTGCAAATTTCACTTTTCGACTACCTAACACCGATGTTTTCATCATCTGAAACAAAACACTTAAACTTAATACTGGAGACAAAAACAAACCCTTTTCATATAAAGAGGTCTTTGTTTGAGAATAAGAAAGTTTACCTACTGTGTCAAATATTATATCGTATTTATCTTTGTTCGAAACAAAATTCTCTTGAGTATAATCTATCACTTTATCAGCTCCCAAACCATAAACCATATCTATATTACTAGTACTACAAACCCCAGTAACCTCGGCACCATATAGCTTAGCTAACTGTACCGCAGCAGTACCTATACTTCCTGAAGCTCCATTTATAAGTATTTTATTACCTTTCTTTATATCGGTATGATCCATAAAAAACGCCATAGCAGTTGACGCTCCATCTATCATCCCTGTAGCTTGTTCAAAACTCATATTATTAGGTTTCAACACTATAATCCCATCTTCGGGCAAGCAGATATATTCTGCATAACAGCCACTTTCAATTCCTGTTTCGGCTATTATCTCATCTCCTATCGAAAAGTTTTTCACCTTACTTCCTATTTTTATTATTTCTCCAGAAAGGTCTGTTCCTGGGGTTTTGGTCTTTGGTCTCATCATTCCTAAGAAAAGTCTACCAAAATAAGGCTTCCCCTCTCGCATAGCACAATGTGCTGCCGTTACCGAGGTAGCTTTTATTTTTACTAGAACCTCATTTTCTTTAGGTATAGGTATTAATATTTCATTTAGTTCCAAAACCTCTGGCCCTCCATAACTATTACAAACTACCGCATTCATTTTATTTGATTTCATAATTTTTTTTATTTCGAGAGTATCAACTCTTCTATTAATTTATTATCTCTTCTGCTCTGTACATGTTTAGAATTTTCTAACAAAACAACTTCTTCTAAACTAGAAAATATTTTCTTAGAACGTTTTATCATTTTATTACCAGGGAATATCACATCTCTGCCTGCTGCAACTATCACTATAGGTGTTTTTATATTCCTCGCCTGAGACTCCTTTATTATGGGTACAGGGCTAAAATCCAGAATGAAGTGAGATAACACTTTTGGTAAAAACTTATGTGCAAACTCATCTTTTTCAGTAAATATAGAATCGAACAAACAATCAATATATTTCTGTTTTTGAGTACGGATATACATTTTCATAGGTATGAATATTTTAAAAAGTGCCGATAAAGGATTTCCATTAACTATAAAAGCAGGAGCTATCAAAAACGCTTTTTCTATATTCAGATGACTAAACAATATAGTTTTTAGAGCTATCAACCCTCCCAAAGAGAAGCCTACCAATCTTACATTTTTTAAGCCTTGATGTTTTATTATTTCATGTATCCATTTGCCATAGTCTAGGTTTTTCATATCCAATACATTTTGATCGCTTTTGTTAGGTTGCCCCAAAACATCAATTGCAAATACTTGATATTTCTCTGCCAAGCGAGGGTAAATACCCAAAGAAATAGGAGCACAACCATTAGAGCCATGTATCAATATAAGCGCTGGCTTAGAAGGATCTCCTGTTTTTATGATATTGGTCTTACCTAGAGAGGTTTCCACAACTATATATTCATAGTTTATATCTAATTCCTTTAACTTTTGATCATATATTTCTAAAGTTTCCTTACGACCTTGATTGGTTCTGAATAAAATATTGTTTTCCATACAAGCAAAGATACTTGTACTATACAATACAATCGTTCCGAATTATAATTCAGTACATAATAAATATTAGGCTATTTCTTTACAATAGTCTTTGGGTGTTTTTCCTGTTATTTTTTTGAAAAAAGTATTAAAAACCGTTTTAGAATTGAAACCCGAATCGTAAGCCAATGCCAAAATAGTCAGATTATCTAAGCCTTTATTAGCTACTCTGTTTTTGAACTCTTCTATCCTATAAGTGTTTATAAATTCCGAAAAATTCTTATCGAAACCCTTGTTTAACAAGTATGACAAATGATTTGCAGGTATTTCTAATTGCTGAGAAAGTAATCTCAACGACAGAGATGAATCTAAATAATTTTTACTTTCGACTATCATTGTCTCTAATCGGTCTTTATGTTTTTCTAACTGACTAGAGTCTAATAAAGGTTTTTTCTCTTTTATATTTTCTATATTTTTCACTTTATCAGTTCCGAATATATTTTCTTTTATTTCCCTGAATTTGTCATAAGAATATAAACATTTGGTAAATGGCTCTGTAAATAGCAATAACATATTAGGGAACTTCATTTCTATTCCTTTTTCTACAAGCTCTAAAGCTTCTTTATCGTTACCTAATTTGGCATTTATCAATATCAAAAAAAACAAAGCACTCCCCATGCTTTCGCTTCCTAACTTAGATTGTAATTCTTTTATTCCTAAGTCTATATTTACTTTATCTTCAGCAAACACATAAGCCAAAGTAAGCCCTCCCAAGCGAGTAAGGTCTCCGAATTTACTTTCGGACATATTTTCAAAATTTCTAAGTCCTGCTTTTATTTCTCCTTTCAACAACAAAGACAAGCCCATAGCCAAATGAGGAAAAGGTATGGTCGATTCGTATTCTAAACTTTTTTTAAATTGAGGTATCGCTTTGCTATATTCTTCTTGCAGATAATATATAAACCCTTTGAAATGATGATTCATAGCCGAAAAAGGATCCAAATCCAAAGCTTTATCTATATAAGTATGAGCTGCACCGAACCTGCCTTCTATAGCCAAAATATTAGATATAGACAGATATATTTCGTCACTAGGCTTAGTACTAACCGCATTTTGCAGATGTTTGTATGCCGTATTTATATCCCAGTTTTGCCAACAACTTATCCAAGCCATATTTAGCTGAGTGTCTGGTAAATTCTCCGATATATCTATTGCTTTTTTTAAGTAAGGGGCTGCTTTTACAAATGCCTCAACTGCTGGGATAATCCCCATAGTCCCCAGATAAGCATAAGCTTTGTTTATCTCTAAGCATGCCGAAGGGAAATCAGGAGCTTTAGAATGTACCTCCTCCATTATTGCGATACCTTTTAGCACATTGGGGTAGTTTAGTTTCATAATAAAATATCTACCTTTAAGATATTGTTTATAGTCTGATATAGAAATATTATAACTAGTTACAAGATTATTACCTAGCTCTATATGACCTACATGCTCTCTTAGTTTATCGGCCACACTAAGACTTATCTCGTCTTGTACTTCGAATATATTAGTTAGTTTTCGGTCAAATGTTTCTGTCCAAAAACAAAAATCTTCAGAAGCCTCTATTAACCTTACTGATATACGAGCTTTATCGCCACTTAAGCGAATACTTCCTTCCAAAATAATATTAACCCCTAATAATTCAGCTATTTCTTTTATAGAAACTTTAGTACTATCAAACAAAAACGAAGAAGCTCTAGAACTTACTTTGAGTCCTTTTATTTTTATTAAGGCATTTATTATTTCCTCAGAAATTCCTTCAGAAAAATATTTACACTCCTGAGAAGAACCAATACTCCTAAATGGTAAGACGGCTATAGATTTGTTCAAAGACATACTATTTTATATTTACCTACAAATATATACAAAATGAATCATTTATATAAGTATATATAAACATCAATCCCTACCCAACAAATTATCTTTTATAACAGGTAGCCTTAGCTTAAACTTAACTGCCATCAACCTTATAACAATAACTACTAGTAACGTTATAGCAAAATTTATATGCTCATTGATATTAAAATGATTTAAAACAAGAAAAGAAATACCTCCTAACATACAAGCAGAAGCATATATTTCTTTTTGAAAAATAATAGGAATCCTGTTGGTCAACACATCTCGAGTCACCCCTCCCATTACTGAACTTATAGTTCCCATTATAACACATATAACAGGGTCAAAACCTAGTAAATTAGCTTTTTGAACTCCCAAAAGAGTAAAAACCCCCAAGCCCATAGTGTCAAACAAAAACATAGTTTTACTAAGCTTGCCTATTTCGTTTTTGAACAAAAAAGTAACAAATACAGCCAATAAAATAACCCAAACGTAATTCGTGTCATTCATCCAACACATAGGGTGCGAATTCATCAATACATCTCGTATCATACCTCCTCCTACGGCGGTTACAAAAGCTATAATGATTACCCCAAAAAGGTCTAGCTTTTTTTGTGCAGCACATATAGCCCCACTTATAGCAAATACAAATGTGCCTATTAGGTCTAATATGTAAATAGTGTTTTCCATTATTGTTTTTTCTGCAAAAGTAAAATTATTATTAATCTCAATATATTATCCTTGTCTATATTTCATCCGAAAAAACATCATATAAGAGCCAAAGCCATTCTAATATGGTTATAACTTATATCTCCATCAAAATACTCATAATAATCCTTTATAGTCCTAGAGTTTTCTAGCTTAACTTTGGCTAACTTCATCTTTTCTATAGTTATTTTGTCTATATACTGATAAATATCAACATCGTAACTAGCATTATGTAGCTTGGTTATATGATTGTAAATAGTCGATTCGGTAAACTCTCTCTTATCGGATATTTCCTTAACCGAAAACCCGTTTTGTATAAGCTCATAAGTTATCTCGTGAGTAGGTCTCTTGTCGGTCTTTGCCTTTTTGGTCTTTGGTTTAGCCTTTGCCCTAGCTTGTTTTGGCTTATTTAACTTGTTTCCTTCAGATTTATATTTAAGTATTTCATCGGTAAAAGCCTTATAAAACTCATCAGACTTTCTAGCACCAACACCGCTTATTTCCGAAAACTCTCCTTGGTTAGTAGGGCATTTCTGCTCCATATCTTTAAGTGCTGCATCGCTAAATATTAGGTAAGCAGGCACTCCCTTTTCTTGAGAAAGTTTCAACCTCAATCGTCTCAATCGGTCAAACAAGTCACTAGAGACATTGTTGTTTTTCTCTTTTATAGCTTCTTTATGTTTTTCTATCTTACTTATTTCCGCCATATAAACCTTGTGCTTTTCGAACAAAACTTTCTCTGATAGTTTATTAAGTTTCAGAGAATTCCCCTGATCGAAAGCAACTTCCAAATAACCCATATTGACCATCTGAACCACATATTGTTGCAAGTCGTTCCAGTTATATTCGGTCACTATACCATAGGTTTTTATAGTATTATAACCGTTTTCCATTACATTCTGGTTTTTGGAACCTTTCAAAATATCAACTACACTATTTATAGCCACATTCTCCCTAGCCCTATAAACTGTCGAGAGTATCTTCTGAGCCAAAACAGTTCCTTCGAAGTGCTGAGGAGGGTTTTTACAAACATCACAGCTACCACAATCGTCTTCTAATATTTCACCAAAATAACTAAGCAAAGTCTTCCTCCTACAACTAGAAGCCTGTACAAACTGCATCATACGGTCTAGTTTTGCTTGCTGAACCTCTTTGTTAGCCGAGTCATTTATGAATTTCTGTAACATAATAACATCGGCATAACTGTAGAACATAATTGCCGTAGCGGGTAACGAATCTCTACCAGCCCTACCTATTTCCTGATAATAGCCCTCTATGTTTTTGGGTATATTATAGTGTATCACCCAGCGAATATTAGACTTGTCTATACCCATACCAAAAGCTATGGTTGCACAAACTATCCCCAGTTCGTCCTTGATAAACCTCTCTTGTATATCGCTCCTTTTGTCCGTAGAAAGCCCTGCGTGATAAGCCTCTGCCTCAAAACCTTTGGCTTTTAACTTCATAGCTATCTGCTCGGTTGACTTACGGCTCAGGCAATAAATGATCCCTGATTCTCCTTTGTTTTCGCTTATATAATCTATTATTTGAGGCATTCTGTTCTGCCCTCCTCTTATTTCCAAAAAGAAGTTTTTCCTGTCGAAAGAAGAGATATATGTTTTAGATTCCGATATTCTTAATTGCTTTTTTATATCGTTACGAGTAGCCTTATCGGCAGTAGCGGTAAGCGCTATAAGTGGCACATTGGGATACTTTTTTTTCAGAAAACCAAGGTTAGTATAAGCAGGCCTAAAGTCGTGACCCCAGCTCGATATACAGTGAGCCTCATCTATAGCTATAAGCCCCAGTTCCTCGTTAGCCAGCACATTGTCTAATAAACCCAAGCTTTCAGGAGCTACATAAAGCAAGGATAATTCCCCGTTTTCTATAGTCCTAATAACTTCGGTATTTTCCGCAGAAGAAAGACTACTATTATAATAAGCAGCACTTATTCCGTTAGCAACAAGCCCGTCAACTTGGTCTTTCATAAGAGCTATAAGTGGTGATATGACCAAACACAACTTCCCCATAACAACGGCAGGCAACTGAAAACAGATAGACTTACCCCCACCAGTTGGCATTATAACCATAGAGTCTTTCCCCTCCAAAACCGATTCTATTATCTCCTGTTGCTGAGGTCGGAACTCCGAATAACCAAAATATTGTTTTAGTTTTATAAAAATATCCTCTGTATATACACCCATCTTTTTTTTGCTTCAAAAATAATAAAAAAATAAGTATTTGTTTGTTTATATCTCGAAACATTAAAAAGTCTTCTTAGACTTTTTAAATAACTAAAATAAAGGATAAAGGGTTCTACTGAGTTTTGAATGGGAATACTGTAAGAAAGTGAAATATCAAGGTTTAGATTCTTTTATATAATTTTGTTTACTGTTAACAAATAACTCCTTTCTATATAGAAAGGAGCATTTGAAATTAAAAATCTTGGGTTATGAGGGGGGGCTCATATGTTTATGGAGATACCTGCATTAGCTAGGCACGTAGTAGCCTAATACTTCGAGTAATTGAGGTTGGTCTTCGAGGGCTATCTCGTTTACCTGTTTGAAGTCACGCACCCAATATTCTAGTTCTTTGAGGGATTTATCTTTTTGTTTGGTAGCGTTTTGCGACTCTCCTATTTCCTTTTTGTAATACTCACGTCTTTTCTGAAGATCAGTAAGGAGAGTTTTTCCTTCTTCTATATTGTTAGTAGTTATTGCCAAACGAGTAACCATGGCCTGTAGCTCGGTATCGATGCTTAGAACACCATAAAACTTCTCGCAAGCTTCTACTAGTGTGGGATAGGACTTTGGACTACTACCACTAATCATGAGTTTTTGTTGAATTGCACTGTCTTCTCTAAAAATAATTTTAGCTTTTTTACGATTGTTTTTGAAATGTTTTTCGAGTAGCGTATATGCTTTTTCGTAGGCTATTCTGCCTTCTCTAGTCTCATCGTCTTCTTTTTTGTTGAGGTCAAACACCTCCTTAGTACTGAGGTATATGTTTTTCCCTTCTGTAATTACCTCCTCGGTATAACCCACATTGGCTAAGGCTTCTAAGATTCCTTGGTGATTTAATGTGTTTTCGAACATAATACGTGTAGATTCGAGGTAATTGTACTCGGTGCTTTTAGATAAACTCATGTCTTTTAACAATTTAAAATTATTTAAAAATAAAATTAA
>JABSPL010000173.1 GCA_013215105.1 Flavobacteriaceae bacterium
AGTATTGATTTAGTAGGTATTACATCTAAAATTATAAGTAATTGTGAGGAATTTAGTTTTTTAAGACAAAACAAGGAAGGTTTAAAACTAGCTTATTAACCCTTGTTTAAGATGTCTGAAGGTACTGCGAAACTTGAGTAGCATTAGTATCTGTATCTTTCAGTACAATAGGGATTACAATCGGTATTTTTGAGAAAAACCAAACATCTTTATATGTGTTAATTATTATTACATCAATACTCTATGTAATTGGAATTAAGTATGGACGAAAGCAAAAAAGTGGTTTTTACCTTTCAATAATCCCTTTTAGCATTATCGTTATTATTTCTGCGCTCCTTATAAAACTATCGGATGATGCAGGTATGTTTTTCTTCATCAGTTTATTCGTTATTGGCAGTGTAACATTTGTAATTAAAAACCTAATAGACCTTCAAAAGAAATGGATAAATTAACTAATAAAAAAGCTCTACTTGATAGTATTGGTCTATCTGAAGGTGCTAAATTTGAATGTGACGAAAAAGCTATATTCGAAGAGTACAATACTCAAGGAGAAAACAAATCTAGTTTAGCAATCAAAATACTTTCAATTTTTGGAGGTTTTTTAGCAACTCTGACGTTCATCGTGTTTTTGGCAATTGCAGGTCTTTACAGCTCTGAGTCTGGATTGTTAATATTTGGTGCTAGTTTTATAATTTCTGCAATTTGGCTAAATAAAGTATATAATAAACTTATCATAGATACATTTAGTGTATCTATATATGTTATAGGCTTTGCTTTACTTGCATTTGGATTATCAGAGATGAGCGTTGATGAAAACATTATCGCAATACTAATAAGCCTTATAGCTCTCTGTTCTTTGATTATTACACAAAATTTTATTTTATCGTTTATTTCGGTACTTGCTATTAGTGGTAGTTTTCTTTTTCTAATAATATCTAATAATTCATATGATTTAATTCATCTATATGTTACCATTAATACTTTGGTCCTAACATATTTATTTTTAAATGAAGCAAAAATAATCTCATCAAATAAAATATTGCCCCAACTTTATAACCCAATTAGAATTGGTCTGGTTATCTCTTTATTGTTTGGTCTTATTTCGGTTGGTAAAAGACATTTAATACCAATATCTCCAAATGATCTTTGGTTGTCATCAATTGTAATGATTTTAGTTATAATGTATTTAGTTTATACCATCTTAAAAATAAACGAAATAAACACTACTAAAAGTAAAGTGATGATTTACACTTTAAGTTCATTAATACTTGTATCAACAATATTCTCACCTTCTATTTCAGGATCAATTGTAATTATTTTATTGAGCTTTTTAGTTAATTATAAAACTGGGTTGGCTATTGGAATAATTTCAATTATCTATTTTATCTCACAATACTATTATGACCTAAATTTCACATTGCTAACCAAATCAATAATCTTATTTGTATCTGGTATTATATTTCTATTATTCTATTTATTCACTACTAAAAACTTAAGTACCAATGATAAAATATAAGCGGATAATCATTCTAATTAATCTTGTCATTTTGCTAGGATTGTTTAATAACTCCATTCTTCAAAAAGAAGAATTAATATCTGACGGACAACTTATTTTATTAGAGTTAGCGCCTGTTGACCCTCGCTCATTAATGCAAGGGGATTATATGAGATTGAGATATGCTATTTCAGACAATATTAATTCTGGTAGTATTTCTAAAAGAGGGTTTTGTGTTGTCAAATTGGAAGAAAATGGAATTGCCAAGAAAGTCAGGATTCAAGAAAATAAGACACCAATCAATGACAATGAATTTCTTATAGAATATACTTCAAAGAGACGCCGAGGAATTAATATTGGTGCAGAATCTTACTTCTTTCAAGAAGGAGAAGCAAAAAGATATGAAACAGCCAAGTATGGTGGAATAAAAGTAGATAATCAAGGGAATAGTCTCTTGATTGGCTTGTATGACGAAAACTTCAGTAAAATAGAATAAACTTTGTCTAACAACCTATATGAAAAAATAGCGGTTTGGCTAATTGAACGCAAGATAAATAACTAAAAACAAAGCCAACGATAAACCTAAAATTGGGTGTATAGATCCACTATTTTTCATATACTAGAGCGTTAGTAGCTATAAAAACATAATGAGAAACATAATTTTAATAATATTGATTAGCTTGAATTACATTAATTCTTATGGACAAAATGAGATCAAAACATTTGAGCCTTCAAGTCAATATTCACCTGATTTAAGTATCAAAACAAAAAACGAAATTGATAGACAAACCGAATTATTAGTAAAAGATAGTTTAACGAAAAAAGAGAAAATTGAACTTGATGCTTTAGTTCATAAATATGGAGAAGTTGTAGAAAGTGTTTGGGATGTTGTTGATGGTGGTTGTAGTTGGTATTGTGGTGGTGGAAATTATAAAGTTTCTGCATCATCTGAATTGAAAACACAAAAAAAGAACAAATATATAGCAAAATCAGCAAATGACTTAAGTTATAAAACCGCTTGGGTTGAAGGAAAAGAAGATAGCGGAATTGGAGAATTTATAGAGTTTTCTTTTCAAAATAAAAGTCCAAGAATTACATCTATCATTATTTCAAATGGATATATGAAATCTGATAATACTTGGAAAAACAATAATCGTGTTAAATTATTAAAACTATATGTGAACGGGGAAATTTTCGGGATTTTAAAACTGACAGATACGAAAACTGACCAAACTTTTAAACTAGGAACATTTGGTCACAATAAAGATGAAAGTGATTTAGTCTTAAAATTTGAAATATTAGAAATTTATAAAGGAGAAAAATATGATGACACAGCAATAACAGAAATTTATTTTGACGGAATTGATGTTCATTAAAAAAATACAAATTTCCAACAATACCTATACTAATGACATTCGGTTTATGAATGGAAAGCAGATTTTTTAAGCCCCCCCCTGTGTCGTATAAACAAACCTCCCCAAAAAACCATCACAAAAACTCAAACAATAGCTAAAACAAACTACCTTACAACTTAGCTAAAACTTCTAGTTTTTCAACAACAATAATCTTATACATAGCACTCATAGGCACTTTTATATTTTCAATTAACAAATGCGTTCTGGTTGCTTTTGTAACTCTATCCAAATTGGTAATATATGATTTATGTGTACGCTGAAAATTTTCGGATAATAATGTAGTGATATTAATAAGTGTTTCGGAGATAAGATACATTCTTGAATCTGTAAAAATTTTCAAATAATTCCCAAAACTCTGAATATACAGAATTGATTTAAATGAAATATTGACAGGCATTCCATCATGTTTTATTTGAAGTTCTTCACTCCCACTATTTTTTTTAGGTTGTGTTATTATGGAGACTGAAACTTTGTTTATTGCTTTGAGAAAGCGCTCAAATTTTACAGGTTTCAATAAATAATCTACAACACCATAGTTATAACTTTCTAATGCATACTCAGAATACGCTGTAGTCAAAATAACTTTAGGAGGTTTTATCATAGAGCGCAAAATCTCCATGCCAGTAAGTTCAGGCATTTCTATATCTAGAAAGACTAGATCAACTTCATTTTGCTGAGTGAAATTAATGAATTCAAGTGGATTACCTGTACTTAGTACTAACTGAAAGTTGTCAATTTTAGAACAATACTCTTCTATAACTTTACGTGCTAGTATTTCGTCATCTACTATGCCTATTTTAATCATTAGCTGTTTTTTTTAGTATTTAAACTGATAAATCAATAGATAGATTTAAATCATATATATTTTCTTTATCATCAATTTCTAATAAGTGAGAATTAGTATATAATAGATTTAAACGTCTTTTTACGTTTTCGAGACCCAGCCCTTTCCTTTTAGATGGAGAAACCATGGGAGGCTTCGAATTAACTACACAGAAATGAAGGGTGGTATTTTTTACAGAAGCAGAAATATCAATTTTACTCTGTTCATTAGTACTTTGAGCACCATGTTTAATAGCATTTTCGACAAATGGGATTAGCAACATTGGTGCAATCCTTAAGTGCAACAAGTCTCCTCCAATCAAAAATTCGACAGTACAACGTTTACTCAATCTTTTTTCTTCAAGTAACAAATAGTTTTCTATAAATTCTAGCTCTTCTTTTAATAAAACGGTGTCTTTTCTAGAGCTCTCTAATTGATACCTCATTAACTCTGAGAGCTGCATTACAAGGTCAGGAGTTTCTAGCGATTGCTGTCTGGCAAGTGAATAAATACTATTCAATGCGTTAAATAAAAAATGAGGATTAACCTGTTCTTTCAAATAGTTAAGCTCTAACTCTTTTTGTAATTTTTCTTTCTCAATATTTTCTCTTTCGATGATCATATTTCTTCTTAAAAAAAAAGCAGCCATACCGGTTCCGGTAGTATATATAAAAAAGAAAAATAATTTAGAAACACTAGACCAAATTAGCGAATTTACTTTTAAGCATGCGGCAAGAAATATGATGCCAATGAGTAGTATTCCATATAAAAAATACCTTTTCTTATCTAAGAAAAAAGGAATGAAAACAAAATGATTTATCCAAATTATAACCATAATAAAAGTCACATAACTAAATCTCCATTTATAAAAAGTATAAGTATCAAATTGATCTCTGATTAACCAATCTCTTAATATTTCAAGTATGGCTACCAATAAAAAGGCTCCTATGTTAATGAGTATTGTATGCTTCAAAGACTTTTTAATCATTATCTGTTTTTTTTAGTATTGAAACTGATAAATCAATAGATAAATTTAAATTATATATATTTTCTTTCTCATCAATTTCTAATAAGTGAGAATTAGGATATAATAGATTTAAACGTCTTCTTACGTTTTCAAGACCCATCCCTTTTCTTTTCGATGCAGAAACCATGGAAGGCTTCGAATTAACTACACAGAAATGAAGTGTACTATTTTTTATAGAGGCAGAAATATCAATTGTACTCTGTTCATTAGTGCTTTGAGCACCATGTTTAATAGCATTTTCGACAAATGGGATTAGTAACATTGGAGCAATCCTTAAGTGCAACAAGTCTCCTACAATCAAAAACTCGACAGTACAACGTTTACTCAATCTTTTTTCTTCAAGTAACAAATAGTTTTCTATAAACTCTAGCTCTTCTTTTAATAAAACGGTGTCTTTTCTAGAACTCTCTAATTGATACCTCATTAATTCGGAGAGCTGCATTACAAGATCAGGAGTTTCTGGCGATTGCTGTCTGGCAAGTGAATAAATACTGTTCAATGAGTTAAATAAAAAATGAGGATTCACCTGCTCTTTCAAATAGTTAAGCTCTAACTCTTTTTGTAATTTTTCTTTCTCAACATTTTCTCTTTGAATGATCATATTTCTTCTTAAAAAAAAAGCAGCCATACCAGTCCCGGTCGTGTAAATAAAGAAGAAAAAATATTTAGAAACACTAGGCCAACTTATCGATTCTCCTTTTAAACATGCGGCAAGAAATATAATCACAAAGAGTAGTATTCCATATAAAAAATACCTCCTCTTATCTAATAAAAAAGGAATGAAAACAAAATGATTTATCCAAATGATAACCATAATATAAGTTGCATAACCAAATCCCCATTTATAAAAAGAATAATAACTATCAAATTTATCTCTGATTAACCATCCACTCAATAGTTCAAGTATGGTTACCAACAAAAAGGCTCCTATGTTAATGAGTATTGTATTCTTTAAAGACTTTTTGATCATAAACGCTTCTATTAAATATCTGACAAATATACTATCTATAAATATAAATTCCATAATTTCTTCACGAAAGCTTTATATCAATGACGAAATGGTTTTATCATTTAATTATTGTGTTTATCCTATTTAAAGTATTAAACAAGGA
Source organism: Flavobacteriaceae bacterium (assembly GCA_013215105.1). Classification (GTDB taxonomy): domain Bacteria; phylum Bacteroidota; class Bacteroidia; order Flavobacteriales; family Flavobacteriaceae; genus DT-33. The sequence continues at coordinate 5,873 of JABSPL010000173.1, forward strand.
TTATAATATATTTTTATCCAACATTTTAAAAACTTAAACAATGAAAACTAACAATTTCATGATTTTAATATTTGTATTGGCACTATTTTTAAATGCCTGCACTACTGAAAATCAGAAAACAAACAACAATGATTTAATTAAAAAGGTAGAAACTGGCCTCATATCGAATGTATATATAGAGGGTGGTTTGGCATGGTCTATAGAAGAACGTATGAAACACTATGGAATTCCAGGTATTAGTATTGCTGTAATAAATAACGGTGAAATTGTGTGGACAAAAGCTTACGGTATAATGGATAAGGAAAGTAAAGCTCCTGTGACTAAACAAACACTTTTCCAAGCAGTTAGTCAACCCGTATCTGCATATGGTGCATTAACCCTTGTAGAGCAAAATAAAGTAAGCTTAAATAAAAACATTAACAGTTATTTGAAATCTTGGAAAGTAGCAGATAATGAATTCACCAAAGAAAAAAAGGTCACACTAAAAAATCTATTGAATCATTCTGCAGGAATAAACATTCACGCAATTCCAGGATATAGTACCGATGAAGATGTACCAACACTTATAGAGGTATTAAATGGGACTCCTCCATCCAAAAAAGGTCCGATCCTTCTAAATAAAAAACCTGAAACAAATCATTATAATTCAGGTGGTGGCTTTACTATCGTACAACAAATGATGATAGATGTTGAGGGCAAAAAATTCCCAGAGATTATGAATGAATTAGTTCTACAACCTTTAGAAATGACTAATAGCACGTTTAATCAACCTCTTACTGTAGAACAATTAAAGGTGGCAGCAACGGGTTATATGGCAGATGGCTCTATGGTAAAAGGCAAAAGTCATACCTATCCGGGGATGGCTGCAAACGGATTATGGACAAATGCAGAGGACCTTGCGAAATTTATAATCAACATACAGAAAACTCTAAAAAACAATAGTAATAAAGGATTATCAAAAGATATGACGGCAGAAATGCTTACAAAATCACCATTTATAGAAGATAGTTATGGATTAGGAACATATGTTTCTAATAGGAATGATGAAACCTACTTCGGGCAAGGATCATGGAATAGAGGATTTTATAGTTATATGACGGCTCATAGAGACAAAGGATATGGTGTGGTTGTGTTAACAAACTCCACACATCCAAATTTTGCTTTTGAACTGATACGTTCTGTTGCCCTTGCTTATGACTGGGATGATTATGTCCTAAAATACAAGAAAGAAGATGTGAAATTTTTCTTAGATGGCAACTTTGAACAAGTACTTGAAACATATAGAAACTTAATGAAACAAGATCCTAATAATCCTGTTATTCGTAGAAGTTACTTAAATCGCTTAGGATATCATTTCTTAAGTAGCGATCAAACCAATATTGCACACGATGTTTTCAAAGTGAATACCATCCTCTATCCGGAGAATGCTAATGTGTACGATAGTTATGCAGAAATATGTATGACATTAGGAAAAATTGATTTGGCAATTTTAAATTATTCTAAATCACTTGAATTAAACCCTCAAAATGACAATGCCAAGGATATGCTTAAGGAATTACAAAAAAGTAAATAAAACTAACTTTAATCTTTAACAGTGGTTTACGACTGACAACAAGGTATGTCGTTAATTACTTATTCTGTATGTACTAGTAAAATCCTATGTGTTTTTATATGGTTTGTTTTATTTTTAACAACCTAGTTATTAAAAATTTAACTAACCATATATTAGTACATTATAAAACATCTTTAAAAACTTAAACAATGAGAAATTACAACTTTATATTTTTAATCCTTCTTATAATAACAAATAGCAGCTTTGCTCAACAAAGTGATGGCCTAGCACCAGAAGCTACAGCTGCCGAAGCCAAGCTTTCGTACAGGAGTATTCCTGATTTAAAAAAAGCTTTCGTCGATGCAGCGCCAACTGATAGAAAAGACGATGTCCTCGTGGGCGAATTAGGTATAGATGGAGGTAACAAAGAGATGATTCTTAAGCTGGCTCAGGAGATAGCCGACAATAAATATGGGCATTTCGATAGCTTTCTTATAACTCACAAGGGTAAGCTTCTGTTCGAATCCTATTATTCACGTGGTCGCATCAATTTACCTCATTACCAGGCGTCGGCTAGTAAATCATATATTAGCATGGCTATTGGTCGTGCAATACAGATGGGATATCTTACAATGGCTGACCTTGACAAACCTATAACCAGCTTTTTTAAAGATTTGGATCTAACAAAATTTGTGCAAGGTGTAGAGAAAATAACCTTACACAAAGCAATGAGTATGTCTTCAGGAGTTCGTATTGATGGAGACAAAATAAGAGAAATAAGAGAAAATCCCGATTTACAAAAAAGCCACGAACAGCTTCAGGCTTATCTTGAGAATAGTGAGCCTATTACATCAGAATCTCAGAATTTCTCATATGGATTCGATCCAACATTGGTGAAGTTGGTCATTGATGCGGTAGTCCCTGGAACTTCTAAAGATTTTATTAAAAAAGAACTTTTCACAAAAATGGGTATCACTAATTACAGCTGGGAAACTTACCTTAGACTTACATCGCGCGATATGACCAAGTGGGGAACTTTAGTTATAAACAAAGGTAAATGGCAAGGTAAGCAATTGGTACCAGCGGCCTTTATAACAAGAGCGACTAGTAAAATAGTCCGACAGAGCGACGATGAAAACTTCTTGGACGCTGATAATGTATATAATACTGGTTATGGTTATTTCTGGTGGCAGGCCGATTTGTCTACAGGCTATAAAGACTATTTTAGCAAAGCAGCTAGAGGAGGAGGTGGACAATATATAGTTGTTATAGAAGAGCTCGATTTGGTTGTTGTTGTTACTGCTAGTAATAGGGATAATAAGACCTCAGCATTGATAGCTACAAGAGTTTTACCTGCTTTTATTCAAAATCATATTTCAAATGTGAGCGGGAAAAACTATTCTCAAGATGATTTTCCTTCTTTAGAAGGAGGTTCTCTTAGTCAGAAAGCACCAGGTTTAGTCCCTCAATTGTTTGCTCCTGGTAGTGTTTACACAGAGAAGTATCTTGAAAGTGAAGTTTTGTTTTCGCCAGACATGAAGGAACTATATTTTACTAGAAAAGGTGGTGAATATAAGGAATATACATTATTTGCTATGCAATACAAAAATAATAAATGGAACGAAGCATCTATAGTGTCAATCGATGAAAAAAAATACAAGGAACAATTTGAACCTACTTTAGAGAAAATGAGAAGTTTTGATGTTTTTAAAGATATTCCTATCACAGGTTTTACCATCTCCGCTAAAGGAACTTATTATTTTTATCATATAGATTTCGGAAAAGGCGGAATTGGTCATATGAGTTATTCACGTCTTATAAACGGAAAATATGAAAAACCTATAAAGATGAGCAAGGCTATTAACACAGGGAAATATATTGCCCATCCCTTCATTGCTCCAGATGAATCTTACTTGATGTGGGATGCTGAGAAGAATGGAGATAGTACTCCTGATATCTATATAAGTTTTAGAGGCAAAGATGGTGTATGGGGAGATGCAATTAACTTAGGAGATAAAATAAATACACCCCTCTACGAACAGCGTGCTAAGGTATCGCCCGATGGAAAATATTTGTTTTTCTATAAAGGAGATGTAAAACATAGAAAAGATGGAAGTAGATATGTGGTAGGAGGACCTCATTGGGTGGATGCTCAGCTTATCGAAAACCTGAGACCTAAACAGTAAAGCAATCATCTGAATAGGGATTGCTTGCTGCCTCGCAATGACGTAGAGGATAGTTCGAAGTTGAGGGATTGCTTGCTGCCTCGCAATGACGTTGAGGCTCGCAATATCGTTATAAAATATTTTAAAAACTTAAACAATGAAAAAACGCAATTTTATACTTTTAACACTTGTATTGGCATTATTTTTAAATGCTTGTACAACTAAAAAAGGGAAGTCAAAAGACGGATATTTTATGGCAATGGAGAATCGTTACCTTGGGCAAAAGCGTCCAGGCCTAATCCCCGAGTTATTTGCTCCTAGTATTATTAACACAGATTTCAGAGAAGCAGAGGCGGCTTTTACACCAGATTTGAAGGAATTTTATTTTCGAAGAAGGGGAGGTAAATATAAGAACAACACATTGGTTGTTCTTCAATACAAAGATAATAAGTGGGTTGAGTCTATTGTGCCGCCCAGAGCAGGAGAGCCATTCATTTCTACTGACAATAAGATTTTGTATTTGGGAGAAAAATATAGAGAGAGAACTGACTTTGGATGGTCAAAGGTAAAAAGCCTTGGCTCTCCTTTTGAAGAGATACCTATCATGCGTCTTACATCTTCATCTGATGGGACCTATTTTTTTGATGAGGCAACCAGATCGGGATTCGGTACGCTTCGTTATTCGCAATTGATAGATGGGAAACGTGAAGAACCTAAAGCTTTACCCGAGGAAATTAATACGGGGAAATGGAATGCTCATCCCTTTATAGCTCCAGATGAATCCTATTTGATATGGGATGGAGATAGAGAGGATGGATATGGAGATAGTGATTTGTATATAAGTTTTAGACAAAAAGATGATTCATGGGGTGCTGCCATTAATTTGGGGGATAAGATAAATACAGAATTTGAAGATGCTTATGGAAGTATATCTCCCGATGGAAAGTATTTTTTCTTTCATAGGTCTAGATCTTCTTCTGGAGGAGGTAATAAGGCAGATATATTCTGGGTCGATGCTAAGATTATTGAGAATCTGAGACCTAAACAGTAAATAAATCATCAGATTAGGGATTGCTTTCTGCCTCGCAATGACGTTGAGGCTCGCAATTTCGTTATAAAAACAAGGGGAACAGGTAAACAATAGTATATTTATTGAGATTGCTTCGTTCCTCGCAATGACTAAAAACAATGAAAACAACTAAATTATTAATATTGGCATTAGCTATTTCGGTCAATACAGTTTTTGCTCAAGAAAAAACTGAAAACAATGCTAGTCATCTAACAGTAGAAAACAGCTATTTTGGAGAAAAGCCACCGGGTTTAATACCTAAGATTTTTGCTCCTAAAATTGTTTCTCCAGAGGGGAGTTTTGAAGGAGGTAAGTTTTCACGAGATATGAAGGAGTACTATTTCTCTAGAAAGAATGGGAAATATAAAAGGCGTACATTTTTTGTTATTCGATATGAGAACAATAGTTGGGGCAAGGAATCTGAGACTGATATAAGATGGCCACAATTTTCTGAGGATGGTAATATAATGTATCTCGGAAAGGAATATAGGGAACGAACCGACACTGGTTGGTCGGAACCAAAAAAGCAAGGAGAATTCATGAAAAATCAGGCACATGGTACCTCGTTTTCATCTAACGGAACCTGTTATTTTGGTTTTAAGGAAAAGAAAGGCAGAGGATATGGATCTATCCGTTATTCTCGTCTGATAGACGGCAAACGTGAAACCCCTGTAAAAATGAATAAGGATATTAACACAGGAAGATGGATTGCCCATCCCTTCATAGCTCCAGATGAATCTTATATGATGTGGGATGTTGTAAGGGAAGATGGATATGGTCAAGCGGATATCTATATTAGTTTTAAACAGAAAGATGGTTCTTGGGGTAAATCCATGATCATGGGAATAAACACAGAATTACAGGAAAGTGCCCCAAGTGTGACCCATGATGGAAAATATTTCTTTTTTACGAGAGGAAACTGGGAGATTAAAGAAGATGGGAGTACTTATTATATAGGGAAAAGGTATTGGGTGGATATTAAGGTTATTGAGAATATGAGACCCAAAGAATAAACCATATAACAAGTGCATCAACGTAAACAAAAGTAAAATCTAAAGGAAGAAAATATGAAAACAACGAAATTATTAATATTGATATGTGTTTTATTGCTTAACACAGTCTATGCTCAAGAAAATAGTGCAAACGATAATACAGCAAATGCATATGAAATGCCCAGAACTGAGGTCATTCAGATCAGTAATTCTGAAACAGATGCACTAAATACACTTTACATAAAACTGCCAGATGGATATGAAAAAAACAAACATTTAAAATACCCTGTAATCTATTTTACTTCTCCGGTGCAGCATATCGAAATATTATCTGCGCTCACTGAAAGTCTGTTAGAAGACGTTATTATAGTTGGGCTTAGCTG
>JABSPL010000174.1 GCA_013215105.1 Flavobacteriaceae bacterium
ATTAAGCATGTTTTGTATTTTGTTGTTGGTTCTACTAAAATACAATTAAATCAAGGGTTTACCTGAGATTACATGCTTTTTTTTATGCTGAAAAATCAGGTAAACCTTTATTTATTAAGGGTGCGAAACTTGAGTTATATTTATTAAAAATTTATTCATAATTACAATAAACAAACTTTATTTATATAAAATCGGTTTTAATTTTCTTCCATAGATAAATCAAAACCAAAGTAAGAAACACACTGACAGACAATAAAATATAAGCCAAACTAAAGTTATGATACAAGAAATTTCCCGTAGTAAACAGAATACAATAAACCAAAAGAGTACCCACTACAGCCGATAGTATAGAGTAAGGCATTTTAGACTTTTCGTTACTATGCTTTAGTTCTATTTGACTATTCACAGAAAGTTCTTCTAATTTGTTCCAACCAATACCTGATGGTTGTATTCTATTATAAAATGAAATAAGAGTATCTGAAGACTCTGGTTTGGTCATAAAAGTAACCAATAACCACAGTAAAGTAGTCAAGAAAACTGCTAATGGCAATTCCATATAACTAGGCATAAGCCCAGTAGCATCGGTACTTGATGAATAAAACAAAAAACCACCTATAGAAGTAAATTTCAGTATAATAGACACAAAACCAGATATAAACATAGCCGATATTTCGGTCCAAGCATTTATTCTCCACCAGAACCAACGTAACAGAAACACTAAACCTGTACCTGCCCCAAACATTATGATAAAATCGAATATTTGCTTAGCATTCTGAAACCATAGAGCCAAACAAGAGCTTATAATCATAAGACCTACAGTAGCCAGTTTACCAACTTTGACTAGCTTTGTTTCACTTGCCTTAGTATTGATATGTTGTTTATAAAAATCGTTAACAATATATGATGCACCCCAGTTAAGGTGAGTAGAAATAGTACTCATATATGCCGAGATAAGCGAAGCCAAAACCAAGCCCAACAAGCCACTAGGCAATAAAGTAAGCATAGCAGGGTAAGCCGCATCGTGACCAAGTTTGCCATCGGTAAGACTAGGAAAAGCTTGTTTTAGACTATCCAAATCGGGAAAAATAATAAGCGAAGCCAAAGCAACAAGTATCCAAGGCCAAGGGCGAAGTGCATAGTGAAGTATATTAAAAAACAATGTTGCCATTACCGAGTGATTTTCGTCTTTGGCTGCCAACATACGCTGTGCTATATAACCACCCCCACCCGGCTCTGCTCCCGGATACCAAGAGCTCCACCATTGTACTGCCAAGGGTATTATTAGTAATGATATTAGTAATTCTTTATCGGAAAAATCGGGTAATATACTTATTTTATCAGCTACCAAAGGATGCTCTACAAGAGCTGACAAACCACCTATCTCGGGTAAGTTAACTAAATAAACTGCTGCACCTATAGCACCTGCCATTGCTACAAAAAACAATATAAAATCGGTATAAACTACGCCTTTGAATCCTCCTATATAACTAAAAACCAAAGCTACCGAACCTGCTATAAATACTGTATATATTGGTTGTATTCCTAGCATTATCTGCCCTATTTTTATGGCCGCCAAGGTAACTGCCGACATGGCTAGCACATTGAAAAACACTCCTAAATACAAGGCTCTGAATCCTCTTAAGAACTTGGCTGGCTTACCAGAATAACGGAGCTCGTAGAATTCTAAATCGGTATTTACATTAGACTTTCTCCATAGCTTGGCATATACAAAAACTGTAAGCATACCTGTAAGCAAAAATGCCCACCATACCCAGTTTCCCGACACTCCATTGTTCCTTACCAAATCGGTTACAAGATTGGGAGTATCGGTAGCAAAAGTAGTTGCTACCATCGATATACCTAGTAACCACCAAGGCATATTCTTCCCTGATAAAAAATATTCGGAGGTAGTCTTGCCCGATTTTCGTCCCACTATGATACCTGTAAGTAATATTACGGCAAAAAGTGATATTATAATAGTGTAATCTACAATTGATAAAGTCATGCTATTGTCTAATAATGTTAGACAAGCAATATATAAATAAAAAAGTAAATATCCTTATATTTATGTTTTGATATATTATGAAAGTATCTGAAACAAGACCATTGAGAAACCTACATATAATATTAGCCTAAAAAATGTGTGAAGTTTGTTTTATTAGGTTTCATTATAAATGCGCCCTATACCCTAATATAAATATAAATTTACTAGTTAGTAACCCTCTATTTTTTATAATTTCACAAACTCGACAATGTATTTTACTAACAATACACAATATTAGTTACCAAGAATTTAATTAGATATTAACTATAATATTTAATGAATTTAAACTAATAGGTAATACAGGTATTTAACTAATTTAATATAGAGATTAAACTATTTAAACCAGATTTCAACTTCCACTATTGCTCGCTAGAAAACAATTTAAGCAATAAAGACATCCCTCCCAAAATATTAACTCCCTCATTATTAAAACTAGTAATAGGATCAGAATTAGAAAGACGATTTAACAAATCTTTCTCCTTACTCAAAGAACTAGGTCTCATTTCTTCTTTCCATACACTAGAGAAATCGTCAGCTCCATTTTTTAATACAAAATCAATTTGATGAACCTTTTTAGAGTCAAAATACAAATCACCTGTTAGGTTATGACTCTTAATACTCACTTCATCAAGTGTATTTATATCTCCATCAATATTTATTATGAAGTTTTGATTATCTATTATATTTTTGGTTATTACAATTGTTCTAGTTTTTATATTTACAGCCGAAAAAGATACTTTATCATCTATATAAACAAGTATTTCGAAATATCCTGAGTCATCACTAAAAGTTCTTATACCACTATTTATATTAGTCACATCGATACCCGACACGTTTATATCCTTACTTTCGATATATCCTTTTAACAAAAAACTATTTTCTTGAGAATAAGAAAAACTAATAGACAATAGTATAAGTAGTATTATTTTATTCATTTTAATTGAATTATATGATTCCTCTAAGTTAAGTTATTTCGAGTTAATTTACAATATTCATTATCTTATTTTTTAAGACAGGAGTAATAGATAAAAAGAAGATTACGCTTCTCTATGGAGATATTATATAGATTTTCTTAATTTATTATAATTAACTGAGCTATATCAGACTTCTAAAAGAATATTAATAGTATTTTTACATTAAATAAATACAATAACAATGAGTAAGGCAATTTATATAGCTACAACCGAAGCACATAGTGGAAAATCGTTAATATCATTAGGACTTATGCGTATGCTACTTGGTAAAACCGCCAAAGTAGGATATTTTAGACCTATAATCAATGACTATGAAGGTAACAAGAAAGATAACCATATAGATACTATTTGTAGTTATTTTAACCTTGACACTCCTTACGAAGATTGCTTTGCATTTAAACGGTCGGAAGTTATTGCCAAAAAAAACGCAGGAAAAGGAAATGAAATAATAGATTTTATAATAGATAAATACAAAAAGTTAGAAAGTAAATATGACTTCATACTTATAGAAGGTTCGGACTTTAGTGGTGAAAATGCTATAATAGAGTTTGACATAAACATACTTATAGCCAAAAACTTAGGAGTTCCTGTTATAATAGTTGGTAGTGGATCTAACAAAACTATAGAAGACTTTATAGCATCTATACAACTTACATACAATGGATTTTCTAAAGAAAATGTAAATATACTAGCTGTTATAGCTAACAAAATAGACTTAGAAAACATAGAATTAGTAAATGATAGTATTAAACTAATAACAAAAAAATCGACTATAGTCAATGTGATACCCAAAGTTTACGATTTGGATTATCCTACTGTAAACGAAATTTCCGAAGGATTGAAAGCTAAAGTTCTTTTTGGAGAAAAATACATAAACAACCAAGTTGCTAGTTTTGGAGTAGGTGCTATGCAGTTACGTAACTATTTGACTCACTTAAAAGATAAAAACTTAGTAATAACCCCAGGAGACAGAGCCGATATAATACTAGGTGTTCTTCAGGCAAACCAGTCTGACAACTACCCTACGGTATCGGGTATAGTACTTACTGGAGGTATAATCCCCGACCAATCGATACTTGACCTTATAGAAGGGCTTAACGATGTAGTACCTATACTTTCGGTAAAACAAGGTACTTTTGCAGTTACTAACCTTGTAGGTTCTATAAAATCTAAGATTTTCAAAAACAATAGAAGCAAAATATTACTTTCGTTAGATACTTTCGATAAATATATAGAAAGTAAAGAGATAACCGACAGACTTATAACTCATAAATCTGACAGTATTACTCCTCGTATGTTTCAATACAATTTGCTTCAAAAAGCCAAAAAAGCAAGGAAAAGAATAGTATTACCAGAAGGTTTAGACTCTAGAATACTTATAGCTACTTCTAGGCTTGTAAATATGGATATAGTCGATATAACACTTATAGGTGATGAAAAACTTATAAAGCAAAAAGTTTCTAGCCTTGGTTTGACTATCGATTATGATAAATTAGAAATAATAAATCCGGTAGAATCAACTAATTTCGATGACTATGCTAACACTCTTTACGAACTGAGAAAGCATAAAAATGTAAACATGGATATGGCTAGAGACATGGTTACTGATGTTTCTTATTTCGGAACTATGATGACACTAAAAGGACATGCCGACGGTATGGTTTCGGGAGCTATACACACTACTCAACACACTATCCGCCCTGCTTTGCAACTTATAAAAACCAAACCTGGAGTATCGGTAGTATCTTCGGTATTCTTTATGTGCCTTGCCGATAGAGTTTCGGTATTTGGCGATTGTGCCGTTAACCCTAACCCTAATGCAGAGCAGTTGTCTGAGATAACTATAAGCTCAGCTAAGTCCTCGGAAGCATTTGGTATAAAAGCCAAAGTAGCTTTACTATCTTATTCTTCGGGAACATCAGGAAAAGGAGAAGAAGTCGAAAAAGTAAGAGAAGCAACCCGATTGGTAAGAGAAAAACAGCCTAATATACTTATAGAAGGCCCTATACAATACGATGCAGCGGTAGATATGGAAATAGGAATGAGTAAATTGCCTAATTCTAAAGTAGCAGGACAGGCAACTGTATTTATATTCCCCGATCTTAACACAGGAAACAATACTTACAAAGCTATACAACGTGAAACTGGCGCTTTAGCAATAGGTCCTATGTTACAAGGGCTTAACAAGCCTGTCAATGACCTTAGCCGTGGATGTACTGTCGAGGATATTTACAATACAGTATTGTTAACAGCCGTACAGGCACAGGGTTTATAAATTAATTTGGATTAAAATATTATTGAAAATGAAAATATTAGTTATAAATGCAGGTAGTTCTTCTTTGAAATATCAGCTTATAGAAATGCCTTCGGAAAATGTTGTTTGTACTGGCTTGGTCGAGAGAATAGGTCTTGAAAAGGGCAATATAACTCATAAAACAAGTAAGGACAAAATAGAACTAAAACTAGCTATCCCTAACCATAAAACAGGTTTAGAAAAAGTAACAGAACTACTACTTGACAGCAAAACAGGTGTCATAAAAGACGCTAATGAGATAGATATAGTATCGCACAGAGTAGTGCATGGTGGTAGTAGTTTTGCTTCTACAACCATAATAACCCAAGAAGTTAAAGACAAAATAAAGGAATTATTTTCTTTGGCTCCCTTACATAACCCGGCAAACTTAGAAGGTATAGAGGTTACCGAGGCTATATTTGCCAACGCCAAACAAGTAGCTGTTTTTGATACTGCTTTCCATCAAAGCTTACCTGAAAGAGCTTACAGATACGCTATACCGGCTAAGTTTTTGGAAGAAGACAAAATAAGAGCTTACGGTTTTCATGGTACTTCGCACAAATATGTATCTAAGGAAGCTATAAAACTACTTAACAAAGAAAATACTAAGATAATAAGTATACACTTGGGTAATGGTTGTAGTATTTCGGCTATAGAAAACGGTAAAAGTATAGATACTTCACTTGGTTTTGGCCCTATGAACGGGCTTGTAATGGGTACTCGTAGTGGCGATATAGACCAATCTGTTATTACTTACCTGATGACTAACAAAGGCTATACTATAAGCGAAATAAACAATATACTGCAAAAACAAAGTGGTATGTTAGGGCTTACAGGCTACAGTGACCTGAGAGATATAGAAGAACAAGCCGAAAAAGGAAACAAAGCATGTGTATTGGCATTAGAGATTAGCACTTATAGAATCAAAAAGTTTATAGGGGCTTATGCTGCTATAATGAATGGTATAGATGCTATAATATTTACCGCTGGTATAGGTGAGAATTCTGATGTTATAAGGTCTTTGGTGTGTAAGAATATGAAATATTTGGGTATAGAATTAAATGAAGAAAAAAACTCTATCCGTAGTAAAGAAGCCAGAGAAATACAATCTGATAATTCTAAAGTGAATATATATATAATCCCTACCAATGAAGAAATAGAAATAGCTAAGCAGTCTTATAGGTTGTTGAGTTAGAGAGTGTGGTGTTGGATACTATATAAACTAGTCTTCTGAAAACAATAAAACCGACATTAATAATTATTTTGATGTCGGTTTTTTTTATATTTTTTTTTGAGACAAATCAGGGTGAATATTTTTTTAAATATTACAATTTAAGACAAAAAAAAAGCCTCTGAAAATCGTGAGATTTATAGAGACTTTTTAAGCGGTCTGGACGGGACAAAATCAATAGACACTTATCTCTTGTTAACTAATGATTTTATATGGATAAAAACCAGACAAAAATTAGATATTATTTTTCAGTTTTAACATGCTATAACAAAACTAGGCTTGGTAATTAGCACTACAGATATACTATTTATTTTACAACAGCTATAACTCCTTAACTATTAGATCTCAGACGCTATCTAGTCGCAAGATGTTTCTTTATCTTATTACTAAAATATGAAATAATGAATTTCAATGCAATAAAGTAAAACATAGCAGGAAGTATAAACTTGGATAGCTCGAACAATACAAAGGGGATTTCTCTATTTACAATATCTTTAGAATACAGAAAAACATCAATAGGAAATGATAATATAGAATTAGGGTCATTTATTATTATAAATCCTAAAAATATAAAGATAAAAGAAATACTTATAAACGCATATATTACTAAAAATATATTCTTAAGATTAAATACAAATTTATTTCTACCTATAACATATAATGTGAGTTTTTTAAACATTTTAATAGATGTATCTCTTAAATTATGAGTACTTGTTAGGTCTGATAAAATCCAATACCCATCATACCTCAAAAGAGGATTTAGATTAATTATAATTCTAAAAATAATTAAGGAAGATACTATAAGTACAGGTGTATAATTAGTTAAAAGATATAATATCGTTAAAAACAAGGCTATTATTATTTCAACATATATGCCTGATAAATTTACTATTATTCTTTCTCTTTTTTGCAATTTCCAAATATCAGACACATCAGCAAACATTACAGGTGATAATAGATAAAAACCAAAGCCTATAGTTCCTGGTTCTGCTCCCAGTTTATTACAAGCAGTAGCATGACCAAACTCATGAAAAAACAATACAAAACCACTAATAAACAAGTAAGAAACCCAATTATTGAAATTCATATTTTTGGCATATTCAATCAGCTCATCATTGTTATACGTAACAACAATAAAAACTATAATGGTTGATATAAGTATTATTTTGTAGAAATGTTTTAGTACTATTATAGGAGATAATATTTTCATAAAAAAACCTAATCTTTTTCTATTTATTAAAGTGAAACTCAAGGCTAAGTAGGAAGCAATTTCTTTCTTCTTTATCAATATATCATCCTTTAGAATAACCCCCATTTCAGATAATTTTCCATATAGTATTAGATATGCTGTTTCTATATTCAGTATACCAGATGTATTTAAGTTATTGTATTTTATAACAATATCTTTTATAGTTGTTTTATTATCTATTAAGTTTAACAAATTTAATGTATCTATATTTATAACCATTCTATAACCTAGTCTTTTGTGAGTAACTATGTATTTGTCTGAATTATTAAAAACACCTATCTCTATTTCGTTCGATTTTTTAATTATTATATTGCTGTCTTCTTTCTTCATATTTTTTTAATGCTGTTAAACAGGAAGCAGTAGTAAAAAGCCTATTATAATCGCTAACCATTATATTAGTTCCTTTACTATCTTTAGTCCATGCTATGTCTTTATTATTTACATCTATCACGCTAGGATGAGGTATTTTTAAGGAAAAACCCTCTTCCCAAGAACCATCAGTATATTGTTTATTTATTATTTGTTCAGCAATTTCTATAACTTTACTATTATGTTTTATAAAAAGATTATCTGTTAAACAAAGTGTGTGTAACATCAGTCCTTTAAAAAAATAATTTACTTCGTTTTTTTTGACAAGCTTATTTACTATAATTTCACAAATAGACACTAATTCTGTATCTTTATTCTTAACGGCTCCTAGCAATATATAGTGAATAGCATATATCTCTCCTGCCCACCAATACGATATTATGTTAGAATACGATTTCAACTTAGATATCAAATAACTCCTAAGAAATTTAAAACTATCTGAATTAGTTAACTCCAATTCTACAAACACCAAATATGATACTGAACTAACACAAAAATGAGATTGAGTCCATCCTTTTACGTTTTTTATTTTAGAACTATTTAAAGATGATAATAAAATATTCTCATCTTTATATGTAGAAAAACCTCCATCCTTTTTTTGAAATTTGAGCCAATTATTAAAATAAATATTAATGTTTACATCACTCTTTATATTCAATAGTGCAAACGAAGAAGAATCGGCATCGTCAATCCACATATTATTATATCCCCACAAGGCATCGGAGTTTTTGTTTTGAATAAGATAATT
This sequence comes from Flavobacteriaceae bacterium, assembly GCA_013215105.1. Taxonomy (GTDB): domain Bacteria; phylum Bacteroidota; class Bacteroidia; order Flavobacteriales; family Flavobacteriaceae; genus DT-33. The sequence goes on from JABSPL010000174.1 coordinate 8,909, forward strand.
TGAGGCTTTTTTTAATAATTTATTAGATATATTTACATTAGATTCTGATAATAAATAGCCAATATAGCTAGTTGCCCATACATTACTTACTCCCGCTTCGTTAAATATATCATTCCAGCTTCCTTGTTTATCTTGAGAGTCTATTATATATTTTATACTTCTATCTATAGAATCTTTTAAATTGTTATTTACTTGTATTTTATTACTTAGTTTATTCTTTACTTTATATGTTTCTACAAATCCAGTAATATTCAAAAAATTAGATATACAAGTGTTATGTAAACTGTACAATTCATTTTTCCACAAAGTTTCTTTTGAGTAATTACCCAAGTTCATTATACTTATAGCTTTATCAGTATATGCAATGGCTTTGGAATATAATTCCGATGCTATTCCTTTAAAATACATCAACTTATTTTGTTCTTTTATAGAATAATTGTCAATATTTTCATCTCCTAAAACTTTTATCAATTCATGTTTCGAAATATTAAACTGATCATTTTCAACATCTTCCATATAATCGGCTATATCGTCGGTTATCTGAAAACTTGTATAAAATAGCTTATGCGAATTCAAAACATCATTATAAACTGCCTTATCCTTATTGGTTGACAGGTGAAATAAACAATCTATTCCAATCTTACCGAAAGCACTTTTATAGTCTGCTAGTTTTTCAAATTCGTCATAGCTTTTTATATTTTTCATGGTTTTATCCATTTTATACGCCTTAGCATATTCAAACTTTCTAATATTCCATGTATCCCAAAAACTAGAATCTATTTTGAAAAAAGAACTTATTATTTTCACAGTTTCTTCTTGACAAATATTAGCTATAAAAAATTTATTGAAATTGTTTTTACTGTCTTTGTTATCGAAAATATCGTCAATAAGAATTACAGATTTGTAGTACAAAAACCCAGATATAGATATTAAATCTAATGTTTTTTTGTCATGTATATCGAAATATTCGTTAAACAAATAGGGATAATATAAATAATAACTAGGATTAGAAGAAATGAATTCTTTATCTAAAATTTCATCAATTATATCAGAGGTATAATTGCTATTTTCAAAATATTTTGACAAAGATAGTTTCATATCAAATTCTAGTTCTTCCTTATATATGTTTATCTTTTTATAATTTAAATTAGTTTTCAGTAGCATTTTTGGCTTTTATTAGAAGTTAAGGAACTCTATTATGCAAACGGTACATAGACATATCTATTGGTTTGGGTAAGTATAGGTTTAAGTCATAGTTATATATATTGTTGTTGTCTCTGAAATACGATTTCTTTAAACTCAGAGTAGTAAAATATATAGAACCTCTTTTTATTTCTTCTACCCCATATACTTGTATATGATAGCCTTTTAATTGCTTTTTCAACTCCAGCGAATAATCAAATCCATCAAAAAATGTATTATTACTACTAAATTTCAAATTAGAAAGACTAACCAGTTTTACGGAGTCTTTACTTTGTGCTATTGATGTATTCACAGCCATTAACACAATAAAACTACTTACTATTATTACTTTTTTCATCTATATCTTTTAGTATTTGTCGCTCCCTATCCGATAGCGATAATTTATATGTATCGTCCCATTTATCTAGTTTGTCGTATTTTTTGACAGCCTTACTAAAATCTTCTTCTAATTTATAATTTGTTTTTATTCGTTTTGGTTTTTTTGTTTTTATATCGTTTATGACTAGTTTACCCGTTAGTTTATATGTTAAAGTATTTCCTTTATATATTCCTTTAAGAGTATTGCTTGCTTTAATATAAGATAAAACCCATTTATCATTACTTACCTTCCTATATCTAATTATATTATGCGTTTTCACATTGAAATACCTAGGTCTTTTATTATATTCAGAAAAATCAGCCTTTTTAAAATGAATATTTAATTTATCTTCATCAAGTTTATAATCTATTTCAATTATAGCTAGTGATTTAGACTCTATATATATCATCCCCTTTCTTAACACTCTAATATTGTCATCATCAATAGGATTAAAATAAATTTTATGTGCTTTTGAGTTTTCGTAATTAAATTCTCCCATATATTCAAATTCATAATCATCTAGATTACTTATGTTTAATGGGTCACGTCTGTTATTTATAAAATCTCCATCTTTTATAAGGTCTAAAACTCCTGATATTACCTCTGTCTTAAATTTAGAATGATTTTCGGTTCTCTTAGCATTTTTTATTTTTACCGTATTCTTGTTTTTTTTACGTTTTGTATAACTCATAAAATCAACCTCTATCATTTCTACTCCTTTAGAACCCTCTTCTAAGATTTGCCTGAAAAAACCGAATGAATTATAAGGTATACTTAGGTAATTATCATTTATTTTATTTATAGCTTTAGTCACTATATCTTTTGCATTAAAATTATTTAATGCAACTTCGTCTAAATATATATTCTCTTTATACAAGAAAATAGTATCATTTTTAACTAAATTTTTAAACAATATTTTCTTTAATTTATACGCTATATGTGATATGTAAATACTATCAATACTTATATTGCTAGGTAATTCAAAATAACCATCTTCATTAGTCATAGAACCTCTATTTCCGAGATATTTTATATGAACTGACTCTATAGATTCATTAGTGTCGTAATCAAAAACATGATTTTGAGCATTAGAAATATTAATTATTAAAAGGGTAATTATAAATATTGTTTGTTTAAACATTTGTTTTTAAAATATATAAAGGACACACTATTACCTAGTGTGTCCTTTGGATTAAATTTACCAAGAATATCCAATTCCCCCTGTATACTTCAGATCCCAATCACCATTAGTTCCAGAGCCTTCAACTTCTGCACTAACCTCCCATTTACCCATTTCTAATCTTTGTTCAAGTTCTTCTACTTGAAAATTAGCTAGCATTGTTTGTTTGCTTACCATATTAAAAATATTTAATATTAGTTTATCCCCGAGTTTATTTAAGTCATTCAAGGTTTATGACTATCTATTGCAATAAATGTTTTTGTTGTTTTCTCATTTTCATTACATAAATCACCCTAAGTTAAATGATTTATTTTCAACGCTTTGCTAAACTAAAAAAAAAAAAATGATTTTAACAAACTTTCTTCATAATTTAACATAAATAACGCATTAACAACAAGTTGCATGTTTTATAAATAAATATACACTTTTATTTACATCTGGAATCAATAAACATCATTTAGTACTGTTTTACAACCTGTTACATGATTGTCTATTTCTTATTTATACAAAATAAAACTCAAAGAATACCTATATTAAAATAAATACAGATAACATATACTGTCCTTTTCTCTACATTTAAGACACCCATCAACAAAATAAGCCACATCCACAATACCTAGTGTCATAAATGCAACTTATTTGTAATCTAATATCCTTTCAGCTTACAACCTAAGGTAAATCAATACAACTATCATGATTTCGGACTCTACACCTCGAAAGCCTGTTAAAGATCTTCTTTAAACTTTTCTTAAGCCCATACTTATTAACTACTTTTTTAGAAAGAACCTAAAACTTACATGCAGAATTCAACCTTTAAATGCAACTTTCTTGGTTAAACAATAATTCTTCCATTTTCTCTATTGGTGTAGCAAAGTTATATCTTTTTCTTGGTCTTTCATTTAATTTAGTTTCTATTTCCTTAATTCTCTCATCAGTTATG
>JABSPL010000175.1 GCA_013215105.1 Flavobacteriaceae bacterium
ATTAAGCATGTTTTGTATTTTGTTGTTGGTTCTACTAAAATACAATTAAATCAAGGGTTTACCTGAGATTACATGCTTTTTTTTATGCTGAAAAATCAGGTAAACCTTTATTTATTAAGGGTGCGAAACTTGAGTTAATAACAAAATAGGATAAACTTTACAGTGGGATATACGAATGTTATAATTCTTGTGGCAGTATGTTTTCTGGGATTCATGTTCTGAGTAACTTTATAAAAACTTGTTTTATGTAAGCGAAACTCCATTAGTAAGTGATGCCTTCAAAAAATACTCGTAGTATTTCAGGGCATAAAACATAATGTTCTTATATAATATCTGCAAAAGTTTAAGTGAAGTATAGACTCATTTAGAATTAGTAAATATTCTACCCGTTTTTTCTTTTGAAGCCTAATATTTTATCTGTTATTGAGTTTATATATCAGTTTATTGTTGTTACCCACAATTTAACCACCTATACCTCAGTGTTTGTAATACTTTATAAGTTAAAAGGGTAAATAACATTAATATTTACTTAGGCAGATAACATTAATTGGTTATATTTGGGCGTTAGGTGTCATAGAGAAAAAACAAAAATGAATGAATAGAAATTGGAATGATTTTAAATCACTTCACGGAAATATCGCAGGAGCAAGAGAAGCTTTTGAAGATGCTTGTGAAACACTTTACAGAAAGAAGCATCCAGAAAATCATGTTAGCCAAGTAAAAGTAAAACAAGGTGATGGTGGAATTGATATTTTTATTGGTGAGCTTGGAGTTGAACCAATTACAGTAATTCAATGTAAATTCTTTCTTGAATCATTTGGAGCAAGTCAACAGTCTCAAATTAGAGAATCCTTTAATACAGCAATCAATTCCGATAAATATGAATTAAAAGAATGGATTCTTTGCATTCCAAGAGTAATCGATATTGATGAAAATACTTGGTGGTTTAAGTGGAAACACAGAAAACTAAAAGAACACTCAAAGGAGGTGAGTTTTATAAAATTAACAAACGGTAATCAATTAATTGATTTACTTAAAGAACTTGATTTATATAATCAAGTTTTTAAAATTGATGATTCATTGAAAATTACTGAAATTCATAATGCAATAGTACCTAAAAAAGTGGAAATAAAAATTTCTACTAATCCACAAACTATTCTCTTCAATCATTATACTAAAAAAAACGAACACTATTATTTAGAAAGAGAAAACGATATTAATTTTAACAAGACTTTAAAAATTAGTAACATTTGGCTATTTGGGAAATCTGGTGCTGGAAAAACCGCACTAGTAAATAGAAATCTTACTCAATCACAAATCAAATATTGTTTTTGTGACCTTAGTCCAACAACCATCACAAATTCAAATGATGTTTTAATTGAAATACTCGTTAATATAGAAGAGGAATTTAATAAAGAACGTAATTTGAATGAAAAAAACGTATTGAAACAAATTTCTCAAATACTTTGTGAAAACGATTCAAAAGAAATCGTAATTGTAATAGATGAGCTTTCTGTTTCAGATGAAAACATAATAAAAAATATTGCTTCAGATTTAATAAAGTTAGTAACTCATTTTTCAAATCAATCTACAAAAGATGAACTAAAATTTGTTATTTCAACAATATCAAATCCTATGGATATTATTAAAAATAAATCGAAAGCAAGTGATTTTTTTCAATACATATGTTGCGACTCTTGGGATAAATATATTGCAGAGTTATTTGATATACTTTCAAATTCTATTGGCTTAGATATAGAAGAGTCAAAAGATTTAATTCTCCAAAGCTCTGAAAATTCACCAAGAATACTTAAAAACATTTTCAGAAAGATTATTACAAGTGATAATACGAGTCCTAAAACAATAGCAAATTTAGTTACATTAACAATTGAAGAAACTGTATCGTAATGGAAAAAATACTAAAAAAATATACTACAATTCCACAACACTTGTATGTAAATAGAAGTGCTGACAAGCAGTTAATACAAATTGTAAATGAAATGCAAAGACCTGGCTACGTTTTAGTAGCTAGGCAAATGGGAAAGACCAACTTACTCTTTAATGCTAAAAGGACTTTAGAAAATAAAAACAGACTTTTTGTATATGTAGATTTATCTAATGTATTTAAATATGAATTGGATTGTTATAGAAACATAATAGACTCAGTTATTGAACCAAACGAAAGTTTATTTGAATCAATTGAAGGTGAAATTGAAAAAATAAGGTCTAAAAAACTACCGCCTCATAAAGAATACTCTAGATGCCTAAGAGTGATTTTAGACTTTTTCGGAGGTGATATAGTCATTATTCTTGATGAGATTGATGCACTAAGAACTGCAGAATACTCGGATAATATTTTTGCGCAAATTAGAAGCAATTATTTTTCTAGAACAAATTTCCCTGTATTTGAAAAACTAACATATATTCTTTCAGGTGTTATTGAACCTTCAGAATTAATTAAGGATAGAAATAAATCACCTTTTAATATTGGAGATAAAATATACTTGGATGATTTTACTTTTGAGGAACATAAATCCTTCATAATAAAAAGTAAATTGAAAATTTCAGAAGAAATTTCAGAAGAAATTTTCAATTGGACGAACGGAAATCCAAGACTTACTTTCGATATTTGTTCTGAAGTCGAATCTATAATTCTTAACGAAAAGAAAATTAGTATAGACGACATAGAACCCTTAATTAAAACTAAATATTTAATATCATATGACATTGCGCCAATTGACCATATAAGAGAACTTGTTAAATCAAATAAAAAAGTACGAGATGCTGTATTGAAAATACAACAAAAAAAATCTGAGAATTTAAGTGATGAGATAAAAAAAAAACTGTACTTATATGGCATAATAAATTCTTCTTTTGACAAAGAATCTTTTGTTAAAAATCCTATTGTTAGCAAATGTATCTCAGAAGAATGGATTAAATCAATAGATAAGCAAACTCAAGACAACCTAGGTTATGGTCTTGATAAAATTGACCAACTTGATTATGATGAAGCTATTATCGCTTTAACAGAGTTTGCCGAAAATTCAAACCCATCAAGAGACAAACTTGAAATTTGCAATTATAATCTAGGATATGCCTTTTATAGTAAGAATAATTTAGAAAAAGCTATAGAATTCTTCAAAAAAGAATTTCTATTAGATTCATTTAAAGATAATGCAAAAGCATTTTTAGGTATTTCTCAAATTGGTCTTGGAGAAATAGAAACAGGTGTTCCAATTTTAGAAGAAATAGTATCGGAAAAATCAAACAATTACGCATATAGAAATGCTTTAATGAATCTTGCTAAATATACTTCAACGGTAGATCAAGATAAAGCTATTATATTATATACTGAATTAATTGAGTCTACCTTTAATTCTAACGATACAACAAAAGAAGATGAACTAAACAAACTAAGAGTATTATCGTACTATCATCAATCTGAAATTTTCTACTCTAAAAAACAAAATGAAAAAGTTATTACAGTATTGAATTCTGCATTAGAATATTCAAATATTTCAGACTCCTTATTCTTGAAATATAACATATACAACACTTTATCAGACAAAGACTCCACGATTATTAATGAAATAAGTTCAACTATAATTGATAATGAGATAACATTTAACTTTAAAGAACAATATCCATTTAGTTTTAACGAAAATCACTTGTCCCATTATTTAGACTCTGTTTTTGACATAAAAAACCTTGATGTCTATCATTCTCTTTTAAATTATTCTGAAAATAAATTACATAATAATAAATACAGTAAATCTCAGATAGTATTATGGGCAAGTAGAATTACGGATAATGGAAAAGCACTGCTAAAAGACTTCTTAAAAATTGATAATAATATTTCTAATAAAGATTTATTATACATTTATAGAAGTTTATCATCATCTTACACAAATGAATTTGATATTTATTTTAACTATTTTAATAAGTTCAAATCAATATTCGTTAATGAAAATGAACTAAATAGTGATGATATTTATTTGTTTGCTATTGCAATCAAACATTTGTCTGATAAATCAGAAATCAACAAAGCACTTGAATTATGTAATATAATTAATCAAAATTATTCAAACATAGAGGATGAAGAATTAAAGTTTGAATATGTAATTATATACTACTGGTATTCTAGTTTGTATTTTTCTTTAAAGAAAAGAGAGAAAGCTATCGAATATGCTAACATAGCAATTAATATTGTTGATAAATCGAAAAATAAAAGAACCTCGATAATAGATGAAAAAGGTTTAAAATCTATTTATGAGCAATTAGTTCAAATTAAGACTGCTTCAATCAATCAGAAACCAATTGTAAAAACAAAAAAATATGGTCGAAATGATAGAGTAAAAGTAAAATACAAGGATGGAAATATTCAAGAAAATAAGTATAAGAAACTAGAGGCTGATATTCTTGCCGAAAGATGTGTGATAATATAAAACGCCACCTAACAATGTATATAAAAAATAGGCGAATTAGTCCTAAAATCAAGGCTTGTGGCTCGTATTAAACTTTGTACTAAACCGAAAGTTTAATGATTCGTAATCGCCTACTTTCCATATGCTAGCCGTTATCTACAATTAAATTAAATGAAACAACACGAATTAAATAATGGCGAATTAACATTACGAGTTAAAAGATCTCCTGTCTTTGTCAGGATAGTGATTTTTTTATTTGCCTTTCTTTTTTTCCTTTTACCACTTGTGGGAATGATTTTATCAATATTAATGGGAGATGGATTTCATATTGGATTTTTAATCGGAATAGGATTTTTCGGCCTAATGGGATTTTATTTATTAAGAATAGGTTTATGGAACACTTATGGAACTGAAATTATAAAATTTCAATCTAGTAAAGTAATTTATGAAGCTAACTATGGTTGGTTCAAAGATGCCAAAAAAACAAAAGAAATTATACCATTATCCTTCTCTTTAAAACCAATAGGCTATGGAGAAGACAATGAAGGAGTTTTAATTATTGGCTCAAATGATTTTCTCATTGAATGTGCTACAAAAATGTCAATTAATGAAATAAACGAACTAATTAAAAAACTTAAAGTAGATAACAATGTGTAAAAATGAATTAAACCGCATTTTACACAAACCGTCACCAAACATATTGACAAAAGGAGGGGATATAAAAGCTACTAAATTACTAATACTGACAATGGTTATGTCGCCAAACACTGTTCAAGAAAAAACAAGTACTTAATTGAAATTTAAATGATCAAAATAAACAAAGTAAATACAACAAAACTATCAATACTAGACGGTATTGAGCTTAAGTCCGCTATGTTTATTAATAAAGACTTTCCTTCTCATTTTCATCAATCTTGGAGTCTAGCTTATATAGAATACGGAAGCGAAAACATTGCATTTAACAATTCAGGTTTTTTGGTTAGTAAGAATGCAATACAATTAATCCCTCCTTATTCGGTTCATAAAAACTGGAGCAATAAAAACAATGCTTGGGCTTATAAGGCGCTCTACATAAGCGATGATGTAATAAGAAATGTTGCAAAAAAAATAAATGCTGATTATTCTTATCTGGCAAGCTTACCTTATTTTATTTCATATTGTAACAGTCAGTTTGATATAAACGAAGCATCAATTTTTAAAATCATTGAAAATCTTTTTTCAGATACTTTAAATGATTGTCATCAGCCTTATTTCGAAAAACATGCTAACGAACCTTTTGACGATATTCTAAATTACTTGTCTCTAAATTATAACGAATCAATCACTTTAGAAACGCTACAAAAAAAGTTTAAGGTGAATAAATTTAAACTACAAAAAAGCTTTAAAAAGAACATTGGGTTAACGCCATTGGAATATTTGACTACCATTAGAATAGAAAACTCAAAAAAGCTTTTTTACACGGACGTTCCTTTGGTAGAGATTGCTCTTGAATCGGGTTTTTATGACCAAAGTCATTTTACTCATAGTTTCAAAAAATACGTTGGAGTAACTCCTGGTAATTACAAGAAGAATAGCAAGATTTTACAAGACTGGTAATATATCAAGAAGTATGTTTGTCTTTTTAAATAAAAAATGAGAAATTAACACATTTATAATAAAAGAAAGAAAACATGAAAAACACTAAATTATTAATTCTGATAATCTTTATATCGCTAAACACTGTCTTTGCTCAAGAAAGTATTGTAAACGATAATACACCAAAGGCATATGAAATGCCTAGAACCCAAGTTATTTCTATATATAACTCTGCAACAAAAGCACAAAGTGAGCTTTACATAAAACTACCAGAAGGATATGTAGAAAACAGCGATATAGAATACCCCGTAATCTATTTCACTCATCCGGTACAGCATATCGAAATATTATCTGCGCTCACTGAAAATCTGATAGAAGACGTTATTATAGTTGGGATTCCCTGGCTAAAAGGGATGAGGTTTAATGATAACAAGGACTTGTATGTGAATTTTATTCGTAACGATGTGTTTAAGACTATAGAAAACAACTACCGAGCTGATACTGGTAGACGTACCTATTTTGGATATTCCTTTGGTGCTTTAGTTGGCGCTTACATATTAGCGGAACACCCCAATACCTTTAAAAATTTCATTCTTGGTAGTCCAGCTTTTGGGAGTAGTTCTTCAGCCACACGGAAAATTTTTGAACTTGAGTCTAATACGGCTAAAGAGCGAAAAAAACTGAACGTAAATGTTTTTGTAGCATATGGCACATTGGAAAAGGAGGAAGATATCAAGGGATTCGAAAAATTTATTACCATGCTTAAAAACATAAACGATGAGAGTTTAACCTTAAAGCATGTTGTGATTGAGGGAGGAACCCATCAAACAGCATTTCCTATGACTGCAGTCCTGAGTGTGACTTGGTTATCGGGATTGATAAAAGAATAAGGAATCTGAAACACAATATGTTTTATTTTGGTCATTTTTTATTAGTAGAAATTGACTGAAACTTAAAATCCAATAAAAAACAAATCGGATAATAATTATACTCACGTTTGGTGACAATGTATAAATATAGGTAATAACAATTAAGTTAAGTAATGGTTTTTAGGTTAATTAGGGCAAGCAGAGGATAGGATATACTTCAACTTAGGTAGAGAGTATAGTTTAAGTTAGCAGAACTATTTACATATGATTTTTAGTTTAGCTTAGTACTAGCTAGGTAAAATAAGCACTATATTTGTAAGCTTATATTTGATATTGTTATTTTCAGACCAACGATTACAGAGACAACAAACATATTAACAACTTGTATTATTAATATTACAAATAACGCTAGTCATAATTAAACATTAATGGAATTATTATTAAGTACAGGATTTTGCATCACAGGATTTACTATTTTTTTACTACTTCGAAAGAAGGAGCATAAGATTACTCATAAATTTGCAATAACTATATTATGTTTGTGGTTTTTACGTTTTGTATTATTCTACCTAAAGATAGAAGTAGACCTAACAAATATTCCTTGGCTCTTTTTTATAGATCAGAACTTATTTTTACTCGATGGCGTTTTACTGTTCTGGTTCTCCAAATCATTAAACAAAGAGAAGTTTTTATTTCTCCGAGAAAGCATTCACCTGATACCCTTTGCTCTTTCTGTGGGGTTAACTATATCTCTTTTTGCAACACATACTAGTACTCAGTTAAATGAATTGTACAAGCATGCCCAATCGGGATTAGAGACTTCATCAAACACATCTTCAATAGAAGAAATTATCTTTATAGTCATTATTCTACTTCAAAACATAATTTACTTACTTTTTGGTTACAAGAAAATAAGCCAATACAACCAAAGTATTTTATCTAATTATTCTACTATCGACAAAATACAAGTCAGATGGTTATCTAAGCTTTTTATTGTTTGGTTATTATTATTGGTTGTACCTCTGGTTATATATTTCATCAACTATATATACCCTATAGTCGATTTACATTTTCTTGAGCTTTTCTTAATGATATCGCTAGTGGCTGTAGCAATATATTTTAGCACACATATTATCAATCAATATTATGCCGATTTCACATTAAGTAAAAATGATAAAGTAACTAAAGCTAATTCTCCTAAAATAGATCTAGACAAATTAAATAATATATATATTGAGCTTAATAAGCTTATGGAATCAGAAAAACCGTATTTGAATGAAGACTTAACATTAGGGAAACTATCAGAACAAATGAATATAAAACCCACTCAATTATCTGCTATCATTAAGACACAAACTACCGGTAATTTTTACGATTATATTAATAACTTCAGAATAGAGGCTGTAAAGAAAGAACTAACAAACACCAATAAACAAATAATCATTATTGCTTATGGCAATGGCTTTAGTTCGAAGTCAACATTCAATAAGGTATTTAAAGATATTACTGGCGATTCTCCTTCTCAATTCAGAAAAAAAGACAATCTCGTATTATAAGTCCATATAAAATTATATGGACTTATAATACGTCCATCTTAGCTTCATAGGACCTTTAATCCTCTTGTTTGCTGTTTCTTTGCCCTAAACAAAAAACATATACAATGCAAACATTAAAGAAATTGGGAACACTTATATTAAACTTATTTGTCTTTTCGACCCTTACTTACTCTCAAGAAAATGGCACAATTCAAAACAAAGAAATACATAATCTGGAAAGAGGACTTCAGCTAAGTGACTATACTTTGTTTCAAAAATCGTTATCGTCTAGTTTTACGGCAGGGTCGCATTCTATAGCTATGATGGACCAAGTTATCCCACAAATATTAGCTCAATATCCTTCGTTAATATCTCTTCAGGTTTTAGATACACAAAACAATATATCTCGTGTAGAATATAATTTTAAAAACATCGGAAAACAAGTGTCTAATATTCACTTCGATTCGGAAAACAAAATAAGTAAAATAGAATTGTTTGATAATATTCTGAATGTATCTGAGGCTTCTCAAAAATCAGATACAGCAGAATTAATAAGTTCTTTTACCACAAAATTTGAGTTGGTTAATAACTTAATTTTTGTTGAAGTCAAATTAAATGGGAAAATAGAAAACTTTATCCTCGATAGTGGAGCACCGGCTATAATTTTAAATTCACACTATTTCGAATCGGAAGAGTCAGACGATGAAGCATATGGTGTTTCAGGAAGTGCTACTCTTAAAAATATTGAAATAGAATCGTTTGATTGGAACGGAATCCGCCTTGAAAACACCAATTTAATAGGCATGAACTTAAGCCATCTGGAAGAAAAGACAGGTAAAAAGTTTAAGGGATTAATTGGCTTTAGCGTATTGAAAGACTATGAATTATATATTGATTACAAAAAACATGAATTATCTTTATTATCTCAAGGCAATGGCAAATTACACACAGAGATAAAACCTAAAGCCGAGCTTAGTTTCGAATACGGAGCGCATTTACCTATTATAGAAACTACTATAGACAAAACCAAATATAAACTAGGAATAGACACAGGAGCATCAAGTAACCTGATAGATATATCTTCTTTTGATAATCTACCTAAGAAAACTTATAAAGTAATAGACACCTCTACCCTATTTGGAGCCGATAAAAATGAAACAGAAACCACTCTTATTAATATCAAAACTTGTACTATATCAAATAAAAAGTTTAAAAAGATGGAATTTGTCACCTCTGACATATCTCATCTTAACAAAGGATACGGGCTAGAAATTGACGGTCTTGTTGGCTATCCTTTTCTGTCAGAACAAAAAACATCTATAGACTTTTTGAATAAGAAAATTTACTTCTGGAAATAAATTACTTATATTTGAGGAGTCAGTAATACATTATAAAAAATAAAATATGAACAATATCATAATCCAAGGAAGTTCCAGAAGTCAGGGGAATACAAATATAATAACCAAGATAATACAGGATAGTTTAAAGGCTAATATTATTGATTTAAAGAAAAAAAACATTAATAATTACAGTTATGAACATGAAAACTTGAATGATGATTTTCTATCAGTAATAAAGGAGATAATAGAATATGATACAATTATTTTCATTACACCTGTTTATTGGTATTCAATGAGTGGTATCATGAAAACTTTTTTCGATAGAATTACTGATTGTCTAAAAATAGAAAAAGAAATAGGAAGAAAGTTAAAGGGGAAAAACATGATAACTATTTCCTGTGGTTCTGATAGAACTGAAACTGAAGATTTTTTTGTTCCATTTAGAAACAGCGCAAACTATTTAGGCATGAATTACTTAGGAGATATTCATACATGGATAGAAAAAGATATTCCCGAAGATGAAGTATTAGAAAAAATAGAGGTATTTATAAATGAAATTAAAAACAAGCCTCCCTATAAAAACAATTAAAAGGAAACTTTAAAAACTCAAAAAGCCAGTATCCCTACAAAAGAATACTGGCTTTTAATATTATCATAATTAGCTAAGAAAACTACAAAACTTTAAAGGCTTTTCTTCCTGGGAAATAAGCATCTTCGCCCAATTGCTCTTCTATTCTCAACAATTGATTGTATTTTGCCATTCTATCAGAACGAGAAGTCGATCCTGTTTTTATCTGTCCTGTGTTAAGTGCTACTGCTAGGTCGGCTATAGTAGTATCTTCGGTCTCACCAGAACGATGCGACATTACTGCCGTCATACCTGCTTGCTGAGCCATATCTACAGCTTCTATAGTTTCGCTAAGAGTTCCTATTTGGTTTACTTTTATAAGTATAGAGTTAGCACATTTCTCTTTGATACCTCTCTCTAGCATTTTTACGTTTGTTACAAACAAGTCATCACCTACTAGTTGTACTTTATCTCCTATTTTGTCGTAAAGAGTCTTCCAACCTGCCCAGTCGTTTTCGTCCACACCATCCTCTATAGATAGAATAGGATATTTACGGCTCAAATCAGCCAAATATTCTGCTTGTTCTTCAGAGTTTCTTATACTTCCTTTATCACCTTCGAAAAGAGTATAGTCGTATTTTCCGTTTTTATAAAACTCCGATGCAGCACAGTCCAAAGCTATCATTACTTGCTTCCCTGGCGTATAGCCTGCTTTTTCTATAGCTTGCAATACGGTATCTAGTGCATCTTCGGTACCTTCTAGTTTAGGAGCAAAACCACCTTCGTCGCCAACTGCTGTACTAAGCCCTCTACCTTTAAGTATAGCCTTTAGGCTATGAAATATCTCAGAACCTATCTTTAAGCTTTCAGCAAAATTATATGCCTCTACAGGTATTACCATAAATTCCTGAAAAGCGATAGGAGCATCAGAATGCGAACCTCCGTTTATTATGTTTATCATAGGAACAGGTAGAGTCGTTGCTCTTATCCCTCCTATATATTCGTATAACGGCACTCTTAGTTCTTGAGCAGCAGCCTTGGCAACAGCCAAAGAAACGCCAAGTATAGCATTAGCACCAAGGTTCGATTTGTTTTCGGTACCATCAAGCTTTATCATAGCTCTATCTATACCTTTTTGGTCAAAAATATCCCAACCAACTAACTCTTCATGTATTTTTATATTCACGTTAGCTATAGCTTTGCTAACACCTTTACCCATATAATCCTTTCCACCATCTCTTAACTCTACCGCTTCATACTCTCCTGTAGATGCTCCCGAAGGCACTGCTGCTCTACCCATTATATGGTTTTCGGTTATTACGTCTACCTCTACTGTTGGGTTACCCCTAGAGTCAAATATCTGTCTTGCTATAATGTCTATTATTATACTCATAGTTTTTATTTTTTTATGTTTTCTATAAATTGATCGAATAGGTAAGAAGAGTCATGTGGCCCTGGACTAGCCTCTGGGTGATATTGAACAGAGAAACAATTCTTGTTGGTCATTTTCATACCTGCTAAAGTATCGTCGTTAAGGTGAATATGAGTCATTTCCATATCGGGATGAGCTAATACCTCCTCTTTACTAACCGCAAAACCGTGATTTTGCGAAGTTATTTCTCCTTTTCCTGTAATAAGATTCTTAATAGGGTGATTTATACCTCTATGTCCGTTGTGCATTTTGTAAGTAGAAATACCGTTAGCTAAGGCTATTATCTGATGCCCTAAACAGATACCAAACAAAGGTAAATCTCTTTTTAATATTTCTTTTGCCAAGTTTTGAGCATCTACTAATGGTTCTGGATCTCCAGGCCCATTAGATAAAAAGTATCCATCAGCTCCAAAATCTTCCATTTGTTCGAAACTAGTGTTATATGGGAACACTTTTATATAACAGTCTCTTTTAGCAAAGTTTCTTAGTATATTTTCTTTTATACCTATATCTAAAGCTGCTATTTTGTATTTAGCATCTTTGTTGCCGTAGTAGTAAGGCTCTTTGGTCGAAACGCTAGAAGCTAGTTCTAGTCCTTCCATATTAGGAGCTTTACTAAGCATAGTTTTTAGGTCTTCGAGGCTAGTTCCGTCGGTAGAAATAATAGAATTCATAGCTCCGTTTTTTCTAATATAGCTAACCACCGCACGAGTATCAACATCGGAAATACCTATCAGATTATTTTTTATAAAATAATTCTCTAAGCTATCATCCATCCCTACCCTAGAAGGGTGATAGGAGAAATTCCTACATATAAGCCCTGATATTTTTATAGAATCGGATTCTGTCTCGGAGTCATTAACACCATAATTACCCAAATGAGCGTTGGTTGCTACCATCATTTGCCCTTTGTAAGAAGGGTCGGTAAATATTTCCTGATAACCAGTCATCCCTGTGTTAAAACATAGTTCGCCTATAGCATGACCATCTATTCCTATTGATTTTCCTTCAAAATGAGTGCCATCTTCTAATAGTAAAATAGCCTGCTTACGTTCTTGATACTTCATAAGTGTTGTTTTGAGATGCAAATTTAATAAAAAGATGGTATTTATAGAGTTATTTGTGTTATATTTTGTTTATGATATTAAATATTTCAAGATAAGGTTTACTAAAACAGGTGAGTTATTCTTAAAAAAACATACATTAGCAAATGAAATAAAACATAATACTATGAAAAAAGAATTAATAATACTGATATTCATTATATCTTTAAATAGTTATAGTCAAAATGAATATTATATCAATGGTACTAAAGATGTACTTACAAAAAAGGAAATAGAAGAGAAAGGAAAAGATCTAGCTGATAGAATAAGTAAAGCAACAGGTTCTGATATGTTTTATAAAATAAAAATTAATAAAACCATAACAAGAAACGATTCTATTATTCACTACGCATCGTTGAACCTAAGTGATAATAAAAAAAGTAAAAAAGAGAAAGAAGAGAAAACTATGGAAGGAATGACATTGCCTAAGTTTGAGCTAGAAACTTTACTAGGAGGTACGTTCGATTCTGAGAAGTTAAAAGGAAAACCTACTCTTATAAATTTTTGGTTCACCAAGTGTCCACCTTGTATAGACGAAATGCCTGTACTTAACGAGATACAAAAAAGATATAAAGACAAATACAATTTTATTTCTATAACTTATGAGACAAAAGAAGATGTTACTAAATTTATAAAAAAGCATGAGTATAACTTTACTCATATAGTTAATGCTAAAGAATATATAGAGGAAGTATTAGGTTTAAATACATTTCCTGTAAATATATTTTTGGACAGTAAAGGTGTTATACAAAAGATAGAAGGTGGCTTGCCTTATGAAATGAATAAAGAAGGCAAGATAGTAATAGAATATACAAGTGAGTTTACCGATATATTAGTAGGATTAAAGTAGTATACAGCTATATTATAGTTTTTCTAATAATTAATTAAACTTAGCTGTTTAATTAATATCAACGATAAGTTATTATATTTTGCATATTATTAACATAAATATTTGTTTTATTGATAAACAAAAACATAATTTCGCTAGTCAATAAAACAAATAACCATGAAAATAACAATTGGTAGTATAAGGATTAGTATCCTTATACTATTTTTAGCTTTATCTTATAAAGCAAATGCACAAGAAAAGTATACTATAAGCGGAACGGTAAAAGACGCTGCCACGGGAGAAACACTTATAGGTGTAAATGTTATATTTCCCGATTTGATTAAGGGTACTACTACTAACGAATACGGATATTTTTCTATAAGCTTAGCTGTAGGAACTCATAATATATTGATAGATTATATGGGATATACTTCTATAAAGGAAATTATAGTTTTAGATAAAAACATAAAAAAGAATTATGAGATTTCTGAAAACATGTCTCAGTTAGACGAGGTAGTTATTTCTACTTCTGCCAAAACGCTTAATATAAGAAAGGCAGAGGTCAGCTCGCATAAGCTAACTATGAAGGATATTAAAAAAATACCTGTAGTACTAGGGGAGGTCGATTTGATAAAAACTATACAACTACTACCAGGGGTTACCAACGGAGGAGAGGGTAGTGCCGGCTTCAATGTTAGGGGAGGTGCTGCCGATCAGAATATGATAATGCTAGACGAGGCTGTTTTGTACAACTCTGATCATGTTTTTGGTTTTGTGTCAGTTTTTAATGGCGATGCTATAAAGAATTTAAAGCTTTACAAAGGAGGTATTCCTGCTCAGTTCGGAGGTAGAGCATCTTCGGTATTAGATGTGCATCAAAAAGATGGAAATGCCAAAGAAATGCATATACAAGGAGGAGTAGGAGTCCTGTCGAGCAGACTGTTGGTGGAAGGCCCTATAGGTAGAGAGGAAAAAGGTTCTTTTATAGTAGCAGGCCGAAGCTCGTATGTTCATTTGTTTTTTCCTCTGAGCAAAGATCTGAAAGGTAATAAAATATCGTTTTATGACCTGAATGCTAAACTAAGTTACTCTATAGATGAAGAAAATAAAATTTTCTTATCTAGTTATTTTGGTAGAGATGTGCTGGCCTTTGGTGACTCGTTTGCTAATGACTACGGAAACTTTACTTTGAGTCTTAGATGGAATCATCTTTTTACAGAAAAATTGTTTTCTAACTTATCGTTTATACATACTGACTATAGCTATAATTTGGATTTTGATTATTTGGGCTTTTCTTGGCAATCAGGAATTAAGAATACCAATTTCAAATACGATTTTAAGTATTATGTAAGTGATGATGTAAAGGTCGATTTTGGTATAAATAGTCTTTTATACGAATTTAATCCAGGTGCTATTTCTCCTTTCGGGGAGGGTTCGGTTATAAATGAAAAGTCTTTAGATTTGAAAAAAGCTCTAGAGTCTGCACTATACATATCGGTAAAGCAAGATATTTCAGATAAGATATCGGTAAACTACGGACTTAGATATAGTATGTTTAGCCGTTTGGGAGGAGAAGACTTGCAGCTATACGAAAATAATATGCCTGTAACCTACGATTCTGAATCGGGAATATACCAAGAAGGAATCAGAACAGATGTAAAGCAATATGGTAAATCAGAATCTATAGCTACCTTCGGAGAGTTAGAGCCTAGGCTGGCTATTTCTTTTCGGATAAATGATGATAATTCCTTCAAATTTGGATACAACCGTATGGCTCAGTACATACATCTTATATCGAATAGCAACTCCCCAACACCACTAGACAATTGGGCTCCTAGTGGAAAGTATATAAAGCCACAGATAGCCAATCAGTATAATTTGGGTTATTACACTAATATAGCTGAAGGAGATTATTCTTTGGAAACAGAAGTGTATTATAAAACAATAAACAACAGGTTAGATTATATAGACGGATCTAGTCTTATAGCTCAGGAAAATATAGAAACACAGATACTATCGGGTGAGGCTAGGTCTTATGGATTGGAATTGATGTTTAAGAAGAATAAAGGTAAGTTTACAGGTTGGGTAAGCTATACTCTCTCTAGAGCCGAGCAGAAAGTAGAAGGTAGAACTGCTGAAGAATCGGGTATAGTAAATGGGAATTGGTACAAATCTAATTACGATAAGACTCATAACTTATCAGTAGTAGGTTCTTACAATTATTCTAAAAAATGGTCTTATGGATTTAATTTCACTTACGAAACAGGTAGGCCTACCACCTATCCTAGTTCTCAGTATGTATATCAAGATGTTGTTATTCCTAATTATTCCGATAGAAATGAGGATAGTTTACCAGACTTTCATCATTTAGATATCTCTATGACTTATAATCCTAGTAAGAATAAAGGTAGGAAATGGAAAGCAGAATGGGTGTTTAGCGTATACAATGTTTATGGTCGTGAGAATGCAAATTCTATTTCGTTTAGGCAAAATGAAACAACTAGACAAAATGAGGCGGTTCAGCTGTCTATATTCGGACTGATCCCTTCGGTTACTTATAATTTTAAATTTTAAAAAGATGAAATATATATATATAATAGTTTTAGTACTTGCACTTATCTCTTGTGAAAAAGTCATAGATATAAAAACCAGTTACAACGACCCTAGACTAGTCATAGATGCATCTATAGATTGGGAAAAAGGCACTGTAGGCAACGACCAACAGATAAAACTTAGCAATACAACTGACTACTTCGGAGGGACTATAGAACCAGTAAATGGAGCTGTTGTAACAGTTTCTGATAGTAATGATAATCCATTTGATTTCGTAGAAGATGGAGAGACAGGTCTATATGAATGCAATTATTTTGTTCCTGAAATAGGAATGAGCTATACTATGAGAATAGAATATAATACTCAGGTGTATGAAGCGGAATCGACTATGTTGCCAACTCCCGATATATTAGAAGAAATAAAACAAAATGATGAGGGCGGATTTGAACAAGATCTGATTGAAATAATATTGTCGTATAATGATCCGGAGGATGAAGAGAATTTTTATCTATTTGATTATTATGTGGAAAGAAACCCTTTAAAACTATTTTCTTCATCTAGTGATAACAATAGAAATGGAGAATTAATAGAAGAGAAAATATCATTGTATTTTGATGACGAAAGCATAGAGAAAATATCTGCAGGAGATAAGTATATTGTTAATTTCTACAATATATCGAAGCGATATTACAATTTTATGAGACTAGTAAGTAATCAGACAGAAGGTAACAATGGAGGTCCTGGCTCTACCACTCCAGTTAGCATAAAGGGAAATTGCAAGAATATTACAAACCCTGATAATTACCCTTTAGGTTACTTTAGAACTACCGAAAAAGTGAATATAAAATACTTGATTAAGTAGTGTTTTATATCAATTAAATTTTGAAATAACCTATAAAAACAGTTTATTTACGTTAAACAAATAAAATAACAGCTATGAAAGCACTACAAATAATGGGATACGGAGACGTTAAAGATAATTTAGCGTTCAACGAAATAGAAAAGCCCACAATAAAAGAAAACCAAGTATTAATTGAAATTTATGCTTCAAGTGTAAATCCTATTGATTATAAAATAATAGAAGGTCTAATGAAGCAGTTAGATAAATTAACCTTTCCTGCTCCTATAGGCTTTGATGTTACGGGAGTCATTGTAGAAAAAGGTAAAAATGTAACTAATTTAAATATTGGTGATGAAGTGTACTCAAGGGTTCCATCTGATGCTCCAGGAACTTTTGCTGAATATATTGCAGTCGATAATGGGGTGGTAAGTTTAAAGCCTTCAAATTTAAGTTTTGAAGAAGCAGCAAGTTTACCATTGGTTGGTCTTACTACTATTCAATGTTTTGATAAAGTAAATTTAAAATCGGGCGATAAAGTATTAATTCATGCTGGTTCAGGAGGGATTGGGTCATTTGCCATTCAATATGCAAAAAGTAAAGGTGCATATGTATATACTACTACAAGTACTAAAAACATTGCTTGGGTTAAAGAATTAGGTGCTGACAGGGTAATAGATTATAAAACAGAAAATTATTTGGATATCGTAAAAGATATTGATACTGTTTATGATACATTAGGAGGCAATTACACTATTGAAGCTTTCCAAGTAATTAAGAAGGGAGGCAAAGTAGTTAGTATAGCTGGAGTAGTCGATAAAGAAACTGCAAGAGAATTAGGGTTAAATAGATTGATTCGTTTTCTTCTCGGCTTAAAAAGAAAGAAGATTACAAATCAAATCAAAAAGAAATCTGCTTACTACAAAATGATTTTAATGAGTCCTAACGGTCAACAATTACATACTATCAAAGAAATGGTAGAAGCTGAATCTATTAAACCCATAATAGATAAAGTTTTTGATTTTCCGGAATCAATAGATGCTTTGCTTTATCAGAAGTCTGGGCGTGCGAAAGGGAAAATAATTATAAAGATAAAATAACTGTTAGCCTATAAGAAAAAACTAAAATGCAATACGAAAAAGACCTAAAATCGGAACATAAAGAGCTATTTCTTGAAGCCAGAGAATATCTGTTATCATTTGACGGAATAATGGAAACTAAAAAAGAAAGAATTACAACTTACTCAAATAAAAAAGGTGGAATTTGTCATATGCGAACAATGCCATATGGAATTGATTTAGGATTTTTAAAAGGTGCTAAAATGGAAAATAAGTTGGGTTTACTAACAGGAAAGGGGAAAGCTATTAGAGTATTACCTCAAAAAGAACTGAATAAAGAGGCCGTTGAATATTATATAAATCAAGCGATTAAAATAAACTATAAAAAACAAGAGTGAGTTATTCCGAAATTATAAAATGTCTTTACGATTTGCAAGATGCCGAAAAGGTGATTTTTAAAGAAAAAAAGTTTGGAATAAAATCAAACAATTCTTTGGGTATTTATCACAAAGATCTGAAAATAATAGCCAAAGATATCGGACAGGATAACGAACTGGCTCTACAACTTTTTGACAGCGGGATATATGAAGGGCGACTTTTGTGTAGTAAAATGTTTAACCCAAAAGATATTACAGAGCAACTAATGGAGAAATGGGTAAAAACTTTTGAAAATTGGGAGATTTGCGACAGTTTTTGTATGGGTTTGTTTTCTAAAAGTGAATTTGCACTGGTTAAAATATTAGAATGGACTAAAAGAGATTCTGAATTTGAAAAAAGAGCAGGATTTGCAATTTTAGCATCTTATTGTATGGCCAACAAAAAATCAGAGAATAAACTATTTGAGCAATTTTTCCCAATAATCAAGAGAGAAGCTAATGATAAAAGGTTGTATGTTAAAAAAGCGGTAAATTGGGCTTTACGAAATATTGGAAAACGGAATATTGACCTAAATATAAAAGCGATTGAAACTGCAAATGAAATATTGAAATTTGATAGTAAATCAGCACAATGGATAGCAAAAGATGCTATTCGAAAACTAGAAAGCGAAAATGTAAATATATTGGACTATCCCAGGGAAATATATAGAAATACAGTGGATAAAAGCTAAGTATATGACCTGCCGATAGATCAAGGATATATGCTTAGTTGACTGACCTCTGCTTGCAATAAGGAGGTCGACAGATTTATGGTCACAACACTTGGTTTATACATTATTGGAGTTGTATTAATATTGAAACCGTGCTAGGCATAAGATATATTGAACCGTAATATGGTATTGATTAAAGTATTTTTAATTTATTACTTGTAGATTTTAATAATAATCGCTTAATTTGATAAAAATAGAAGTGTAGAACGAAGTTATATGTAAGTTACGATGTATAAGCACGTTCATTATGTTTTATCAAACTATAAACTAAACGGTAAAATGAATGAATAACTAACAGGGCATAAGGTATATTTCCAATAAGTATTTAAAAAAATAGAACTACGTATTATATAAAAGGTATTGTATCCAATAAAAACATAAATTATAAATTATGAAAACATTCATTAAGACGTATAAAAAAAGAATCACATTGATATTGTTAATTACTATAATTATAAACATTATAGCTATTACAATTTTTGATATTCCTTTGAAAAATGAGATTTGTGAAAATGGAATTGTATCTTTTGAACTTGCAAAAGACTTAGATAAATCGGTAGATATTTTGAACTCATGGGGCGGCAGTACTAAAATTAATGCAGGCTTAAGTTTGGGTTTTGATTTTCTATTTCTTTTGGTATATTCAAGTTTTATAGCTTTACTAATCTTCAATATAAATAATAGTTTATGGAAAAATAAATCTTTCCATAAGTTTGGGAATCTTTTAGTTATTCTAATTTTTATTGCAGCATTTTTCGATATCATAGAAAACATTGCTTTGATCAAATTATTATTAGGTGATTTAAAGCAGATATGGTCTTCGGTTGCCTATTATTTTGCAGTAATTAAATTTGTTATTATTATAATTAGCATCATCTACCTTTTAATTAGTTGGGGTATTTTGTTATTTGAGAAAAATACAAAGAAAACATAAAGCTCCGATATGATGACTTTAAAACTCTAAATCAGCGAACTACAGCCAATAATGGCTTAACAAACCAAACTATCCCTACGCTTTATAGTGTGCCGAGTAAGCATTGGACGGCAATAAATAATTTCAATGTTAACTGTAATTAAGATGGTGGCAGGTCTACCAATGTCGTTTTATAGGGAAAGGTATTAAACCGCCTATAGGTGCTTTGGTAAAGAACCAAGGTATTGAGCGTTTAGGAAACGTTTAGCCATGAGCTATTCAGGTATATAGAAAATTTGATAATTGAAAAATAAACTATTGCTAACAACTAATCTCTGCTTGGAATAAAGGGCTTACGTATTTGTGTTTTCTTATAAAGTTTAGATAAAAAACTAGTTTCTAATTTGGTTCTTGTTTTTTCGGATATAAACTGGTTGTTTATAATTTAAAAAATGACACACACTTGCAAGGGTTAATTATTTTATCTTATTTTGGTAGATATTATAATCTGAACGAAATTATATCTGACTTAGGAAGGGTAAGAATATTCTATGTGTTTTGTCAGATTGTAAAGCATAGTAATAAAATTAACAAACCATTTACAGGGCTTATATACTTGTGCTTTGTATGGTATTAAATAGAATAGATGAAAAAAGAATTTAGGACATTTATATCTGATTTCCCGTTTTTAAATGCTGATGAAACTGAAATTATCGTTGAAAACACCATACTTAGAGAGTTCAAAAAAGGATATATATTACTTAAAGAAGGAAGTATCTCAAAAGAATGTTATGCTATAATAAGGGGCTGTGTAAGAGAATTCTACATTAAAGATGGATTGGAAAAAACTACTGCATTTTTTACAGAAGGTCAATCAGTAAATTCTTTTTCAAGTTATACAAATCAAGTTCCTTCTAAGCATTTTTTGGAATGTTCTGATAATTGCCTCCTAACGGTGGGTAATCAATCCTTAGTTGATCAGATGTGCGAACGCATCCCAAGACTTACGGAATTCATAAAAAACGAAGTTGAAAAGGATGCTGGAGAACTTCAGGAGAGAATGGCTTCTTTTATGACCTCCTCTGCCGAAGAACGCTTTTCGGACTTAATGGAAAATAATCCTAGCTTGATGAATCGAGTTCCCCAACATCAGATAGCTAGTTATATTGGCGTGACTCCTGAATCGCTAAGTCGAATTAAAAAACGAGCCTATCAGAAGAAAAGATAAACATATTTAGGTCAAAGTTTTATTCTTAATACCTTTAATCAATAGCCAAAAGGCGAACCAAAATTCAGCAATTACTGCCAAAACAAGCAAAATTGAAAACAAGACAGAAAGCATCTCTGAATTTATAAATATAAGCTGTATAAAGCTATCTCCAGCATAGCCAACACCTCCTATTAGCATTATAAGACCTAAGCATTTTGGCGTTTTCCCTGATTTTCGAATCACATAGCCAAGAGTGAAAAGATGAATAGAAAAGAAAATCTGCCAAGCCAACTCCCCATACTTATGAACCTTAAAAAAAAGGAGAGTAATGGACTTTAACTGTTCGGAACTAAAGACATCGAGATATTCAGGCTGAGTCATAATTATCGCAGGAATCATGTAATTAATAAGATTCATTCCCATTATTATAGCCATGGCAAGTCTAGAATAAGTAGCAATGGTCATTCCTGTAGTGCTAATTGATTTAAAAAGTTGATAGAGCATCACGGTAAGTATTATTTCTAAAACCAATACAGCTATATCACCTGCAATACCCCATCTGAATAATTCTTGATGATCAATTAGGTTTTGAAAAGTAAGCACTGCATTTCCTTCGGATACAATTATACTTGGCATATAACCTATACTAAATCCGCCAATTATAGCAATAATAAGGTATAAAAGACCAGCTAATTGCGAATACGCCTTTCCTTGATTTTGAAGTTTTGTTAGTATCATTTTTTTTATTTTTATTTTATACAAAAGTAGCCCTCGAAAAAAACGTATGCATTGACTTAAGATAAGAAATGAAATTTTAGGGAATATTACCTAATATAAATTTAGTACCTTGATTGCTAAATATTAAACAATATATAGCACTATGTAAAAATGATAATACCCTCTGGGATGGTAATACTTTTTACTATATACGATGTGAAAAGCTGTAAATTAACTAATTAAAGTGTAAGATCTACAAATATCACATTTTGGTATAATTCTTGGCGTATTTAACAAAATTTCAAAACATGAAAAATGAACTCGAAACTTTTCTTAAAAACAGCAATCTAAGTCAGCAATCTATTTCTATGATGAGTAATTTATGGAATAAAAGGAGTCTTGTAAAAAAGAATGACTATTTGCTTAAAAGAAATCAAAAGGAAAATTACTTGTATTTTATTATTTCAGGTAGCATTGCTTTAATTGTCGAAAGTGAAAACAAAAATTCTGTTTTAGGATTTGGATACGGTTGTTCAATAATTACATCCTTTATTTCTTTCTCTACTCAGGCTCCGACAGAATTGTCTCTATTAGCAATTTCGGATACTGAAATATTAAAAATATCGAAAATAGAATTAGATCAACTTATAAATAGTTATCCTGAAATTGCCAAATGGTATCACTCACTTATTGAAAAAACACTAATAGGCCATCTAAAACGGCAAATAGAATTGGTAACATTATCCCCAAAAGACAGGTACAAGGTATTTATAGAAAGAAGTGGGCATCTAGTAAATTCAATACCATTAAAATATATTTCATCTTACTTAAATATGACTCCGGAAACACTTAGTAGGGTTCGGAATATGATTTCTTGATTTCAATCAAGGAAATTTATCTTTAATATCATCAATTTTGTAAAAAACAATATAATCAATTTTATAAAAAAAAGATGAAACTAAAACAAGAACAAAAAGCACCAAATTTTGAAATATCAGATATTCATGGCACAAAAATAAACCTACACAAACTATCAAACCAAAAAGTATTACTTACTTTTTTTAGATATGCAGAATGTGCGTTGTGTAATTTGAGAATTTCTGAGATAAAGAATGAATCTGAAAGATTAAAGAGCTTAGATATTAAGTTAATAGCTGTATTTCAGAGTAGTAAAGAAAGTTTGATTAAATCGATTTATGATAGACATTCATTTGATTTCACTATCATTGCAGACCCAGAATTAAAACTGTATAATTTATATGGTGTAAATTCATCTTGGATTAAATTAATAAAAACAACAACTTGGAAAGGAATTAAAAGTATGATTAATGCTTCTTCAAAAGGGTTCAAATTGGGAGGGAAAGTAGAAGGTAAATTTCATCAAATACCTGCAGACTTCTTACTAAATACAGATAAGTATATTGAAATTGCACACTATGGAAATAATCTTATTGACCATATACCCATTGATAAAATAGTGAATACTACCGCCAACGAGGTGTAAAAACAATAAGTGTTTTAATGTTAATATAAAGTTCAGAGTATTGAATAAGATCCGCAAAATTGTAAGTTTTGCTAATGCTAAACTGAAACGTCAGAGTTTATAGTATCCTTACGTTTGTTAACCCTATCGTTATACTATATTACACTATACATAGTATATCTTAATATCAATTAAGGAATGATAATTAAATGTTAATTATCAATAATACTTTGCATAACACTGTACTGTGTTATATATTTATTGCTTATAAAAGCATATACAAAATGAAAATATTATTATTTATTATACTAAGTACATCATTAGCGTTTTCACAAACTTTTAAAACAATAAAAATTGATTCAAAAAGTTTAAATGAAGCCCAAGAAATTCAAATATACTTACCAGATTCATACGATACATCTAATAAAAAATATCCAGTATTATACATTTTAGATGGACAATGGCATTTTATAAATGGTGTTGGGATTCAAAAATCTTTGAGACTACCTGGAGTTTTACCTGAAATGATTGTTGTAGGTATTACAAATAAAAACACAAATGACCCTCTTAGGCGAACAATTCTTATTAATCAGAGTGATAAATATATTCAATTTTTAGAAAAAGAACTTATTCCTTTTATTGATAAGGAATATAGATCTTCAGTTGATAGGGTCTTATTCGGCTGGGAAAGAGGAGCTGATTTTGCAAACTACGCCTTATTTACAAAGCCAAATCTTTTTAATGCGGCTCTGATTAGCAACGGATCTTGGGACGATATTGATCTGATTGATACTTTTATAGCTCATAAAATTACAGATAAAAAATATTTGTATATAGCCAACTCTTCGTTGGATATTTATACCGTTGAGAGTAGCGATTTATTAGCGAAGAAGTTAAAAGAAAAATCACCAAATCAACTTATTTGGAAATACCAATTATTTAATGATGAAGCACATGGCACTACAGCTTACCTTGCTTTATATCACGGATTAAGATATTACTATCATGACTTTGGCCCTCCGATTTTTAGTGATATCAAAGGATTTGTTGATTTCGGAGGAATACCAAAGCTAAAAGATTTTTTTGTAAGAAGAGGTAAACGATATAGTTTCCCGACAGAAATTGATGATTTGACTAAAAGGCGTCTAATATCACTCGCTTATTTAAAAAACAACATTAAATATTTCGATTTATTTATTAATGAATTTAAAGATACTGCAGAATCAAAACGGTATGATTCTCCAAGATGGCAAAATATATTTGGTCAATTCTATCTTAAACATAAGCGTTATACTAAAGCTATCAATTATTTAAAAACAGCTATATTAAAATATCCTAAATCAGAAGAAATGGCAGAAATGCATTATGGTTTAGGTCAAGCCTATTTGCATCAAGAAAAAGAAACTTTAGCAAGTTCACATTTTGAACAAGCTATTGAAATTGCAGAAAAATCTTCTGATCAAAATTTAGAGACATACAAAAAACAATTATCCGATTTAAAAAACACAAGTAATTAAGATGAAAATATTGTTATTTATTATACTAAGCACATCACTAGCGTTTTCACAAACTTTTAAAACAATACAAATTGATTCAAAAAGTTTAGATAAAAACAAAGAGATACAAATTTTCCTTCCAGAGGGCTATGAATCTTCTACAAAACAATACCCAACCCTTTATGTCCTCGATGGTCAGACTTATTTTTATTATGGCGTAGGTTTTCAGCAAGCATTCAAATGGCGAGATAGAGCACCCGAATTTATTGTTGTGGGTATAAACAGTAAGGATTGGGGTGAAAGAAGAATAGATTTCAAATCAAAAAAATACGAATTGAAATTCAGAAACTTCATTGAGCATGACCTATTTACTTATATTAATAAAAACTATAGGACCAATAATGATAGAATGATTTTTGGTTGGGAAGATACCGGCGATTTTATTCTTAATATTCTATTTGACAAACCAGAGTTGTTTTCGGCCTATTTTGTTGCGAGTGCTATCAAATGGAACAATAAAATATTAGATCTATTCACATCAAAATCATTTGAGCAAGAGAAGTATCTGTATTTTGGTCTTAGCCCCTCAGAACAATGGGCAACTGAAAGGTTTAATGCTTTTTCGGAAGCTTTAAAACAAAAAACTCCTCATAATTTGAGATGGAATGTAAATACTCTTACTAAAGAAGATCATTGGTCTACACCTTACCAGGTTATATACAATGGAATTAAGAATTATTATACACCGTATGTGCCAATAAGTTTTGATTCGTACGAAGACTATAAAGATGCTGGTGGTTATCAGAATGTGGTTGACATTTATAAAAAATATGGATTAAAATACGGGCTTAGTTCAGAAATACATTTTAGGACAAAAATAAATTTGTTGCGAATTGCAATGAGAGCAGATGACTATAAAGAGTTTACTTTTTTGATAAAAGAGTTAGATTATTTTCTAAAGGATTATATACGTGATTTTAGATACGTAAATTATGGTGATTTTTATTTAAAATATGGGAATACAAAAGCAGCGTTTAAATTATTAGAAAAAGGAGTAAAAGATTACCCTTGGTCGGCAAGAGTTTTTAATTGTTATGGTGATGTTTATAAGGCAATGGGAGATATTAAAAACGCCCGATTGAATTATACTAAAGCAATAGAGTTAGCTACTGAATATTCGCAACGCGGATTAGAGGCTTTTAAAGAAAATCTTCAATCTGTTCAAAATTAATATAAATACTATGATATCAAAATTACTTACTTATTTCACATTTATTGTATTAATAACGACTAATGTGAACGCTCAAAATGATCAGACGTTTTATAAAATGAAATCTGCGGGTCAAATAATCAATATTGAAACTATCCAAATACAATCAGAAATATTGGATGAAAAACGAGATGTTTATGTTTCTCTTCCTCCAAATTACAATCAAAATATTCATGATTATCCGATTATTCTAGTTTTAGATGGAGAATTTATGTTTGATATTACACGCTCAATGACAACGCTATGGGCATCACGAAACTATATGCCAGAGAGTATCGTTATAGGTTTGCCAAACCCCATAAATGACAAACGATTTGATATGGCTTTAGAAAAAAAAGGTCCTAACGGTAAAATTTATTATCAAGGAGGTGGAGACCCCAAAATATACCTACAGTTTTTCGAAGAAGAGTTGTTGCCTCTTATACAAAAAAAGTATCGCGTAAACTCGAACCGTACAATTATAGGTTTATCACCAACAAGTGGTGTTGTTTATCAGGCTTTTTGGGATGCCCCAGGAATGTTTAAAAACTTTATTTCTATCAATGGAGGTATTGATGGAGTTTTAACTTCAGGGGAAACAATAGGTGAAAGACTGACTGAATCTGTTAATAAGCATCAAAAGGCAAGCTTGTATTTGGGGCAAACAAAAAGAACCAAAGATATTCAAGAAAAACGAGAGCTTTCCCAAACAGTATTTTCAAAGAACTTCAATAGTATAAACTCATCGAATGTAAAGCTTAAAATCGATAACTTAGAAGATGAATCGGGCTATGGTGTTGTAGTGGGTTGTTTGTTTAACGCCTTCAGATTTATATATCCCAGAGATGTTTGGAATGTAGATTATTATGAATTCCTAAGTGCCGAAAATCCTGCAAAAGAAGTAGAAGCATTTTATAATAAGCTATCAGAAAGATATGGATATGATATTTACCCAGTAGAAACGGCCCATAATACGTATTATAATATATACCATCTGGCACGTAGATTGATAAATTCGGAAAGACTAAAGCAAGCTAAAGAACTTATACGTTTGGG
>JABSPL010000176.1 GCA_013215105.1 Flavobacteriaceae bacterium
CTAAAAATAGTAACTCGTCGTTCCTCCTCAAACATTCTATTTTTTTAACGCCATATAACTATTGTAAGCTTACGTTTTACGACTAAGGGCGGTTGCTTACTAATGACATCTGGTATAGGTAACATTATTTCTTTTTACTAGCTTCTATCAATTTATTCAAACTCTCCGATACATCTTCCTTTTTTACCCAACCTGTTATTATTTTGCCTTTAGCTGTTTCATATTTTAAGTTTACTCGTTTAGGATAAGCTGATATTACCTCTATTATATCTCCTTTTACTAAGTACATATTGGTTCGGTTGTTACCTCCTCGCTCTTTGTATATATAGGTTTTGTCGGTGGTTATTTTTCGCACTCCTATTTCTAAGAATTCACGTATGTAGTTGCGTTTGTTGGTTATGGAGTGTTGGTAGAGTTTACGCAAAGCTGTTTGTGGGAGGGTGGTTATTTTCTCAAATATATCCCAAGGTATCTCCAAAGTGGTTTCTGTTACATTTACAAACTCTGGAGGTGGGTTAGCAACTATACTACTTCCGTCTTCTCTTGATGTATAATAAAAATTACCATTATCTAACAAACTTACTATTGAA
The DNA here is from genome assembly GCA_013215105.1 of Flavobacteriaceae bacterium. Taxonomy (GTDB): domain Bacteria; phylum Bacteroidota; class Bacteroidia; order Flavobacteriales; family Flavobacteriaceae; genus DT-33. The sequence continues at coordinate 591 of JABSPL010000176.1, forward strand.
TTTTTATATGTTTCAGGATGTACTCCTCCTCCAAAGTATCCGTTAAACCCAAAGTAATAACTATGTAACCAATCACTATTCACATAAAAACTTAACATTCTATTCTTTGTATAAACTTTATATTCATCTGTTATATCCGCAAATGGGTCTCTTGACATTTCAACACCCTTCCATATTCCATGAAATTGTTCTCTAGAATATTTATACTCTTGTTCCTGTGCGTTACCACATAAACTAATCAACACTATTACTATAATTATTAACTGTTTCATATTATAAATTATTAAATACTTTTTTACTGTTTTTTAGTCTATCCTTGAAAGATCCTATCTTAATTTCTGTAGCATCTTCATCCCATGCGTTTATTACACCTCCTATTTGCCTTACACTTTCCCTAAACTCATTACTTTCTGGGTCAACTTCTTCTCCTTCTTTTGGCTTTACTATGAAGTTATTTAACCCTTTCTTACTCTCATCCCAATACATAAAACTAACTTCAATAGCCACCTCTATATCTGAGGTTAATAGTTCTATGAAATCATCCATAGAATAGTTAGCCTTCGTTCTTTCCTTGTTAGCATCTTTACTTTTTGGGTAATTAGGGTCATCATCGGCTTTTAACCATAAGTTATAATAATATTCATAGTTACTTTTACTCGTAAGGTGTATAAAACCTCTACCTAGCTTATATTTGTCGTCTTTTGTATCAGCACTATTACTAGTAAAGCGATAAACATACTTAAACAAGCAACAAACATTTTCACCACAAGTACTATTTCCTTTGGTGTAAGTAGTATTTACACCTTCGCCTCCGTCATAAGTAGATTTAAAAGGATATTTATGAAAAATAGTGTCATTAGGAATGCTAAAAATAGTGTCTTTATTTGTATTAAAATAATATTCCTCTACCTTACTTAAGCTATCTAACAAATCAGGGTTTCTCATTATCTTGTAAATAATACTCTTTACAGTTTTTGTACTAGGATTAGTTTTTAAAATGAATTTCTCTAGAGTTTCATTGCCTTTAGAGTAATTACAGCTTTCGGTAAGACTTCTCATGCTACCACTTTCAGAACCTATTTGCCCTAAGAAATGACTCATCTTCTCCTTACTATTTATTTTATATTTCTCAAGTTTCGCACCCTTAATAAATAAAGGTTTACCTGATTTTTCAGCATAAAAAAAAGCATGTAATCTCAGGTAAACCCTTGATTTAATTGTATTTTAGTAGAACCAACAACAAAATACAAAACATGCTTAATAACAAA
>JABSPL010000177.1 GCA_013215105.1 Flavobacteriaceae bacterium
TATGATGGAGCATGGATGTTAAATACTGATGAAGAATTAGATAAGGTTGGGGAAACTGTTCCAAATATTTTTAATAAGATAGCAAACAAGAGGCCATGGGTATTTATAGGTTATAGTGGTGACGATCCTATTTTGGATCATATAAAAAAACTAGGAAGGTTCGATAATGGCTTATACTGGGTTTGTTATGAAGATAATAACCCTATTGATAAAGTAAAAAAATTTATAAACAAACCTAATACAAACGCATCTATAATTAAAGGATATGACTCGGATTCGTTTATGATGAGACTTAATAGTGAATTAAAGCTTCCACAACCTAAGATAATAGATAAGCCATTTAGTTCGTTAAAAGATATGCTAGAGAATATAGTAGATATAGACAATGATGAAAAATATAAAGATGTAAAAGAAAGATTAAAAACAGCAAATAATAATGTAGATATATCTATAAATCAATTTGAAAGAGAGGGAAATATTAGTGCTGAAGATAGTTTGAATATAGAAATAGGCCATTTGAGCAATGAAATAATAAATTTGAGGCTAAATAAGGAATATGATATTAATACTATAAATGATATTGAAGAAAGAGTAAGGGCGTTCAAAGATGATAAGTTAAATGATAGTTTGGCTATTCTGTATTATAATTGGGGTGTTGATTCATCAAATTTAGCAGAGTTGAAAAAAGGTGAAGAAAAGAAGGATTTATTGAATATATCTATAGATAAATATGAAAGAGTTCTAGAAATAAAGCCAGATGATTATATGGCTTTAAGTAATTTGGGAACTGCTTTGTTTAAATTATGGAAATTAGAAGAAAGTATAGATATTGACATGTTTAATAAAGCAATAAACAAATATGAAAAAGGAATATCAATAGCTCCTGATAATTATATAATTTTAATTAATTGGGGTCTTAGTTTATTAGATTTGGCTAATTTGAAAGAAGGAAAAGAGAGAGAGGTTTTATTAGAGAAGTCTATAGATAAGTTTGAAAGAGTTATGAAAATAAAATCAGATCATTATGAATCCTTAAATAGTTGGGGTGTTGTTTTATTAAGATTATCAAGGTTAAAAGAAGATAAAGAGGGTTTATTAAACGAATCTATAAATAAATATGAAAAGGCAATAGAAATAAAACCTGATTATTATGATGCCTTAGATAATTGGGGGACCACCTTGTTGGACATAGCAGAACTAAAAGAAGGAAAAAAAAGAGAGAGTTTATTGAATGATTCTATGAATAAGTTTGAAAAGGCAATAGAGATAAAACCTGATCATTATGATGCCTTAGGTAATTGGGGTTTGGGTTTGTTAAAATTAGCGGAGTTAAAAACAGGGAAAGACAGAGAGGGTTTATTGAATGATGCTGTAAATAAATATGAAAAGGCAATAGAAATAAAACCTGATTATCACAAAGTTTTACATAATTGGGGTGTTGTTTTATCAAAATTATCAGAGCTAAAAGCAGATGTAGAAAAAGTAAGTTTATTAGAGGAGGCTATAGATAAGTTTGAAAGAGTTATTGAAATAAAACCTGATTATTATGAAGCTTTACTAGATTGGGCTATTTCTTTGATTAGTCTATCAGAATTAGAAGAAGAAACGAAATCTATTAAATTATTAGAAGAAGCAAAAGATAGAATCAAAAAAGCCATAGAGATAAAACCTAATTCTTATGAGGTCTTATTTACTTTAGGACTTATTTTATCTAATCAATCAAAATTAGAAGAAGATGATGATAAAGAAATATTATTAGAAGAATCTATTGTTAATTATAAAAAAGCTATAGATGTAAAGCCTGATTTTCACGAAGCTTTATATAATTTGGGAGTTACTTTATCGATATTGTCAAAGTTAAAGAAAGGAGATGAAGTAGAAAATATTTTAAAAGAAGCTAGGAGTAAATATGAAAAAGCTACAGAAATAAAATATGACGATAAAAATTTCCTAAATAGTTTAAGTGGTTCTATTATGAGCTTAGCAAAACTAAAAGAAGGAAGCGAAAAAGAAACTCTATTAGAAGAAGCACTAAATGTAAGTGAAGGAGCGATAAAACATGGAGCAGGACATTATAACTTATCATGTGTATATGCTTTAAAAGGAGATAAAGAAAAAGCTTTAAAATACTTAGATATTACTCTATCTAAAAAAGAAATAACTGTAGAGCATATAGAAAAAGATGAAGACTGGAAAGAATATAGAGAAGATGAGGATTTTGTTAGTTTGTTGACTAAGTATAAAGTAGAGCTTGTTAGTTAAGTTATTGATGTTTAAAATACGCTTAACCTAAATAAATGACATTTTATATAAATCACTAAAAACAAAACTGTAAATTCAAATAATAAAAGTTTTAAATTAGGAAAAACCAAACAAATGTAATAACTTTGTGTGTACAAAATATTTAGTCATGGAAGTTTCAGTCATTAAAATAGGTAATTCTAAAGGCATTAGGTTTAGTAAAACTCTTTTAGAGAAATATAATATCAAGGATAAAGTTATGCTTATACTCGAAAAAGGACATATTATAATAAAACCTTTGTCAACTCCTAGAAAGGGTTGGGATGAGTCGTTTAAAGATATGAATGATAACTCTGATGATAAATTGTTGTTTGACGATGTTTTTGAAGATGAAACTATGGAAGAGTGGAATTAAGGCAATATGAAATAGTTTTAGTTAATCTAAATCCTACAAAAGGTAGTGAAATAAATAAAACTAGACCTTGTGTAATTATATCTCCAAATGAGATGAATCTCCACTTGAAAACTATTATTGTAGCTCCTATGACTACCAGTTCTAAAAACTACCCTACCCGTGTAGAAATAAAGCATAATGAAAAAATAGGTTGGATAGTAATAGACCAAATAAGAACTATTGACAGAGAAAGGGTTGTTAAAACCTTAGGGGAGGTTGAAAAAGCAGATGTAAAAAAAATAAAATCAGTAATTAAAGAGATGTTTGTTGATTGATTTTGATGCTGAATTACTTGTTCTGGTTCTATGTGAGGTCTTTTCCTTTAAAAAAAAAACATAGGAAAAAAAATAAAAACAAATGTAATTCATAGATGTCTCTGAATTACATTTGTTTTACATCAAACTCTCAAACAATCACTTCTTCATAAACTTATCCAAGGTTCCTTCTCTATCATCTTCTAGCATAGTTGCAAATTGCTTCGCAGGCTCTGCTATATGATCATTTAGGTATTTATTACTCCATTTTACGTATTCGGCTATAACGGGGAACAAATCCATTCCTTTGGGAGTTAATCTGTATATATATATACCTTTTGGGAAAGGAGAGCGTGGTAATGAAGGTAAATCAGCTTATGAGGTAGCTTTTGAGTTAGATAATAATATAGGTGCTGAATCTGTTTGGTTAGAGTCGTTAAACGGGGATGATGGGGTTCCTTTTAGTGTAGATGAATCAGGTGATTTCACAGGAAGAGATACATATAATGGTGAGAGTAAAGGGTATTCGTATCTAGATGCCGAAAACGGGAATTTGTATATAAAACTCTCAATTTCTTCTGGAGATTGGTCAAGTGCTATACCTTTTGGGAAAGGAGAGCATGGTGATGAAGGTAAGTCAGCTTATGAGGTAGCTTTTGAAATAGATAATAACATAGGCGATGAAGCTACTTGGTTAGAGTCGTTAAAGGGTAATGATGGTATATCATCTATCCCTTTAGGTATTTCAGTACCATATACCCTTCAAGGAGACTACAATATGTATTTCGACTCGTCAGGCTTAGGTATAAACACAATACTAGGATGGGCTTTATGTAATGGGGGAAATGAAACAATAGATTTACGAGGTATGTTTATTAGGGAATGGGGAGGTGAATTGAACTTAGTTGCAGGTACTACACAATAACAAAGTACCGCACTACCTAACACAAGCTTTAAAACAGAAGATAAAACTCTATCAATATCAGGTAATACTGACTCAGCTAGCTATTACCTTAGTGGAAGAACAGCTAGTGGTACTCAAATTACCGACCTAGCCTATGCAAACATGAATAAAGGGTATTTGTTACCCGTAGGAAGTGACTACAGTGGTTGGTATGATGAAAGAAGTGGAAAATACTCTGTAGATATTTATGACAGAGGGGGTGTCAGAGAGACTGTATCGGGTAAATGGGACTATGTAAAAATTAATGGAGACCACAATCATACATTTTCAGGAAGTACTACTGCTAAACAAACCCACTTTAGTACAACTACTCAAACTGGAAAAACACCTATAGAAGGAGGAGACGAAGAAACTAGACCAAAGAACCGAGTAATGTACTGGATAATGAGAATTCCTTAGTCATATTCGATTAATTTTCATTTAAATTTAATTTTAATTTACAAAAAAGTTAAATTACCCCTTTATAATTAATTTAAAAACTATATTTTTGCTAGCGATTTGTAGAAACGAAAATAAATTGATTTCAAAATGAATATTACTCAAGAAAACATTAGCGATATAAGCGCTGTATTAAAGGTGGTCATAGTAGCAGAAGACTATAAGCCACAAGTAGATAAAGCTATAAAAGACTATAGAAAAAACGCATCTGTTCCTGGCTTCAGAAAAGGGCAAATGCCTGTAGGGCTTATAAAAAAGCAATATGGAGAATCTATAACTATGGAGGAGGTAAACAAAGTTTTACAATCTGCACTTAACGAACATATATCTAAAGAAAAACTAGATATACTAGGAAACCCTTTACCTAAGCCTCAAGATAATATTTCTTGGGACGCTGACGAATTTACTTTCGAATTCGAATTAGGATTGTCTCCTAAGTTTGATGTAGACTTTTCGGTATGTGAGGACGTAGTGAAATATGACATCATTATAGATGATAAAATAGTAAATGACCAATTAGATAGTATACAAAAACAATTTTCTAGCTCTGACGAAATAGCTGCAGTTGCCGAAGTTTGTTCTATCACAGGTATATTTACTAACGAAGAAGAAGAATTAACTTCAGAATTTACTTTTGAGCTTTCTGATATAAAAGGAAAAGTAAACAATAAGAAATTTTTAGGGAAAAAACTAGGTTCTAAATTTGCTTTGAAGACTAAAAACTTATTTGAAGATAGTACTAAGTTGGTTCAAATGTTAAATAAAGAAGACGGAGCTACTGCTGACTTTCCTTTAGAATTAGAGATTACTAAAATATTCTCTTCGACTCCTGCAGAGTTGAATGCTGAATTGTTTGCTAAAGTATTCCCTGAAGATAATATAGAAGACTTGGACGGTTTTAAAGCTAGATTGAAAGAAGATGCCAAAAAATATTTCGATCAACAATCTGATCAATATTTATTGAATGCTATATCTAAAACTTTGATGGAAAAAACAAAATTCGAATTACCTTCTGATTTCTTAAAAAGATGGATACAAGTATCAGGAGAAAAAGTAAGAAACGAAGCAGAAGCTAAAGAAGAATTCGAAAAATCTGAAGACGGATTTAGATATCAACTAATAGAATCGAAAATATTAGCAGATTCTAAAATAGAAGTTAGCTACGAAGACATAAAAACTCAGATGACTATAGAGTTAGACAAGCAAATGTCTATGTATGGTCAAGCTTTGCCACAAGACAAAATAGAAGAGTTTACTAATATGATGATGCAGAACAAAGAAGAGTTTGCGAAGATAAAAAACAATCTTCAAGGCGATAAATTGTTGGCTTATTACAAAGAAAACATTAAGTTTACACAAAAAGAAGTAGACTTCGAAACTTTTGCAAAAGAAGCTTTTCCTCAACAGGATAACAAATAATATACTTTTGTAAAAACAAAACAAAAAGCCTCTTAAAATTTTTAAGAGGCTTTTTTTTATATAAAATATGACAGATAAAACAATAGTTAGAGATATAATAAGCAAATTAGTGAGTTTTGATATAAATCAAGTAGTTATATCTCCAGGGTCAAGGAATGCCCCATTTATAATAGGTTTTGATTCACATTCTAAAGTAGAAACTTACAGCATAGTTGACGAAAGATGTGCTGGTTTTGTAGCTATGGGTATGGCTCAGACATCGGGTAAACCGGTAGTTTTGCTATGTACTTCGGGTTCTGCTTTGCTTAATTATTACCCTGCTATAGTCGAGGCTTATTATAGTAATATACCTCTTATTGTTATTTCTGCGGATAGACTTAGTAGTCATATAGACATAGGAGATGGGCAAACTATTAGGCAAAATGGAGTTTTTGATAAGCATTGTGATTATAGTGTAAATCTGCAAGAAGGAGAAGGTAATTACAATGAGAAAACCGAAGAATTGATAAGGAAATCTATAGAAAACAAGACTCCTGCTCATATTAATATAGGCTTGTCAGAGCCTTTATATGGTACTATATATAATTATAATGAAAATATAGAATCTATATATGTGGACTATAAGGTTGAAGATATTGATTTAAGAGGATATAGTAAAATATGGAATAAATCGGCTAAAAAAGTATTTTTGATAGGTGTTAGAGAGAAATCTGAAGAGCTTTTGTCTTTATTAAAAGAAATAAATAAAGACGAATCGGTACTAGTGTTGACCGAAAGTACTTCTAATATGGTTTCTGACGATTTTATACCGAGTATAGACTTGTTTTTACAAATATTAAAAGATAAACCAGATTTCTGCCCCGATGTACTTGTTACTTTTGAGGGAGCTGTAGTTTCTAAAAAAATAAAGCAATTGTTTAGAGAATATAAGCCAAAAAATCATTGGCATATATCAGGATTAAACTCTTTAGATACTTTTGGTTGCTTGACCAAAAATTTCGATATTGATGCTAATAGTTTTATTAAACACCTTTTGGCTGTATCTGAGCATGTAAATAGTGGTTATGGGACTAGATATATAGAATTGTATCATAAAGCACTAAAAAAGCACGAAGAATGCTTAAAAACCGTAAACTATTCTGATTTGAAAGTGTTTGAAAGTATTTTTAAAACTATTCCTTCAAAAATAAAGCTACATTTAAGTAATAGTTCGGTGGTTAGGTATGCTCAGCTTTTCGAAATGAGAGAAGGGCTTAACGTAAATAGTAATAGGGGGGCTAGCGGTATAGATGGGAGTACATCGACAGCTATAGGTAATGCTATGAATAGTAAAAAGCAAAATGTGCTTATAACTGGTGATATTAGCTTTTTTTATGATAGTAACGCTCTTTGGAATATATATATCCCTAATAATTTCAGAATAATACTTATAAACAACGACGGAGGAGGTATTTTTAAGATACTGCCAGGCCCTGATAAAACCAAATCGGCCAAGTATTTCCAGACTCCACATGGTTATACTGCTGAGTTATTATGTAAGATGTATGGTTTTGAATATAATAATATTGATAATTTGGAAAATATAGATGACACTATGTCTAAGTTTTACGACAAGTCTGAAAAGCCTAAGTTATTGGAAATAGATACTAGGCTAGTTTCAGATAGTCATAAAGTATTGAAGTCTTATTTTGAGTATATAGAAGAGTAGTTTTCGTCTTCGAAAATATCTTCTATTTTACTTAATATATTTTCAGGTATTCGAATAGGTCTTTTTTTGTTCATATCGACAAATACCAGTATAGTTTCGCCTATGGTTAATAATTCGTCATTTTGATTGTGTACGGTATATTCAAATTCTATTTTAGAAGTTGGGCGTGATTTTATTTTGACGGTTACCAAAAGTTTATCATCGTATTTTGCCGGTCTTATATATTTTATGTTCATAGAATGTACAGGAAGCATAACTCCATTTTGTTCCATTTCTTTATATGATATTTCTAGTTTTCGGAGCCATTCGGTTCTAGCTATCTCAAAATAAGAAGCATAATTACCATAATAAACATATCCCATCTGATCGGTCTCACTATATCGGACTCTTATTTTTAATTGATTGTTGCGCATTTAGTTTTTTTGATTTATTTACAACAAAAATAATTAATATTCAATAGCAAAAGCGTTTTTTTTAACTGTTTTTTTTGCTGACTTTTGTATTCTGATTTTGACAACAAAATGAAAAGGATGTTAAACTAAAAACAAGTGTATAAACCAATGATAAACAACAACAAATGATAGCTACAGCAGAAAACGTATGGAATGAATGCTTAAGCTTTATTAAGGATAACGTTAATAATCAAGCATATAAGACTTGGTTTAGCCCTATAGTACCTCTTAAAATATCGGGAGATGTTTTGACTATACAAGTGCCAAGTAAGTTTTTTTACGAATGGTTAGAAGAGCATTATGTGAAGCTTTTGAAGGTAGCTTTAGTTAAACAGCTGGGGTCTAAAGCTAAACTTTTATATGATGTGAGAATTGATAATTCTCATAGCTCTAAAATTAATAATATTACCATTCCTAGCTCTGGAAGAAGTTTTACTAAGGGTGTGAAAGTAAATAATTATGAAGGTTCAAAAGAATTTAAAAATCCGTTTGTTGTTCCAGGTATTCAAAAAATAAAAGTTGAATCTCAATTAAATAAAAATTACAATTTCGATAATTTTATAGAAGGAGAATGTAACCGATTGGTTCGCTCTGCTGGTTTGGCAGTTTCTAGCCGACCAGGAGGAACTTCTTTTAATCCATTATTGATATATGGTGGTGTTGGTTTAGGTAAAACTCACGTGGCTCATGCTATTGGTTTAGAAATAAAAGAAAAACATCCAGAGAAAACTGTTTTGTATATTTCTTCGGAAAAATTCACTCAGCAATTCATAGATTCTATAAAATCTAATTCTAGAAACGATTTTATTCATTTTTATCAGATGATAGACGTTTTGATAGTTGATGATGTTCAGTTTCTGTCAGGAAAAACAGCGACACAAGATGTGTTCTTCCATATTTTTAACCATTTGCATCAAAACGGAAAGCAAGTGATACTTACTTCCGATAAAGCACCTGTAGATATGCAAGACATAGAGCATAGGTTGTTATCTCGTTTCAAATGGGGTTTATCTGCAGAATTGCTTACTCCCAATTTTGAAACTAAAGTTTCTATATTGAACAGTAAAATACAAAACGATGGAGTAGTAATGCCAGAAGAGGTGGTTAACTATTTGGCTAAAAACGTGAATTCTAATATAAGAGAACTAGAAGGTACTCTTATATCTATGATAGCACAATCTTCGTTTAATAGGATAGAATACTCTTTGGAACTAGCCTCTTCGGTGGTTAATAAGTTTGTCAAGAACGAAAAGAAAGAGATGTCTATAGATCGTATAAAAGAAGTAGTCTCAGAATATTTTGACTTAGATGTGCAGGTTTTGCAATCTAAAACAAGAAAAAGACATGTGGTACAAGCTAGGCAGATGGCTATGTTTTTCTCCAAAAGACTGACACCTTCTTCGTTGGCTAATATAGGTGCTCAGATAGGTAAGAGAGACCATGCAACAGTATTGCATGCTTGTAAAACTATAAATAACTTATCGGAAACAGATAAAAAGTTTAAACAATATATTACGGATATTTCTAATAAATTGAACTGTTAATTTATTAGAAATGACTAAAATATTGATGGTTTGTTTGGGTAATATTTGCCGTTCTCCTTTGGCAGAAGGTATTATGAAACACAAGATAAATGCATCTGATATATATATAGATTCGGCTGGTACTTCTTCGCTTCATTCTGGTAGTAAGCCAGACAAAAGATCGATAGAGGTTGCCAGTAAATATGGAATAGATATATCTGATCAAAAATCAAGACAGTTTACTGTAAGTGATTTCGATATATTCGATTATATATTTGTTATGGATAAGTCTAATTATAATGATGTTATAGATGTTTCAAGAAATCAAAATGATATTAATAAAGTTAGTTTAATACTAGAATACTCTTCACATAGTTTTGCTAAAGAAGTTCCAGACCCTTACTACGGAGGTAATTATGGTTTTGAAACTGTTTTCAAATTACTAAACCAGTCTTGTGAAGATATAAAAATCAAATTAAAACAAAATGACAAATAATAAAGGTGTTTTATACCTTATACCAACGACTTTAGGACCTAGTAATCCTTTAGGTGTTTTGCCTATAACAATAAAGCAAACTATAGATAGTTTAGATTATTTTATAGTCGAAAACGAAAAAACAGCCAGAAAAGATATTAAGAAAATATCTCCAGACAAGGAGCAGTCATCACTTAACCTGAGTTCTATAGGTAAGCATTCGGATCATAAAGAATATGAATCTTATTTGGATGTATGTCTTAAGGGTGTTTCAGTAGGATTGTTGTCAGAAGCAGGAGTGCCTGCTGTAGCCGATCCTGGAGCCGAGATAGTTAAAATAGCTCACAGCAAAAACATAAAAGTAGTACCTTTAGTAGGGCCTTCTTCTATAATACTAGCACTTATGGCATCGGGATTAAATGGGCAAAACTTCACCTTTAATGGTTATTTACCTATAGAGAAACAAGATAGGAAGAAAGAATTAAAGAGTTTAGAGAAAATATCGGCTAACGAGGGTAAATCACAGATATTTATAGAAACTCCATATCGCAATGATAAAATGTTAGAAGATTTAAAGACTTTTTTACAGCCAAACACCATGTTATGTGTGGCTTGTGATATAACTTTGGATACTGAGTATATAAGGACTTTGTCTATAAACGATTGGAAAAATGAGAAGCCTAAGCTTCATAAACGTCCAACTATATTTATATTTCAATCTAGTTAAAATATATTGCTATTAACTTTTGCTAAAGTTATAAAATATACTATTTTTGCCTTATAATAAATAAACTAATTATGGATTTTTCTCAATTTTCGGGCTTTTTAGCATTTCTAGCAATTTTCGTATCAGGATTTTGGTTACTACTATTTTTATTAACTTTTGTAGTCCCTTACTGGATTTTTGGAACTATAATGGAAAATTTAAAATACAAAAGAGAAGCTAAAAAATTAGCTAAGAACAAATAATATAAATGACGTTTTATTCTCTGATAAATAAAACGTTTTTTTTGTTTTAAACATAATATAAACAACTAAACAGCTAGTGTTAATGACAAGTGAATTAATAGAAAAGACAAAGGAATTATTAGCTACAAAGAAAAATATAGTTATAGTTTCGCACAGAAACCCCGATGGAGATGCTATGGGGTCTTCGTTAGCTATGTATCATTATCTTATAAAAAAGGGGCATAATGTTACTGTAATACTACCCAATGAAGCACCTAATTTCTTAAAGTGGATGCCTAAGTCGGAAGATATTATTAATTTCGAAAAAAATACCGATCTGGCTTATAGTATATTAAATAAATCTGATTTTGTTTTTACTTTAGACTTTAATGCTTTGCATAGAGTAGGTGATTATATGAAAATAGCTTTGAATAACTACAAAAAGCCTTTTTATATGATAGATCATCATATCGACCCATCAGGCTATGCTAAGATGATGTATTCGGACTCTAGTATGAGTTCTACTTGTGAGATGGTTTATAATTTTATAGTAAATATAGGAGATAAAGCTTTGTTGGACAAAGATACTGCTACATGTATATATACTGGTATAGTTACTGATACGGGATCTTTTAGGTTTGCATCTACAACCAAAAACACTCACAATATAGCTTCTGAACTTATAGAATTAGGGATAGAAAATTCTAATATACACTCGGATACTTTCGATTCCAACTCTCTATCTAGGCTTGCTTTATTAGGTAAGGCTCTTAATAGTATTTGTGTTTTGGAGGAGTATAATACGGCTTATATTTATTTGACCAAAGAAGATCTTACCCAATGTAATCATCAAAAAGGAGATACTGATGGTATAGTTAACTATGCTCTTTCGGTCAAAGGGGTTAGGTTTGCTGTTATCTTTATAGAAGACTTGGAGTTAGATATAATAAAACTTTCACTAAGATCTAAAGGATGTTTTTCGGTTAATGAATTTGCTAATAAGTACTTTAACGGAGGGGGGCACAAGAATGCTTCAGGAGGAAAGTCTGTTAAAAACATGGAAGACACCATTGTTGAATTTAAAAATATTTTAAAAAACTATAAAAAAGAGCTTAATAAATAGGTATTGTTAAGGCGTAAAAATAAAATGTAAGTTTTATTTGTAAAACTTAATCAATATTTATAAATTTACATATATAAATAATAATAAAAACTGTAAAATTAATATTACAGTTTTTGTGTTTTATAAATATCTATGAATATAACTGAAATAAAAATGAAATCTATTTTTGTATGTATATTACCTTTTATGCTATTGTCTTGTAGTGAAATACAAGTGAGGAGACCTATTAATAATAGTAAAAGTGTATCGTTCGAAGAATCTATACGCTTGAATAAGGCTTTGATAAGAACAGAAAGCTATAAAATACAACGATTTATAGACTTAGATAGTGTAAATACATATGATACCACCAAAAATGGTGTTAATTATTTTTACAATAAAAAGGAAGAAGAAGGGCGTATAGCTAAATATCAAGACTTGGCTACTATCAAATATGAATTAAAAACTCTTAGAGGGAGAACAATACTAAGAGATAGTATGGTTTATAAGGTTGGGAAGCAAGACATATTGAAAGGTATAGACGAAATAGTTTCTATTCTGAAAGAAAATGAAACTATAACTGCAATAATACCTTCATATATGGCATATGGGTATTATTCTAATAAAGAGCAAGGTATAGAAATAAATCAGACCTTAATAGGTAAAATAACATTAATCAATATAGAAAAACAATGAAAAAAGTAAATTTATTTAGAGGTTTAGTCTTAGTTGCATTACTAATATTAGCTTCTTGTCAAAGTCAAAGTAAAAAACTTAAGGACTTAAAAGACGGTATTTATGCCGAAATAATAACCAATAAAGGAGAGATGTTGGTAGAGTTGCACTACGAAGAAATGCCGCTAACTGTAGGTAATTTTGTAGCACTAGCCGAGGGCGAAAACTCTAAAGTAGATAGCTCACGTATAGGTAAACCTTTTTATAATGGGTTGAAATTCCATAGAGTTTTACCCGATTTTATGGCTCAAACAGGAGATCCCTTAGGTACTGGAGCAGGTGGCCCAGGTTATAAGTTTGCCGATGAATTTCCTAAAAACGAAAAAGGAGAGCTTTTGTTTAAACATACTGGTAAAGGAGTGTTGTCAATGGCTAATTCAGGAAAAAACACGAATGGGAGTCAATTTTTTATTACTCACAAGGCTACTACTTGGTTAGATGGAAAGCACAGCGTTTTCGGTATAGTAGTTGAAAAATACATGGATAATATAGATGCTATTGTTCAAGGTGATACCATAAAAGAAATTAATATACTTAGAAAAGGTAGGAAAGCGAAAAAATTTGATGCCAATAAAACATTTTTGGCAGAAATAGACCTTGTTGATTCTAAAAAAGAAGAAGAGATTAATAAAAATAAAGAATTAGCAGTTAAATTTATAGCTAGTAAAAAAACTGAAGAAACTATAAAATTAGCTTCTGGTTTAGAATATATAGTACATAAAAAAGGATCGGGAGTGAATGTAGCTGTTAATGATAAAGTTAAAGTTCATTATACTGGTTACTTAACTAACGGAACCAAATTTGACTCTTCTTTAGACCGAGGAGAGCCTTTTGAGTTTACTGTGGGAGTAGATAGACTTATATCAGGTTGGACCGAAGGAGTTAAATTACTAAATAAAGGTTCAAAAGTCACCCTTTTTATACCAGCTAAGTTAGGTTGGGGAGCTAGAGGTTCTGGTGGACTTATACCTCCTAATTCAGATGTTATATTTGAAATGGAAGTACTAGAAATAATGAAATAATTACTTAAAAAAAGCTCTCAAATATTTTTTGAGAGCTTTTTTTAAGCTTTAAAACTAATAAAATAAAACCTATATGCTCAATTTTTTAATAGAAAAAGACCAACAGTTATTGATATATTTGAACAATCTAGGCTCAGGAAATTGGGACGCTACTTGGCTAATTATAACTAATAAATTTACAGCTATACCTCTGTATTTATTGTTGATATTTATTCTTTTCAAAAAATATGGATTCAAAGTAGGGGCGCTGTCCTTAGTTGCTGTAGTGCTATTAATAACTTGTTCTGATCAGGTTTGTAATTTGTTCAAATACGGTATAGAAAGATTAAGACCTTGTCATGACCAGGATGTTAAAAATCTAATACGTCACGTAAAACCTAGTTGTGGAGGACGGTATGGTTTCTTTTCGGCACATGCTTCCAATTCGGCTGCTATAGCTGTGTTTTTCGGTTTTTTGTTTAGAAAACATTATAAAAACTTACTTTATATATTACTTGTTTGGGCTATTGTTGTTTCTTATAGTAGAGTTTATTTAGGTGTTCATTATCCTTTAGATGTGCTTTGTGGTTTCGCCTCTGGTTCTGTTATTGCTTATGTCTTCTATAAATTAGTTAAAGTTGTAATGCCTAATAAATTTTAAAATAAAAAAGATTGATTTCTAATAGCTTGATAAAAAACAAATAAAATGAATAGTAAAGAAGAAAAACTTAAAAAGATATCAAGGTTATTGGATATAGTTGATGAGTTGAGGGTGAAATGTCCTTGGGATATAAAACAAACTTTCGAAAGCATGAGACCTCTTACTATAGAGGAAACTTATGAGTTGGCACAAGCAATAAGCGACAAAGATACTCAGGAAATAAAAAATGAATTGGGCGATGTTTTATTGCATATATTTTTCTATTCTAAGATGGCTAGTGAGACTAACGATTTTGATATTGCTGATGTTGCCGATGCTATAAGTAAAAAACTGATATATAGGCATCCTCATGTTTATGGAGAAACAAAGGTTAGCGATGATAAAGAGGTTAAAAGAAACTGGGAACAGCTTAAATTAAAAGAAAAAGGCAATAAAAAGACTATTTTACAAGGAGTTCCTAGGGGATTACCTTCTTTGGTAAAGGCTAGTCGGATAATAGACAAAGTTAGGTCTGCTGGTTTCAAATGGTCTGATGAAAGTTCTTATTTGGATAAAATAAAGGAGGAAATATCGGAGTTTGAACAAGCAAAAGCAAATAAATCGGAATCTGAGATGGAAGATGAGTTTGGAGATATATTATTTTCGCTAGTCTCTTATGCCGATGTCATGGGGATAAACCCTGATAATGCACTTGCTAGGGCTAATAATAAGTTCACAAATAGATTTGAGAAAGTAGAGAAAACACTAAAAGGAAAGAGTTTTGTTGATTGTTCTGAGAAGGAATTGAATAATTTATGGGGTGATTCTAAATAGAATATATATAACTGTTAGTTTGTTTATTGTGTTGGAAAAGCAATAGTTAGGTCTTTTTGTGTGTTGGGATATGGCTGTTTATTAAATCTACAATGAGAAAAATGATGTTATTAGTAAAAAACAATCAAAAAGTATTAATTTTTTTCGTAATTTCGCAGACTTATAAAACAAGATAATGAAATCTATACGTAACATTGCTATTATAGCACACGTCGATCACGGTAAAACCACTTTGGTAGACAAAATAATTGACCAAGCTAAAATCTTGGACGAAAGAAAAGAAAGAACTGACTTACTTTTGGACAACAATGACCTTGAAAGAGAGAGAGGTATTACAATTTTATCTAAAAATGTATCTGTAGAATACAAAGGGATAAAAATAAATGTAATAGATACTCCTGGTCACGCCGATTTCGGTGGTGAAGTAGAGCGTGTACTAAAAATGGCAGATGGTGTTTTGTTATTGGTAGATGCTTTTGAAGGGCCTATGCCACAGACTCGTTTTGTACTAGGTAAAGCTATAGACTTAGGACTTACTCCTATAGTTGTAGTAAACAAGGTTGATAAAGAAAACTGTACTCCTGATTTGGTTCAAGATAAAGTATTTGACCTTATGTTTGCTTTAGAGGCTACTGAAGAACAATTAGATTTTAAAACTATATTTGGTTCTGCTAAAAATGGTTGGATGAGTGACGATTGGGAAAAACCAACTACTGATATTACTTCTCTTTTGGATGCTGTAATTAAGTATATACCAGAAGCTCCGGTAGTAGAAGGGACTCCTCAAATGCAAATAACTTCTTTAGATTATTCTTCTTTTAAAGGACGTATAGCTATAGGACGTATTGCTAGAGGTGAACTTAAAGCAGGACAGGAATATTCTCTTTGTACTTCGGACGGAAGTACTAAGAAAATAAAAATAAAAGAAATGCACGTGTTCGAAGGAATGGGTAAAGTGAAAGTTGACTCTGTGAAATGTGGAGACATATGTGCTCTTACTGGTTTCGAAGAATTTGAAATAGGTGATACTGTTGCTGACTTAGAAAATCCTGAAGCATTAGAAAGAATAGAAGTTGATCAACCTACTATGAGTATGTTGTTTACTATAAACAACTCTCCTTTCTTCGGTAAAGAAGGTAAGTTTGTAACTTCTAGGCATCTTAGAGATAGACTTTTCAAGGAATTGGAAAAAAACTTAGCTCTTAAAGTAGAAACTACTGATAGTGAAGATAAGTTTAACGTATATGGTCGTGGAGTATTGCACCTTTCTGTACTTATAGAGACTATGCGTAGAGAAGGATATGAGCTACAAGTTGGTCGTCCTAAAGTAATAATGAAAGTAATAGATGGTGTTAAATGTGAGCCAATGGAGAACTTGGTTATAGATGTACCTGCTGAGCATTCTAGTAAGATAGTAAATCTTGTTAGCTTGCGTAAAGGTGATATGTCTGTAATGGAGGACAAAGGTGATTTACAACACTTAGAGTTTAGCATACCTTCTAGGGGTCTTATAGGTCTTAGAAACAAAATGCTTACTGCTACTTCTGGTGGAGCTATTATTAATCACCGTTTTAGTGAGTTTGGTCCTTACAAAGGAGACTTTAACGATGTAGTAAACGGAGCTATTGTATCTGCGGAAACTGGTAAAGCTACTGCATATTCTATCAACAAATTAGGAGATAGAGGTATGTTCTTTATAGATGTTAACCAAGAAATATACAAAGGTCAGGTTGTTGGTGAAAACGCTAAACAAGAAGACATGGCTGTAAACCTTATAAAAGGTAAAAAACTTACTAACGTACGTAAGTCAGGTACCGATGAGGCTGTAAACATTGCTCCTAAAAGAGAATTCTCTTTAGAAGAATGTATGGAATACATAAAAGACGATGAGTATTTGGAAATAACTCCACAAAGCTTAAGAATGAGAAAAATAAAATTACCTAAATAGGATATTTTACTCTATAAAATAAAAAACCTCGCTATTTTTAATTAAATAGCGAGGTTTTTGCTTTGTATCATTTACGTTTTTATTTCTGTTGAAACAGATAAAACAGAACAGGTATTATTATATGTTTGTTTTAAATAATATTCGTCCAAGAGCCTCCGTTTATACATTCTATATCATGGCTTTTGAGTATAGATGTAGCTTGTTTACTCCTTATGCCACTAGCACAACACAATATAATAGGTTTCTGCCTTTGTTTTAACTCCTTTGCTTTATTACTGATTGTATCCAGAGGGATATTAATACTACCACCTATATGATTACTGTTGTATTCGCCTTTGGTTCTTACATCGACTATTAATGCTCCTTTATTGATAAATTCTTTCACTTTGTTTTTGCTAGAACTAAGTCCTAATAAACTTGCTAATCCCATAGTTTGTTATTAATTATTATTTATAGGTAAAACTATGTAAAATATGAATAAATAAAGGTAACATTCGTTACATTTGTTTATTTGAGATAACCATTAAAATCTCATTTTCTTAAAAATATCCCATATAACGATACTTGCACTATTAGCTATATTGAGTGAATGTTTTGTTCCAAATTGAGGTATTTCTATACAGTAGTCCGACTGACTTACAACTTCTTGCTGTACTCCTTTCACCTCATTACCTAGTACTAACGCATATTTAACTCCTTTTCCTGGAGTGAATTTTTCTAAAGAAATACTGTTTTCGGCTTGCTCTACAGAAGCTACTTTTATACCTTTATTTTGTAATTCTTTTATCAGTTCTAGTGTGTCTTCTACATATGTCCATTCTACAGAATCGGTACTACCTAATGCTGTTTTGTGTATGTCTTTGTGAGGAGGAGTTGCCGTAATACCACATAAATATATTTTTTCTATAAGAAAAGCATCACTAGTTCTGAATACTGAGCCTATATTGTTAAGGCTTCTTATATTGTCTAATACTATTATTAAAGGAGTTTTATCTACAGACTTATATGAATCTATATCTATTCGGTCTAGTTCTATGTTTTTTAGTTTTCTCATTATTTTTGTATTTTTTTTCAAAACGGAGTCAAAATGCAAAAATATACAATTTTAAGATATATATAGGGTGTAAATTTGTATAAAAACTAGCTATGAATGGAAAAATAATAAATAAGAGATTAAATAATAAGTAATAGCCTTAATAGACTATATGATTAAAACAGATATTACCTAGCTCCGGACACTATTTCTATGATGACTAGTGATGGTGGAGATAAATTTATGGATTTATATTATTTGTTACATACAGTATTAGAGGGTATAGAATGTATGTATATTCAAAATGATGAGAACACTATTACTGAAGCGTAGTTTTTTATTTTATAAAAACTCAAAGAATGAAAATCATGTATAATGTTCAATGGAGAAACAAACAAACAATTTAGATTAAATAAGAGAAGGTATTGAGGTTTTGGTGAATCACTTGATGGATTCAGGTCAAGAATTGCCTAATGGAGTCGCAAAACTGTTAGAGAAACCTGATGATAGAAATACAATTAATCTGTATGATTTATTAAATTCATCTTGTGGAGAAGAAAATGTGAAATCAATAAGATGCTCTAAAAAATATAGTCCTAAAATCATATATGTTCGTTTTTTATTTATAGTATTTAAAACTAATGAAATACAGGAGGTGAACGTACTAATAACTGTCTTATTACTGGGATTCTCTGATTTGATTAATGAAGAAAGTCTCAGTAGAGGTATTTTGAATAATGAAGGAATAGAATTGTTGTTTAATTTATTATTTATAACAACTTCATCTTTATTAGGATCATTGTTTTATTCGCTTAAAACAATAATTGTAAATATCACTAATTTTATTTATACTCCCGAAAAAAATCAGAAACTTGCATATCTATAATAATAGGAACTGTTTCAGGTTTTTTGTTTTCAGAAATGGTTTCTTTAGAGTCTATTATAGATTTATCTAGTTTAGATACTCAAAAAATGACTTTAGCTATACTAGGAGGTTTTGGGTCAGATTTGATTTTCACTATAATGCAGAAGTTAGTAGATAAAATAAAAAATCTGATAACATAGTTTTTATTAACTTTTTTTAATAATTAAACAAAATATTAACTATTATTTTGATAAAAAACAGTTAATATTGAACTTTAAAACAAAACCTCACAATAATGACAAAACAAATTAAATTATTTGCTTTATTTGTAGTATTGATACTTAGCAATTTGGCTATGGCTCAGCAACAAGAAAAGGCTAATTATAGACTAGCAGAAAGATTCTCTCCCGAGAAGATAAAAAAAATGGTTTTCGATACCTCAGTGAGGCCTAATTGGCTAAAACAAGGTGATAAATTTTGGTATAAATACAAAACCTCACAAGGAACTTCTTATTATATAGTTGATATGAATAAGAAAACTAAAAAAAATCTTTTTGATAATCATAAGATGGCTACTATGCTTACCAAAATAACTAAAGATCCTTATGATTATAAGCATCTTCCTAATTTTAAGATTAAGTTTAAGAAAAAGGACAAAGTTTTCCAGTTCGATGTTAAAAGTAATTTTTACGAAAAACAAGAAGAGAAGGAGAACGATGAAGAAGTAAAAGAGGAGAAAGAAATAGAAAAAGAAGAAAAGCTTGATACTATAAAAAGTGATACTATAAAAAAACCTTTAAAGAAAAACAAATACAAAAAGAAGACTTTTCACTTGGAGTATAATATAGCTACAGGTAAGCTTTATGAAATAAAAGACTGGAAAGAAGAAATAAAAAACACCCGATGGGCTAGTATTTCTCCTGATGGTAAGAGGGTAGTTTTTGCAAGAGATTACAATCTTTTCTGGATGGACCAAGATAATTATGAAAAAGCTAAAAAAAATGCTTTTGACATAAAAGAAGACAAAAAAACTAAAATTGATACAACAATAGTTGAGAATCAATTGACTTTTGATGGGATTAAAGATTTCTCTTACGGAGGTGGTTATACTATAGACGAAAATGACAACTATGAAGATCAGAAAATAAAAGAAGAACAAGAGAAAAGACGAAGATCTAGAATTGTTTGGACAAAAGATTCTAAAAAGATATTTGTATCTAAAAGAGATAGCCGTGATGTGAAAAACCTATGGGTAATAGATGTTACTAGCGGGAAAAGACCAAAACTAGAAACTTATAAATATCACCTACCAGGAGAAGAAGATAATTATTTGTCAGAAATGTGGGTTTTTGATTTTGTAAACAAAGAAGGAGTTAAAATAAACTCAGAAAGATTCAAGCAACAAAAGCAAGGTGTAGAAACTCAGAAGGTGAGTAATAAACAATGGCTAGAAGATTACGTTGCAACAACTAGTATTTCGGACAGTTCTGATAAAATGTATTTCACTCGTTTGAGCAGAGATATGCACAGAGAAGACCTATGTGTTGCCGACACTAATACAGGTGAAGTAACTGTACTTGTAGAGCAGAGAATGAATACTTATATAGATAGTAGAGATCTTAATTTGCTGTCTAATGGGCAAATGATACGATGGTCTGAGGAAGATGGTTGGGCTCATTTGTACAGGTATAATAGTCAAGGTAAACTAATAAATCAGATAACCAAAGGAGCTTGGCATTGTGACAGGATATTAGATATAGATCAGGCTAATAAAGTTATTTATTTCACTGCTAATGCTCGTGAAAAAGGAGAAGACCCTTATTATAGCCATGTTTATAGAGTTAACTTTAACGGAACAGGGCTTAGGCTTTTGAACAAAGGAGACTTTGATAACAGAGCTTATATGAGTGATTCTAAAAAGTATTTTATAAATAACTTTTCGAGAGTTAATACTACCCCTGAAAGTGTCATAATAGACAATACTGGTAAAAAAGTATTGAGTTTAGAAAAAGCTGATTTATCTAATTTGTTTGCTTCAGGTTACAAGTTTCCAGAGCCGTTTACTATAAAAGCTGCTGATGGTATTACCGATTTGTATGGAGTTATGTACAAACCTTTCGATTTTGATGAGTCAAAGCAATACCCGATAATAGAATATGTATATCCTGGTCCACAGACAGAAGCTGTAAACAAGTCTTTTTCAGCAAGAATGAACAGGCTAGACCGTACTGCACAGTTAGGGTTTATAGTTGTTAGTTTAGGGAACAGAGGAGGACATCCTGCTCGTTCTAAATGGTATCACAATTACGGATATGGAGACCTTAGAGATTACGGGCTTGCTGATAAAAAATATGCGGTAGAGCAATTGGCGGATAGATATTCTTTTATAGATATAGATAGAGTAGGTATTACAGGTCATTCTGGAGGTGGATTTATGTCTACAGCTGCTCTTTGTCAGTATCCTGATTTTTATAGTGTAGCAGTTTCTTCGGCAGGAAACCACGATAATAATATTTATAATAGCTGGTGGAGCGAGAAGCATCACGGAATAAGAGAGATAATCGAAAACGAAGAAAGCACTAAGTTTGTTTACGAAATAGAAAACAATCAAGAGTTGGCTGGTAACCTAAAAGGTAAATTATTACTAGTAACAGGCGATATAGACAACAATGTACATCCTGGTAATACTATACGTATGGCTAATGCTCTTATAAAAGCTAAAAAACGTTTTGACTTTTTTATGATGCCTGGCCAAAGACATGGTTTCGGAGATTATACTGAATATTTTTTCTGGTTAAAAGCGGATTATTTCTGTAAAAACTTAATAGGAGATTATTCTATAAGTACCGATATTTTCGAAATGAGAAGAGAGAATAAATTGATAAAAAGTAAAAAAAGATAAATATATTATCTTAAGAAAATAAAAAAATAGAGCATGATATTAATTATTATGCTCTATTTTTTTTATTAAATATAGACCTACTTAAAAATAAATTTGAAATATATTGAAGTAGAAGGAATAAGGCTATTTAATAGTTTTTATAATTAAGTTAATATAACTTAATTAATAGTTATTTATAAGTTAAAGACTGATTTTAGCTTTCTTTTTATGGTTGAAAAAATTATGTTTGACTATGATGAAATTAATATATAAGGTTATAGTGTTTTTGATGGTTGTAAATAGTTTTTCTCAAGTTTCTATAACGGGTAAGGTTATAGATAAAGAAACTAATAAACCTTTGTCTAAATCGCATATATTAAATTTTACAGATATTCAAGGAATTAGTGCCGATGATAACGGCTTATTTGACATTGACATCTCGGTCAATGATACTATAATGATAACGCATATAGGTTATAAAACTCTTCAAATAATAGTTTCTGAAGAACTTATAGGTTCTAAAACTATTTCAGGAGTTTTAGAGTTTTATATGGACAGAAAAGTAGAAGAAATAGACGAGGTTGTACTTAGGTCTCATAATTTGATAGGAGTGTTAGGTATAGATGGGAAGTCTTCTTTTAGTCCTAAAAAAACAAACAGAATACATATAAACGGATTGAAGCAAACTTATGAGATGAAAAAAGCACCTACTATTTATGGATTTAAAATACCTAAAGCTTTAGAGGAGAAAAAGAGGAGGAATCAACTGTACAAAATAGCAGAATTAGAAAAAGCAGAAAAACAAGCAGAGAGGTTTATAGGGAAGTTCGATAGAGAGTATATGATGAAATATCTTAAAGTAACAGATGAAAAGTTTAGAGAAATACTAGATTATTGTAATTATAATAAATATTTCAAGATAAATCCAAGTGAGTTACAAGCCATAGAAGCAGTACTTGATTGTTATGATAGGTATATAGATTATAAAGAAAGTATATAGCTTGACTTTCCTTAGAGTAAGTATAGGTTGTTTTAATAGTATTATTGTTATATTTGCCTTTATAAAAAACTATAAATTCCTAGATGGATAAGATAAAATATATTGACAGAGTAACGGGGGGGCTTAAGCAAGAGAAAACAACTAGCACTTTTTTTCTTAAGGCGCTTTACAATAGAAGGTTAGGTAAGTTGCCTTTAGAGATTTTGATTAAGAGAAAGCTGGTTTCGGCTATAGCAGGTTGGCTTATGAATACTAAATATTCTAAGTCTAGAATAGAAGAATTCATAGATGAACATTCGGTAGATATAAATGAATTTATAGTTCCTAAAGGAGGTTTTAAGCATTTTAACGATTTTTTTTACAGAAAACTAAAAACAGGTTTAAGAGCTATAGAAAAAGGTTTTGTATCGCCTGCGGATGGTAAAATACTGGTTTTTGAAGACATAAAAGACAGTAATAAACATTTTATAAAAGGTCAAGAGTTTAATATGTATAGCTTTTTGAAAAGTGAGTATTTGGCTAATCGATATAGAGGAGGGTCTATGGCTATAATAAGACTAGCACCTGCCGATTATCACAGGTATCATTTCCCTTGTTCGGGTATAGCTTCTCAGAGCAAAGATATAAAAGGAGCTTACTATTCGGTATCTCCATTGGCTTTAAGAAAAAGCTTAGATATCTTCTGTAAAAACAAGAAAAGTGTAATGACTTTAGACAGTGACGAATATGGAAAAGTACTTATATGCGATGTTGGAGCGACTATGACGGGTAGTATAATACAGACTTATAAAGCAGGAAGCACAGTCAAAAAAGGAGATGAAAAGGGGTATTTTGCCTTTGGAGGTTCTACTTTGGTACTTGTTTTTGAAAAAAATAGTATTATATTTGATAAAGATCTAATAGACAATACTAGAAAAGGTTTGGAAACTACAGTCAAAATGGGAGAAACGATAGCATATATATAATGATAGCACAAGAAACTATAGACAAAGTGTTTGATTACGCTAGGGTCGAGGAAGTTATCGGTGAATTTGTTCAGCTCAAAAAAACGGGAGCAAACTATAAAGGTTTGAGCCCTTTTTCGGAAGAAAACACTCCTTCGTTTGTAGTTTCGCCAGTAAAAGGTATTTGGAAAGATTTTAGTACAGGAAAAGGAGGTAATAGCGTTACTTTCTTGATGGAAAGTGAGCATCTTTCTTATCCCGAAGCTATAAAGTATTTGGCGAAAAAATACAATATAGAAATAGAAGAAACTAAGCAAAGTCAGGAGCAAATAGAAAGTAATAACAAGAAAGAAAACTTGTATTTGGTTTCGGAGTTTGCTAAAAAGTATTTTAACAAAATTTTGTTAGAAGATAAAGAAGGTATGGATATAGGTCTTTCTTATTTCAAAGAAAGAGGTTTCACTCAGCAAACAATAGATGCTTACGAATTAGGTTATTCTCCTAACAAATGGACGGCACTTACCGATGCTGCCGTAAAGGGAAAATGGAACGAAAAGCACCTGATAGAAGTGGGGCTTACTATAGCTAAAGAAGAAAAACGTTTTGACCGATTCAAAGGGCGAGTTATGTTTCCTATACATAGTATGAGTGGTAGAGTTCTGGGTTTTGGAGGTAGAATACTTGCCAATAATACCAAGGCTGCCAAATATCTTAATTCTCCAGAAAGTGAAATATACCATAAAAGTAATATATTATATGGTCTTTTTCAGGCTAAACAAACTATCGCCAAAGAAGATAATTGTTATTTGGTCGAAGGTTATACCGATGTTTTGGCGCTTCATCAGGCAGGTATAAAAAATGTGGTTTCTTCGTCTGGGACAGCACTTACTGATCCTCAGATAAGGCTGATAAATAGACTTACCAATAATATAACCGTTTTGTACGATGGTGATGCTGCTGGTGTTAGAGCGTCTATACGAGGGGTTGACCTTATATTGGCGCAAGATATGAGAGTAAGGGTTCTTACTTTTCCTGATGGTGATGATCCTGATAGTTTTTCGAAGAAAGTTAGTAAACAAGAATTAAAGGATTATTTAGATAATAATTCACAAGATTTCATCAATTTCAAGGCTTCTTTACTGTTAAATGAAGCCAAAAATGACCCTGTTAAGAAAGCTAATCTTATAAAAGAAATAGTAGTATCTATATCGAAAATACCTAATACTATACAGAGAGAGGTTTATATAAAACAATGTTCTTCGGTAATGGATATATCGGAAAACGTACTGTTTACTGAGCTTGAAAAAATAGTTAACAGAGATATAAAAGACTATCAGAAGAAAGAAGCTACTATGCCTATGGATGTAGTTCCTATGGAATATCAGGAGCAGCCGAAAAGCCCTTTGTATATTCATGAAAGGAAACTGTTAAGTTATTTGCTTTTATACGGTAATGAAGAGGTGGTTTTTAAAGATTTTATAAGCGAAAAAAATAAAGACGGAGAGGTAGAATTGAAGGAGCAAAAATATAAAAGTACAGTCATAAGAGAAATATATTTGCAATTACAAGACGATGAAATGGAGTTCTCTGACGATTTGTTTCAGTCTATATATGTAGAGATAATGAAACCGTTGATACAAGGAGAAGATTTTGACGAAAAGAAGTTGACCAACAATTCAGACATAGAGATAGCTAAGGAAGTAAGTTCTATAATATTGGAAGACGAAAAGCATATCATTAGTGATTGGGGAAGAAAAGAAGTAATGGTTCCTGATAAGAAAAAGAACTTAAATGTACTTGTTATGGACATAATACTTAGTCTTAGAATGATACTTATAAGTCTTAAAATAAAAGAAATAAGTAAAGATTTGGTAAATAACGATATAGAAGGAGGTATAATGGCAACTATGGAAGTTATAAGAGATTATACCGAATTAAAAAAAAATATATCTAATAAACTAGGAAGAACTATATAATTGTAATATGGATTTTATAAAAGAAAAAATAGGAAAGTACACCGAAGATCATACAAGTAAGGAATCAGATTTACTTAAGGAATTGGATAATATTACTTGGCAGAAAATATTGCAACCACATATGATAAGCGGTCATTATCAGGGTAGATTATTGTCGCTTATTTCTAAGTTAGTTAAGCCTAAAGTGATATTAGAAATAGGAACTTATACAGGTTATTCTGCTATTTGTTTGGCTGAAGGATTAGTCAAAGGAGGTGTATTACATACTATAGATAAAAACGAAGAATTATCTAGTATTCAGAAAGAGTATTTCGGTAAATCGGAGTATTCCGAAAGTATAATAACTCATACAGGTAATGCTTTAGATATAATACCTAATATAGATGTTAAGTTAGATTTGGTTTTTATAGATGCCGATAAAGGTAATTATGTAAACTATTACAATCAAATAATAGACAAAATGAACAGTGGAGGAGTCATACTTTCGGACAATGTGTTATGGTACGGGAAAGTAATTGAGCCTATAGATAGCAAAGATATTGACACTTTGGCTATAGATAAGTTTAACAAAATATTAGCCAGCGACCCAAGAGTGGAAACTATAATGTTGCCTATAAGAGATGGAATAAGTATAACTAGAGTTTTATAATATGAAAAGAGAATTATTAAAGACCGACGACGGTTCGTTTACCCTAAGAATACCAGAATGGAGAGAGCAATATCATTCTACTCACGGGGCTATACAAGAGGCTTATCATGTATATATAAAACATGGTTTGCATTATAAAATGGAAAAGACTGATACCCAAGAGCCTTTGAAAGTACTAGAAATAGGCTTTGGAACAGGGCTTAATTGTCTTATAAGTTTGTCTGAAGCGAGTAAGCTAAAAAGAAAGATATATTATACTACTTTGGAATACTATCCCGTAGAGCAAGTTCATATTGATGGATTGAACTATGCTGAACTGGTCGAAGGAGAAAATAATGATGCTTTGTTTAGTGAAATACACTCTAGTCCTTGGGAGAAAATGACTGAGTTGACTGAGTATTTTAGTTTAGAAAAGCGTAAAGCTAAATTTGAAGAACTAGCCGATTTGGATACTTACGATGTGTTGTATTACGATGCATTTGGTTCTAGAGTGCAACCTGAGTTATGGGAAGAAGATATACTCAAAACCATGTATAATTCACTGAAGGTAGGAGGTGTTTTTGTTACTTATTGTTGTAAAGGTTCGGTAAGAAGGTATTTGAAAGCTATGGGTTTTGAAGTAGAAAAACTAGTAGGGCCTCCAGGTAAAAGAGAAATGTTAAGAGCTATAAAAGTATAAATATATGTTTAAAAGAAGGAAAGAGAAAAATAATATAAGAGGAATACTGATGATTTTGGTATTGATATTAGTAGTTTTTTTGTGGTATAAAATGGACTATCTGATGGAAACTTTATTTTAGTATAATAATAAAACATCACATAATAAACATCATAAAAAAAGCTCCTTAAAACAAATTAAGGAGCTTTTTTTATACTTTTATATTTACTTAGAAAGGCAAGTCGTCTTCTGCCTCAGCAGCAGGAGCTGCATTAAGGTCTGGAGTCGCAGGAGCCACATTAGCAGGAGCTGCACCAGCACCTACAGCTTCTATTTTCCATCCTTGTATAGAATTGAAATATTTAGCTTCTCCCTCTGGGTTTATCCATTCTCTACCCTGTATGTTTATGTATATTTTCACATCTTGACCAACGTTAAAGCTGTTCAATACATCACATTTGTCCTGAATGAACTCAATCAATATCATCTGAGGATATTGATCTTCGGTAGTTATTACCATGTCTCTTTTTCTAAATCCGTTGCTTCCAAAAGTTTTAGTTTCGTTGATTAATTTAATTTTTCCTGAAATATCCATAATTGTTGTTTTGTTCTATTCTTTTTGTTCTGTTTTTTTTATGAAAGTAATGTCTTCCAAGCACTTTCAACGTCTTTTTTTTCTAAATACTGGACTGCTAAAATATGTTTTTCTTTTGAATTAAGCATCTTTAACTTGCTGTTTTCTGATACAAAGTTATCAACATCGCTCTCAGAAGGCTTTTTGTCTACATTTGCCAGCATCCCCAGATTGTTACCTGATAGTATTTTGCTGTCTAGTATTTCTTTAGGTATTTGGTCAAAACCTATACCTAGACTACTAAGTGGTTTAGGTATTTCGAAGAAGCCATTTCGGGCTCTACTATAATAACTACCACCCATTCTGGCTACCAAATCTATTTTATTATGATCTATTTTATTGTCATCATCTAGTATGCTTTTGTCTATATGAAGCTTCAAAACTTCACATATTATAAGGTTACCAGCTCCACCTTCATTTCCCAATTCTATTATATCGTTTATCTTACATTCTAACTGAACAGGGCTTTCTTTTACTCTAAAAGGTTTTACTTTATCCGATTTCAACATAGTAAAACCTGCTTTTTCGAACTCATTTACCCCTTTGGGATATTCGGTGCTTGCCAAAGACATTTGCTGAACTATAGAGTAATTAACTATATTTATTACAACTTCTTTGGTCTGCTTAGCGTTCTCTAAAGTATGTTTGGTTGTGTTGTTCTTGACCCTTCTGGCAGGAGAAAATATAAGTATAGGTGGGTTGGCACTAAAAACATTAAAAAAACTAAAAGGGGACAAGTTAGGATTGCCATCTTTGTCCATAGTGCTAGCAAAAGCTATTGGTCTAGGAGCAACAGCACTCAATAAATAGGAGTGAAGCTCTACTGTAGATATTTCCTTTGGATCTATACTTAATATTTCTTTCATTATTTTTGTTTTTTTGTTACAATAAAAAATTTAATTGTTCACTAGCCATAGTAGGTGTAAACTCTATAATCTCATATTTGGCAAGTTTATGAATACTAAAAGGGTCTTTTTCTATTATTTCTAACAATACTTGCTTGCTAGAAGCTAAAGCTAAAATAACTCCTCCATCTCTGGGTACTTTTCTGCCAGAAGCATGAAAGTACCCTAGTCTATATTGCTCTGATAAGTATTCTCTATGACTTTCCAGATGTTCATTGACCCTTTCCATGGGAACTATATAAGTTATGTTTATTATAAACAAGACTAAGAGTTTTTATTGTATTCAGTATAATTATTCCATTTGTCTAAAGCATCTTTGAAATCGTCTGGTAATTCGCTTTCAAAATACATTTCTTTATTAGTTTTAGGGTGAATAAACCCTAAAGTTTTGGCGTGTAAGGCTTGTCTTGGTATAGCTTTAAAACAGTTTTCTACAAATTGCTTGTATTTGGTAAAAGTAGTTCCTTTAAGTACTATACTACCTCCATAACGCTCGTCGTTAAACAAAGTGTGACCAATATGCTTCATATGAACTCTTATCTGGTGAGTACGACCTGTTTCTAGTCTACACTCAACCAAGTTTACATAAGTATATCTGCTTAATACTTTATAATGAGTTTTAGCTGTTTTCCCGAATTCTCCTTCAGGGAAAACACTCATTTGTAACCTGTTTTTAAGACTTCTACCTATATTTCCTTCTACAAAACCTTCGTCTTCTTTTAAGTTACCCCAAACTATAGCGTTATAAACACGTTTAGTAGTCTTATCAAAAAATTGTTTAGACAAATGAGCCATAGAAAACTCTGTTTTGGCTATAACCATCAGTCCACTAGTGTCTTTATCTATCCTATGAACCAATCCTGGTCGTTGGCTAGAGTTTTCAGGCAGATTTTCTATATGATGTATCAATGCGTTGACCAAAGTACCGCTATAGTTACCATGTCCTGGGTGAACTACCATGCCGGCAGCCTTGTTTATAACCATCAAGTCGTCGTCTTCGTAGACTATATCTATAGGCAAATCTTCGGCTACTAACAGGTTTTCGTGTGGCGGATGCGATAAAACTATTTTAACTATATCAAATGGTTTTACTTTATAATTGCTTTTGACAACCGTTTCATTTACCAATATATTACCAGCTTTGGCTGCTTGTTGTATCTTGTTTCTGGTTGTATTTTCAATGAAATTCATTAAAAATTTGTCAACTCTTAACACTTCTTGACCTGGTTTAGCCTCTATTTTGAAATGCTCGTATAATTCTTCTGCTTCTATTTCTTCGTTCATCATAAAACTATTGTATATCTCTTTTTCTTCCATTACCCAATATCAAATCGACAGTTGAGTTCACCGGAATTTTATCTTCTCGGGTTAATCTTTTACCTTTATAAACAACTCCTCTTATTACATCTTTTCCTAAATCATTAATATATATATAACGACCTATATTTATGCCTTTACTGGCTAAACGACCTATAGCTAGTCTTTTTGTTTTACCTAGAACATTAGGTATATATATGGTTTTGTACATGCTAGGGTTAAGCGTAAGGTATATTTTCCTGTTTTCTTTTACAAAACTGCCAGCTTTAGGGCTTTGACTTATAACCGATTTGGCAGGGAAATTACGACTGTAATTACTAGAGTCTATTACTTTATAATTCAAATTCAAATTTTCTAATTTACTTATATAGTCTTTAGAAGTCATCTTACTTAGGTTAGGGACTTCTATTTTCTGACTATGATTGGTAGTGTATGTTAGCCATTTTAACATGACCAAAATCATAGCCAAACTAAGTACTCCTACAAACACTATTTGTTTAAGAAATACTTTACTTTTTAAAAATGCAATTAATCTCATGTAAAAAATTTTGTACAAAGATATAAAAACGTAATTTTATCGTTCTATTTAAAGCAACAATAATTCAGAAAAAAAATGAAAAATATAGCAATAGTAATGGGGGGCTACTCTTCAGAGGTAGAAATATCTATAAAAAGCGGAAATGTAGTATGTAAAAACATAGATAAAACCAAATATATACCCTATATGGTTCATATTTTGGCAGAAAAATGGGTGGTTATAGTTAATGAAACAGAATATTTAATAAACAAACATGACTTTTCGGTAATAATAAAAGGTACTAAAATAAATTTCGATTTGGTTTTTAATGCTATACACGGAACTCCAGGAGAAGATGGGAAACTATTAGCGTATTTGGAATTATTAGGGATAAAACATACTTCTGCTCCTTTTTATCAGATGGCAGTCACTTTTAATAAAAGAGACTGTTTAAGTATAGCCAAGAACTACGGTATTTCTGTTGCTAAATCATTTTATATAAACAAAGGTGATAAATTTGATAAAGAAGAAATAATAAAAACTGTAGGTTTACCTTGTTTCGTAAAACCAAACAGAGCAGGTTCTAGTTTTGGAATATCTAAAGTTTATGAAATAAAGAATCTTGATAAAGCCATAGAAAAAGCTTTCAAAGAAGATTCGGAAGTGCTTATAGAGTCTTTTCTTGATGGAATGGAAGTTTCCGTAGGAGTGATAAACTATAAAAATAAAACAATAGTACTACCTATAACCGAGGTGGTTAGTGAAAACGACTTTTTCGATTATGATGCAAAATACTTAGGTCAGTCAGATGAAATAACTCCAGCAAGACTGACTCCAATTCAAAAGAAAAATATAGAACAAACAGCTCTTAAAATATATCAAAAACTAAATATGACAGGTCTTTCTAGGTCCGAATATATACTGATTAACGATATTCCTCATTTTATAGAAATGAATACAGTACCTGGGCTAACAGAAGAAAGTATTATTCCTTTACAGGTGAAAACCAAAGGTATTTCTCTGTCCGATTTGTTTAATGATATGGTAAATAGTTGCCTGTGATATGTAATGAAGCTAAACATTAGTTAATTACAGATAAAATGCTTATTTTAATTAACTAATGTTTGTTTTTTTTAGGAGAAAGTATATAAATGATGTTTTATTACTGTCTTTTAATGAAAATTAAAACTTCATTCTAGGATTTGCTAAGCTATTATTATCGGCAAAGCTATTCTCTAGGTATTTATAATATCCAGATATTCCTATCATAGCAGCATTATCGGTTGTGTATTGAAATTCTGGAATATAGCATTTCCAACCAAATTGGTTTTCGATTAGTCTTTTTCTTATTTCAGAATTAGCAGAAACACCTCCAGCTATAGCTATATGTTTTATATTAGTGTGTTTTACAGCATTTTTCATTTTATCTATAAGTATTGTTGCTATAGTGTTTTGTATAGACGCACATATATCATTAAGGTTTTTGGATATGAAATCAGGGTCTATTTCTACATTTTTATTTATAAAATATAGAATACCAGTCTTAAGACCACTGAAACTGAAATCCATGTCTCCTACTCTAGGTTTTGTGAATTTGTAAGCATCAGGATTTCCTTTTTGTGCATATTTATCGATAAGAGGACCTCCTGGGTATGGTAACCCAAGTATTTTAGCTGATTTGTCAAAAGCTTCACCTACAGCATCGTCTATAGTTTGCCCTAATATTTCCATATCAAAATAGTCATTTACCTTTACTATTTGGGTGTGTCCCCCGCTAATTGTAAGGCATAAAAAAGGAAAAGGAGGCGATTCCATATTGTCTTCTTCTATAAAATGAGCGAGTATATGTGCTTGCATATGGTTTATTTCTATCAGAGGAATATTCAAGGCCATAGATAATGATTTGGCAAAAGAAGCACCTACCAATAACGATCCCATAAGGCCTGGTCCTTTGGTGAATGCTATAGCGTTAAGGTCTTCTTTACTTATATTGGCAGCCTTTATAGCTTGTAGCACTACAGGTACTATGTTTTGCTGATGAGCTCTGGAGGCTAATTCGGGAACTACGCCTCCATATTGAGCGTGTACCTCTTGGTTAGCTACTATATTAGAGAGTATTTGCCTGTTTTTTATTACAGAAGCACTAGTGTCGTCGCAAGAAGATTCTATTGCCAGAATATAGATGTCTTTTTCTTTCATTGTGGTATATTTTAGATATATTTGTAATATCTTAATCTGCAAATTTAAAACTTATCAAAAAGACAAAAAAGGTATTGCTCTATTTTTTAGCATTATTATTTTTTATTACAATTTCATTATGGATATTACTTTCTAATAGTAAGGTACAGAGTGATTTGGCTAATAGGGCTACTTATTTACTAAAGGAAACTTATGATGTGGATATCAAAATTAAAAGACTAGACTTCTCTTTTTTTGGTTCAGCACTGCTTTATGACGTTCTTTTAAGAGACCATAAAGGCGATACTATGATATATGTTCCTAAACTAAAAGCCGATTTGATAAGTATTTATAATATCAAAAATAGTAAGTTAGAATTTAATTCTGTAGAAATGCACGGAGTCGAGTTTTATATGAGGAAATATAAAAAAGAAAAATCTTATAATATAACTAAATTCATAAGGCAATTTAAAACTAAAAAGAAAAAGAAACCGTTTGTTTTTAAAATTAAAGATTTAGAGTTTTACGATTCTAAATACTTACTGATAGACTATAATAAATCGGGTGAAAATATAGTTTCTTATGAAAATATAAATTTTGAGGTAGAGGATCTGTTATTAGACGGTCCTGAATTTTATTGTACTGTATTGAATTCTGATTTTAGTGATAATTTCGGGTTTTATTATTCTAATATGAGTACCAAGTTTTATTATTCTCCTACTCAAATGAAATTTATAGATACTTATATAAGTACTATTAAATCTAATGTTTTGTGCGATGTTTATATGAACTATAAGCCTGGTGATTTCTTTGATTTTTATAATAAAGTAAAACTAGATTTAGACTTAAAGCAAAGTAAACTTTCAGGAGACGATTTGTATAAATTTTACAATAAGATGCCTAAAAAAGGAGTTTATTTTGCTAATTTGAAACTGTCTGGGGTTTTGAATAGTTTTCTGCTGAAAGATATAGAGGTCAAATCGAATAAAGTAAATGAATTTTATGGTGATATATATGCGAAAAACATTTTTAGCAATAAAAAAGATTTTGCAATGAATATAACTGTAAATAAATTGTTAGGAGACATAAAAACTCTTGATAATGTGTTGCCTGTTAATATATCCAACAAAATAAAAGGTAAATTTGATAAAATAGGTTCGTTTTATTCTATAGGTGTTGTCGATTTGTTTAAAGATAAAATAAACTTAAAGATAGACTTTAGTAGTGATATAGGTAGGATGAAAAGCGATATTATATTGAATAATTTTTCTGATTTGGATAGTATTAATTATATAGGTAATATAGGTTTAGATAGCTTCAATATTGGTTATTTATTTGATAAAAACAATATAGGGGAAGTTAATTTTAAAGGGTATATAGAAGGTAAAGGGATTTCTAAAGCTAATATAAAAGCTAAACTAGAAGGAGAAATTTATAGTTTGTACCTCAATGGTTATAACTATACAAATGGACTGGTTAACGGTTTTTTAGAAAACGAGCAATTTAACGGAGAACTAATAATTGATGATGAGAACTTTAAAATGAATTTTAAAGGAATAGCGGATTTGTCTTCTAATAGATATGTTTATAAGTTCGAATCGGATATAGAAAAAATGAATTTATATGCTCTTAATATTTCTAAAAAAGATATAAATTCAGACATAAAAGGTTTTGTAAGTATAGATGCTCAAGGTAATAATATAGATGATATTGTTGGGTCTATAAATTTCAAAAATACAACTTACAAAAACAGTAATGATGTTTTTTATTTTAAGAATTTTTCTGTTTTTTCTTCTATAAAAGATAGCATTAAGACTTTGGAAATAAATTCAAAAGATATAATTAACGGTAGTATAAGAGGTAGATTCTTGTATAAAGACTTGACTAGTATGGTTAAGAATTCGTTTGGGAATCTTTATAAAAACCATAAAAACAACGATCTTTATAGCAATAAATATTTTAGGTATAACTTTAAGATACACAGTAAGTTTATATCAGCAATATACCCTGAGGTTAAGGTAGGTGCAAACACATCGCTTAGAGGTAAGGTTACTTCTAATGCTGATGACCTAGAATTGTACCTTAAATCACCTTATTTTGTTTATAAAGACATAGAAATAAGAGATATTTCGTTTCAAATAGATAATGATAATCCGCTGTTTAATGTTCACGTTTATGTAGATAATGTGAAGTCAGACAAATATGATGTTTCAGAATTTAACCTTATGAGTATCAAGAAAAATGATACTCTTTTTACTAAGACCTATTTTTATGGAGCTGAAAAAAGAGATAGTTTCGATTTAGATTATTATTTGACTTTTGATGAAGATAATAATTGGGTTTTAGGTTTTATGAAAACTCTATTAAATGTAAAAAACAAAAAATGGTATCTTAACGAGCAAGGAAATAAAGCTAATAAAATAAAGGCAGATCTACTTAATAAACAATATTATATAGATGATATTGTTTTGAGTTTAGGAGATGAGTCTATCAAAATATATGGAGATATTAAGGGCGAAAGCAATGTATTGAACTTAGAATTGAATAAGGTAAAGCTTGAAGATATAGTGTCTACAAAAGATAATTTCAAACTAAAAGGAGAAATTAATGGTTTGGTCAAATATTATAAAATAAATAATAAAGGAGCTATAAGAGGTAGTGTTGCTATAGATAAGTTAAAAATAAATAATGAGCATCAAGGAGACTTCAAAATTAGTTTTGAGCCTAATAAAAATGTAAATAATTTGTATTGGTTAAAGGTAGATATTAATGATAAGAGCAGGAATTTACTCAAAGGAAAAGGGATAATAGATATTAATGAAGAGATTCCCAAAATAGATTTGGATTTTAATATATTGGGATTAAAATTAGATGGTTATAGTCCTTTGGGAGGTAATGTGTTAAGTGAAATAAAAGGTTCGGCTTCGGGAGAGTTACGAGTTTTTGGAGATATAGTTAATCCTAATATAGAGGGGTATTTAGACTTAAAAAACACTAGTCTTTCGGTTCCTTATCTTAATGTTAATTATCTGTTTGAGCAAAATACTCATGTTATATTAGACGAGCATGATTTTTATTTTGACAACGAAATAATAGAAGAAAAAACAAAAACTAAAGGAATATTAAGTGGATATATTTCTCATAGTAGATTTTCGGATTGGTATTTGAATATAGACATAGAATCGGAACGATTATTGGCCCTTAACACTACCGAGTCTGACAATAATATGTATTACGGGCAGGGTTATTTTAAAGGTTCTGCAAGTATAAAAGGTAATTCTAAAAGTTTAGATATATATGTAGATGGTGAGACTCTTGCAGGGACTACCCTTACTTTACCTTTGGATAATAGCTCTGGATTGTCTAGGAATTCGTTAATAAAATTTAAAACCAAAAAAGAAGTAAAAAAAGATAGAGTAGCAATAAACAAAAGAGGTTTATACCTTAATTTCGATATAGATATAAACGAAGGAGCAGTGGGTAAGATAATAATAGACAATGTTTCTGGATCTTATATAAAAGGTAGTGGTATAGGTAGAATACAAGTAGATGTGTCTCGTGATGGTGATATAAATATGCTAGGATCTTTTAGGGTTACCAAAGGAGAATATGTGTTTAAATACAGAAAATTAATAGTAAAACCTTTTGAAATAGTAGAAGGAGGGAGGGTTACTTGGGACGGAGCCCCTACCGATGCCAATATAGATATAGAAGCCATACATAAGATAAAAGCTAACCCTAAACCTGTATTGGACAATTATATCAGCAATAGATTGGTAGATGTTCATTTGTCATCAACCTTTTCGGGTCCTTTGTTTAATTCGGTTAAAGAATTGGATATAAAACTGCCGAACTTAAATTCTTCATTTTCTTCGGAATTAGACTTTAAGCTAAACGAGGATCAGACGTTTAAGATGAAACAGTTTGCCTCGTTAATAATAGCAGGTATCTTTGTAGGTGATCAAAATACAAATGCAGGAAGTACCGTTTTGTCGGGTACTACTAGTGATATAGCGACTACATTTATGGAAAACATGTTAAATAGTTATAATTCGAAACTAAGAGTAGGGTTTAATTATACGGCAGAAGATACTTCGCTAACTGATACCGAAAGTACAGGAAGTCAGTTCGATTTTTCTTTGGCAACAGAGATAAACGACAGAATGATAATAAATGGTAGGGTGGGAGTTCCTGTAGGAAGTTCGACTCAGTCTTCTTTGCTAGGAGAGGTTAATTTGGAATATAAAATAAACAAAGAAGGAAACTTTAGAACTAATATTTTTAACAGACCCAATCAGATATATTATACTTTAGAAGAAGAAGGATATACTAGAGGTATAGGGCTTTCGTATCAGGTTAATTTTAATAATTGGAACGAATTTTTAAGAAAATTATTCCCTAAAAAAGAAAAAGATAGTGTTAAGTAATAGTATGATGGAGGAAGAAATAAATAAAAGTGTAGTAGCACTTAATGCAGGAGGAGTTTTGTTGTACCCGACCGATACGATATTGGGCTTAGGCTGTAGAGCTGACGATATGGCTGCTGTAGATAAAATATATGCTATAAAGCAGAGGGAATCGTCTAAAAGCATGATATTACTTGTTAGTTCGGTAGTAATGTTAAGTAAATATATAGATGATATACCTTTATCAGTTTTTGAAATAATAGAAAAAGCCATAAAACCGACAACTATTATTTATAAAAACCCTAAAAATATAGCTAAAAACTTAATAGCAGAAGATAATACTATAGCTATAAGAGTTGTAAAGAATAGTTTCTGTATAAAACTCATAGAAAAGTTAGATTGTCCTTTGGTATCGACCTCGGCAAATATCAGTGGACAAGAATATGTGCATTCTATCAAAAAAATGAATGAAGGGATTTTGTGTAATGTGGATTATATAGTAAATTTGCCTTTGGAAAAACAAAACCTACAAGTTTCTACTATTTTGAAAGTTTCGGACGATAACCAAATAGAGATAATTAGAGCTTAGCGATAATATAGATTATGACAGAAAAGAAGATATATATAGATGCTTTAGACAATGATATATTTGAATATATACAGAAAGCCAGCGAAGTATTAGGAGTTAAATCGTATGTGATAGGTGGTTTTGCTAGAGATTATTTTTTGAACAAAAAAGAACGTAAAGACATAGATATAGTAACCGTAGGAGATGGTATAGAACTAGCTCAGAAAGTTGCTGAAATATTACCTAAAAAGACAAAAGTACAAGTTTTTAAAACTTATGGTACTGCTATGTTGCGATTCAATGGCTTAGATATAGAGTTTGTAGGAGCTAGAAAGGAGTCTTATGACAGAGAAAGTAGAAACCCAAATGTGAGTAAGGGTAGTTTACAAGACGACCAAAACCGTAGAGATTTTACTATAAACGCATTGGCTTTTAGCCTTAATAAAGACGATTATGGAACTTTATTAGATCCGTTTGGAGGTATTGACGACCTTGAAAAAAAGATAATAAAAACTCCTCTAGATCCTGATATCACTTATTCTGACGACCCTTTGCGTATGATGAGGGCTATAAGGTTTGCTAGTCAGTTAAATTTTGAAATATCTAAAGAATCTTTGGAGTCTATTACCAAAAATAATAAAAGATTAGAAATAATAACCAGAGAGAGAATAGTAGATGAAATAAATAAGATATTATTATCTAAAAAGCCTTCTGTTGGTTTCAAATTGTTAGAAGAAACTAAATTATTGAAGCAAATATTACCCGAACTTACCGATTTGAAAGGAGTTGAGGAAGAGCAAGGTCAATTACATAAAGATAATTTTTATCACTCTTTGGAAGTTGTAGATAATATATGTAGAAATACCGACGACTTATGGTTACGTTGGTCAGCTTTGTTGCACGATATAGGTAAAGCACCTACCAAATCGTTTCATCCTAAACATGGTTGGACTTTTCATTCTCACGAGTTTGTAGGAGCCAAAATGGTCTATAAATTGTTTAAAAGGTTGAAAATGCCTCTTAATAATAAGATGAAATTTGTACAAAAAATAGTAATGCTTAGCTCTAGACCTATAGTATTGGCTACTAATGTAACCGATTCGGCAGTAAGAAGGTTAGTTTTTGATGCAGGAGAGGATGTTGATAGTCTTATGACGCTTTGTGAAGCTGATATAACTACCAAAAACAAAGTAAAATTCAAAAGATATCACAATAATTTCAAAACTGTAAGAGATAAAATAATAGAGGTAGAAGCCAGAGATAGAGTTCGCGATTTTCAACCTCCTGTTAGTGGAGAGTTTATAATGGAGACTTTCTCAATAAAGCCTTGTAAGGAAGTAGGACAGATAAAAGAAAGTATAAAAGAAGCTATTTTGGAAGGGAAAATACCTAACGAAGAAGAAGCAGCTAAGCAGTGGATGTTTAAGAAGGCTAAGGAATTGGGACTTTCTAATTCGTAATAACTACAATAATAATAATAAATTATTGTTGTTGTTGTTAATTTGGTGTTCATAACTAAAAACTCATAATAAAAAAAAATGAAAAAAAACATAATAATAGATAGAACCATAACTTACGTAAAGCAAGTGTTAAAAGGAGCTGAAGGGGGGCATGATTGGTGGCATATATACAGGGTTTGGAACCTTTCTAAGAAAATATCTGTAAAGGAAAATGCAGACAATTTTATAGTTCAGTTAGGAGCATTATTGCACGATATAGCCGATTCTAAGTTTAATGATGGAGATGAAGAAATAGGTCCGTTAAAGGCTAAAGAATTTTTGGAATCGTTGGAAGTAGATAGTAAGGATATAAAGCATATAGTAAATATTATTGCAAATATATCGTTCAAAGGAGGTAAAGAAACTCAGAAGTTCAGATCACCAGAGTTAGACATAATTCAAGATGCTGATAGACTCGACGCTATAGGGGCTATAGGTATTGCTAGGACTTTTAACTACGGAGGCTATAAAAACAGGGAAATATATAACCCTGAAATAGAGCCTAATCTTAATATGACAAAGCAAGAATATAAAAATAGTGATGCACCTAGTGTCAATCATTTTTATGAAAAATTGTTTTTGCTAAAAGACAGAATGAATACCAAAACAGGTAAAGAGATGGCAGAACACCGACATGAATTTATGAAGGTGTATCTGGATGAGTTTTATAGAGAATGGGAAGGGAATGTGTAGGTTTTAGAATAGAGTGTAACCTAGTACTATTAATAGTTGGTCGAAAGTAGATAGCCAAAGTGAATAATTATTTAAAAAGTTTCTTTTTTTGTAATATCTAAACTCTATACTCAATTTGTCATTGTTTTTATAACCTATACCTAACGCATAAGTTAAATTAGAATCAGCTTCAATTTTAAGCCCAGAAGAATAATTTATATTAGAAATAGCAGTATGACTCAAAACCAAAGCAGCATTAGTGAAAAATTTATTACTTTCATTCAAATGTAAATAGTATCTTAGACCTACAGGTATTTCTATAGATTTGTAGTTTATTGTTATTTGTTCTATATAATGTATAAGGTCTATTTCTGTTTTTGTATTATAACTATTGTAAGTAGGTTCTATAAAAGCGGCCCATTTGTTTTTGTCATGGGGAAAAATATATTCTAATTCGAAACCTATTTTGGAGCTGTATTGACTAGGTAGGCTTTTATTCCTCCATTTAGAAGCTGTATAATGAAATAGTTTTAAATCATATTTATTAGCACCTATTTTTAAATTGAAATTAAATGTGCCTTTTTTTACAGAATACTTTTCGGTTATATCATTTTTGTTATTGCAATTATTATATTTAACAAAGAAATTATGCAAGCTTTTAGTATTGTAAGAAAGTCTTTCTATATCTTTAGTGTTTATATTTTTACAATTTTTAAAGCTAAGTAATTGTTGCTTGTACCTATTGTTGCTTCCAATTTTATTAGTACTAGGAACAATATATTTCTTAAATATCAACTGCTCTATATCAGAATTGTTGTTGCTAAAAAAAAATCTTTTTAAGTTACCGTCTTCATATGAATATAAGCTAGCTTCAGACTCTATTAATACTTTCAGGAATAACTTTTCTTTATTGAAAATAGGTCTTCTAGTAGTACTTAACCTCGATATATTATCACTAGACCTATCCATATTTATATTAACACGAATATATTTGGACTGGTTGTATATTTCAAATTCTTTTAAATCTACTATATTAAGTTTTTCTGTTTTTCCGTTTTTAGTTAGTTTATACTTAATACTCGAAGGGTTATTTTTCCAATCATGGTTTTTTATAAGACAATTTGTTTTTGTATTGTTGTTGTCTATATAGTGTCCTTTTTCGAAAAGGGCTTGAGAATAAGATGCTAAGCTAAGGAATATGCTTAGTATTATGAATAGTTGGTTTTTCATTAGTTGGTTTATTGTATAATTAGATACGAAAGTATAATTATAATCTAAAATAAACTAAAATAATTAACATCTACCATTCATTTTTCTTATTAGCATCTAATTTAAGGAATATAAAAAGAAGTATAGTAAAACCCCAAAGAGATGATCCTCCGTAGCTAAAAAAAGGTAAAGGTATACCAATAGTTGGCATCAGACCTATTACCATACCTATATTGATAGTGAAATGGAAGAAAAAGATAGAAGCAACACTATAGCCGTATATTCGACTAAACTTACTCTTTTGGTCTTCGGCAAGGTAAACAATCCGAAGTATAAAAATCATATAACAAATGACAACCAGACTAGTTCCTATAAAACCCCATTCTTCTCCTATAGTACTAAATATATAATCGGTTCCTTGTTCTGGGACAAAATTACCTTGAGTTCTATCTCCTTTTAGGAAACCTTTACCACTCAAACCGCCCGATCGTATAGTTAGTATAGACTGATTGGTGTTATAACCTATACCCATATTGTCTTCTTTCATTCCAAGTATTAAGCTAAACCTATCTCTATGTCGTTGTTTGAAAACATTATTGTAAATATAACTAGTACTAAATATATATAGTATAACTATCACATAGGTAGAACTTATTTTTAACCATTCGAATTTTAACGATTTCCCTTTGTAATACCTTATGTATAAAAACCAAAGAGTCATAATAGTATATGATATTAAGGTTACATATGTAGACCCTAAAAGCAGAGTAAGTATAAACAGTACTATAGCCAAAAATCCTATAAAAAGATATGTAACAGAAAGTCCTTCACGATAAAGTACAAACACAAGTGATAAATAAACCAAGGCTGAACCAGGGTCAGGCTGTAGTGTTATAAGTAAAACAGGTATAGATATTAAAGCAAATGTTTTTACTATATTTTTGAAAACGGAAAGGTCATATAGCTTGTCACTCATAAGCTTAGCTAATGCTAATGCAGTAGCAAACTTAGCAAATTCGGAGGGTTGCAAAGTTGATGAACCTAAGCTAAACCAAGATCTAGCTCCATTTATTTCTTTACCAAATATAAACAGACTTACAAGTGATAATATGCTAATCATATAAAATATAACAGAGAAATCTTCGTAAAATTTGGAATTAAGTATAAATATAAAAATAATAAGAACAATGCTAAAGCCTATCCAAAGCATTTGTTTTCCTTGGCTAGACTGCAGACTCAAAACACTAAAATCGTTATCACCTATCGATGCAGCGTATATATTCATCCAGCCAAAAGCAACCATAATGGCATATAACAAAACAGTTAGCCAGTCTATATTTTTGAATATATTTCCTTTGTTAATTTTCATCTTTAGTATTTTCTAAAAGTCTATTATAAATAGGAGTGAGGCTAGTGTTAATCATCCTGTCTTCGGTATATTTGTTAATGCCATCGGTCAAAAATTTCTCTATCATCAGACTAGCTATAGGTGCTGCTATAGCCGATCCGTAGCCTCCATTTTCTATATAAACAGCTATTGCTATTTTAGGATTGTCTTTGGGAGCAAAGGCTATAAGTATAGAGTGGTCGTCAAGTTCTACTACTCTGCCGTTTATTCTGACTTTGTTTTGTACAGTACCTGTCTTTCCGCATATTTCTATTCCTTCTATTTGCGAATATCTACCAGTTCCGTGTTTGAATACATCGTGCATTGCTTCTACTACGGGTTCAAAATAGTCCTTGTTGATAGAAGAATCGTGTTTTGTATTATATATTAAAGGAATAGAATCGTTTATTTTTTTGATGAAATGAGGAGTATAATAGTGACCTCTATTGGCTATTGTAACTGCCATATTTGCCAATTGTATAGGTGTGGTAAGTAATTCTCCTTGTCCTATAGCATTAGAAATAGTAGTTTCGGCTCTCCATCTTCGGTAAGAATTATCGTAGTATTCTGACACTGGTACATGTCCTTTTTGTCCTACAGGTAAGTCGTAGCCTAGGTATGCACCCAAACCAAAAGTCTTTACATGGTCAGCCCATATATCCAAACCTACAGAATGGTCGGTGTATTTTTCTATTATACGCTTGTAAGTGTTAGCAAAATAAGTGTTACACGATTTGGATATAGCATTTTTGAAATTGACTTTACCATAAATACCACAGTGACATTTCATATAATATTGCTTTTTGTTACCATAAGCATAACCACCTCTACAGTCAAATGTAGTTTTTATGTTTATCACATTTTCTTGTACACCTATTAGTGCGTTTATCATTTTGAAAGTAGACCCAGGAGCATATTGTGCTTGTAGCGACCTATCAAACATCGGCTTGTTAAATTTGTCTCCAAACAACCTTACCGAATTTCCCGATCTTTTACGCCCTACCATATCGTTAGGGTCATAAGAAGGAGCGGTTATAAGTGCTAATACTTCCCCGTTACTAGGGTCTATAGCGACTATTCCTCCTCGTTTGTTTACCATCAATTTTTCTCCGTATTGTTGCAATACGGCGTCTATGGTCAAGGTTAT
This sequence comes from Flavobacteriaceae bacterium, assembly GCA_013215105.1. Classification (GTDB taxonomy): domain Bacteria; phylum Bacteroidota; class Bacteroidia; order Flavobacteriales; family Flavobacteriaceae; genus DT-33. The sequence goes on from JABSPL010000177.1 coordinate 43,582, forward strand.
ATCCTTTCCGTGTATTGGTTCTTTGTCGTATTTTCCTTCTTTGAAAGAACCTATTATCTTGTTATGTATGTTTTTTTTGAGGTATTTGACTCCTTTAAAACCTCTTAAATCTATTTCATATTGCTTTTCTACTCCTTGTATACCTATTAATTCTCCTTGGTGATAATATTTGTTTTTTCTTATTTCCGAACCACTTACCTCACCTATATATCCTAGTATATTAGCGGCTGAAGGTTTAGGATATTTACGGATAGATCTTTTTTGCATATAAAAACCTTTGTATTTATGAAGTTTTTCTTGCAGATAAGCATAGTCTACTTTAGATATATTCTCTAATAATACCGAAGGTAAGCGTCTGGAGTATTTTACCGATTTATATATCCTTTTTTTGAAATATTCTTTATCTATTTTGAGTAAAGCACATATTTCTAAAGTATCTATAATAGTAGTTTCTATTGGTATAACCATTAGGTCATAAGAAAGCTGATTGGTAACTAATATTTGGTTATTCCTGTCCAAAATATAACCTCTTTCGGGGTAAGTGTATTGTTCGCTAACAGAAGCATCACCGACTATTAATGATTTTTCATCGTTGTGTAATACTTGTATTACAAATAGCTTAACGATAAACAATACAGAAATTATAAATACCGATATATAAAGAGGAAATTGTTTGTTCATAATCGGTTTCTACTGAAAAAATAAATAGATGGTATAACTATAATAGCCGATAAAATAGTAGTCAAAAAAGTTTGGCTAATAATCGAAGAATAATTTTTGAGGCTAAAATATTCTAACAAAAACACTAAGTGATGATGTGAAAATATCATTAAAAAGATATATACTATAACTCTTGTTGCAGGCTCTTTTTTTATATCGAACAAAAGAAAATCTAAGTCTCTTTTTTTCAATATAAAACGAATAAAAAACACTCTAGAATATGCAATTGTAAGTAGTGAAAAAGCATGAATACCTCCTGTATTCATAAAAATATCTATAATAATACCTATAGTGAAGAAATATATAAGAGCATTCTCTTTTTTTTCCTTCAAAGGATATATAAATAATAAAATAGTATAAACCATAGGGTTTATCTTATTGGACAAGTTTATATTATTGAACAAAGTTACTTGCAATAATATCAGAGAAATACTCAATAAAAGTAGTCTTATATTTTTAATATTCATTTGGAAATGCTTTCTAAACTTTCTATTTCTTGTTTGTCGTAACTAATAACTATATATACGTTGTTTATCGAACTCATATCGTTAAACAAGCTTATGTTTATATCTTGAAATCGGTCATTTTTCTTATCAAACCTGTCAACCGTACCTATAGGTATTCCTTTAGGGAAAATAGCAGAATGATTACCACTAACTATAGTATCACCTTGCTTTAATACTGCTTGCCTAGGTATGTCTATTAGTTGTGCTTTTAGGTGGCTTTTACCGTTCCAAACCAATGTTCCAAAATAGTCGTTATTCTTTATTTTTGCATTAAATTTAGAATCAACATGTAGCAAAGACATCACTCTACTGTAGTTGTTGTTTACAGATGTAACTATACCTATTATCCCGTTATAAGACACTACAGCCATATCGGGTTTTATACCTTCGTTACTACCTTTGTTCAAAATAAGGTAATTTCTTTGGTATGAATAATTATTACTAACAATATTAGCCGATATATATTCGTATTTCTGACGATATATAGTGTCTGTTATTTTGGTTTTATAATTATTACTAAAAGAATTATTTTTGTTTATTATTTTTTTTAAACTAACGTTTTCTTCTATTAGTTTTTCATTAATAGATTGAAGTTTAAAATAATCAGAAATATTATTACTTTTATAATTAAAATAACCAGAAACTCCCCCGAAAACGGAGGAGAAATAATTACTGTGATATCTGTTAGTGTTAACTATAAGTATAAACGACAATAACTCTAGAAATATAAAAATTAAAAAGACTTTATACTTCTGTATCAAAGATATAATCTGAAACATAATTTATTATTTCATTAATACATTTTTATACTTCTCTATTTTGTTCAGGGCAGCTCCAGTACCTTTAACAACAGCTATTAGCGGGTCTTCTGCGACGTAAACAGGTAAGTCAGTCTTACGTGAAAGCCTGCTGTCAAGCCCTCTCAACATAGAACCACCACCTGCTAAGTATATACCAGTGTTGTAAATATCTGCCGATAATTCGGGAGGAGTTTGCGATAGAGTTTCCATAACCGCATCTTCTATCCTTACTATCGATTTGTCCAGAGCTTTAGCTATCTCTCTATACGATATTTTTACCTGTTTAGGTTTACCACTCAGTAAGTCTCTACCTTGTACTAACATATCTTCGGGAGCGTCTTCAATATCTTCGGTTGCTGCACCTATCTGTATTTTTATTCTTTCTGCCGATCTTTCTCCTATATATAAGTTGTGTTGTGTACGCATATAATAAGCTATATCGCTAGTGAAAACATCACCAGCCACTTTTACCGATTTGTCGCAAACAATACCTCCAAGTGCTATAACAGCTATCTCAGTAGTACCACCTCCTATATCAATTATCATATTACCTTTAGGCTCCATTATGTCTATCCCAACACCTATAGCGGCTGCCATTGGTTCATAAATAAGGTATATTTCCTTAGCATTCATATGCATAGCAGAGTCTTTTACAGCTCTTTTTTCTACCTCAGTAATCCCCGAAGGAATACATATTACCATACGTAAACTAGGCGGAAACAATCTCTTTTTTATGGCAGGGATACTCTTGATAAACTGCTTTATCATTTCTTCCGAAGCCTGAAAATCGGCTATTACTCCATCTTTCAATGGTCTTATAGTTTTTATGTTTTCATGAGTCTTTCCTTGCATTTTGTTAGCCTCATGCCCTATCGCTATTATCTTACCAGTACGTCTGTCTCTGGCAACTATAGAAGGATTATCTATAACTATTTTACCCTTGTGAATTATTAAGGTATTAGCCGTACCCAAATCTATAGCTATATCCTCTGTCATGAAGTCGAAAAAACCCATATATATATATTTAATTTTTTTAATTATAATTTGTAACCTAACAAATTTAACTAATTAATTTTTAAATCAAAGCTTTATTAGTGTTTAAAATGACGAGTACCCGTAAATACCATGGAAATATCGTTTTTATCGCAGTAATCAATAGATAAATTGTCTTTTATAGATCCTCCAGGTTGTATTACCGATGTAATCCCTGCATTACCTGCTATCTCTACACAGTCAGGAAACGGGAAAAAAGCATCACTAGCCATTACAGAACCTTTCAAATCAAAGTCAAAATGTTTTGCCTTGGCTATAGCTTGGTTCAATGCATCAACCCTAGAAGTCTGCCCTGTGCCACCAGCTAACAATGTTTTGTTCTTTACCAATATTATAGTATTTGACTTAGTATGCTTACATATCTTAGATGCAAATAACAAATCATCTATTTGATCATTATTTGGCTTCAATTCTGTAACTAGCTTAAGGTCTTCTCTTTGGTCTGTTTTGTTGTTTTTGTCCTGTACCAAAACTCCATTAAGAGCAGTTCGGTATTGTTTGGTAGGAAAATCTACTGGTTTCTGAACCAATATCATTCTGTTTTTCTTTTTCTTCAAAACTTCCAAACCTTCACTATTATAACTAGGTGCTATTACAACTTCACAAAAAAGCTTGTTTATTTCCTCTGCCGTTGCTAAGTCTATTTCGGTATTAGATATTAAAACCCCTCCAAATGCCGAAGTAGGGTCTCCTGCCAATGCCGACATATAAGCATCGTATATGTTTTCTCTCTGCGAAAAACCACAAGCATTATTGTGTTTCAAAACAGCAAACGTAGGATTCTCACCTTTAAACTCTCCTATTAAGTTAACCGCTGCATCTACGTCTAACAAATTGTTATAAGAAAGCTCCTTACCATGTAGTTTGTCAAATAATTTATCCAAATCTCCAAAAAAGAAACCTTTCTGGTGAGGGTTTTCTCCATATCTCAATGTTTTAGATTGATCAAATGAAACTCTCAAAACATCATTGTCTTGGTTCAAATAATTATAAATACCAGTGTCGTAATGACTAGAAACAGAAAAAGCTAAAGCCGAAAACTTCAACCTATCTTCTAAACTAGTATTTCCTTCATTATTGTTAAGCAATTCCAGAAAATCACCGTATTGATTCATATTAGATACACATATCACATCTTTATAGTTCTTAGCGGCTGCTCTTATAAGCGAAATACCTCCTATGTCTATTTTTTCTATTATATCTTGATGTGACGAACCTTCTGAAACAGTTTTTTCGAAAGGATACAAGTCAACTATAACTATATCTATCTCAGGAATTTTGTATTTTTCCATTTGAGCGTTGTCACTTTCATTGTCTCTTCTTCCTAATATACCTCCAAAAACAGAAGGATGTAAAGTCTTAACCCTACCTCCCAGTATTGAAGGATACTGAGTAATATCCTCTACTGCTACAACATCGCAGCCCATATCTTTTATAAATTTCTCTGTTCCTCCTGTACTATAGATAGTTATTCCTAACTCTTCTAGTTTTCTTACTATTGGCTCTAAACCATCCTTGTGAAATACCGAAATTAATGCCGATTTGGCTCTTTTGTTGCTCATGAGATTGTCTTTTAAAGGTGTTTTTTTGAGACAAAACTAAGCAAAGACTACAGTAAATACAATGTTTTATTGAAGTATTTTGTGATATTATATGAGAATAAATATTTTTGTTAGATACTGATATTAAGCATAAAACTATTACAATATAAGCGTTAAGCTATGTTTAATAAATCGTTAAATTTAGATATATTAAACTCAATAGAGCAATTCACAAAATATTCTAATTGCCATTTTTGAGTCTTTATAGGAATGGTTTCATACAGTACATGTCAAAGTAGGTGCTTTACTTTTTGATAGGTACATCATACGTCACCAGCGAGGCACTAACTAATCACTATACGTCATTAGTTAGTGACTCACCCCTATCATTGCGAGGCACTAAGCAATCCCTACAGATAATTACAAGTGACGAAGCAATCCCTATAAACAGAGGTAATACTACACATTTACAAATATAAAAACACTTGAAATAGAAGGTTCTACTGAGTTTTGAGAGAGCAGCATGTTGTTTTTTTCTAATCATGTTGCATTCTTACAAGTAATGACCTCCTTCTTTTACTTTTTTTCATTGATAAAAAAACTAAGAAAAAAATCTAGTCTACTATAAAATAGTCTGTATTTCTAGCACTTAAAATCTAAAAACTGAAACTCGTCGTTCCTCCTCAAGCAATCAGTTTTCTTACGATTTGAAGCACTGAAATACTACGAGTATTTTATAAAGACATCTACCTACTAATGAAATTTTGTTTTTTTAAGAGACATAGTTAATTTATTTTTAGAGTCACACAACAAAATGACTCTTCCTTTATTCGAAAACACATCAAAACAGAAAACCCACTCGAATAATGGTCGAACCTAAAACCCAAAACCATGTAAGACAACATGTAAATAATTACTGTAGAGACAACTTGTTTATAGGAAGGTTGTTCTTTATTATAAAATAAATACAACAATTTATTGTTAACAATTTAATTTTCACTAATTTAGTTTTTGTTATAAAAATTAATTATGAAAATATTTCCTAAAGAGATAGTAGAAAACACTATACAGGTACATGAGTTTTCTCATAGTAAAAAGAGCCGAATAATATACCTAAGTGTACTGATATTACTCATGTCTGGCTTGGTAAGTTTACCTTTTGTCTATATAACCATCTATACTTCGAGTGCAGGTATATTGCGTAGCGACAAAGAACGAACTAGCTTAGAAATGTTGTATTCGGGTAAAGTAAAAACCATAAACCTAAAGAATAATCAGAAAGTAAGTATAGGTGATATACTTTTGGTATTGGAGAGTAAAGAGCTTAAAGAAAAAGATGATTTTATAGGTTTTCAGCTTAAAAATATTGAAAATCAACTAAAAGACTTACAGTTTTTAAATACCCCCCCCCTGCAAGCTAACAGTTATCGTTTAAGAAGTCTCAAATACAAAAAAGAATATAATAGGTATTCTCAGGAGTTAAAAGGCTATAACGATATTTTACAGAAGAAAACCACAGACTATAGCAGACAGCAAAAACTATATGAGAGTCACGTAATAGCTAGGGTCGAGCTAGAAAATAGTCTCTTCGATTATGAGCAGGCTCAAAACAACCTGTCTAGTTATTTGAAGCAGCAACAAAACAATTGGCAGATATCTATAAGCGAATTGGAAAACAAGCACCGAGACCTATTAAGTAGCAAAAACCAATTAGAAGAAAACAACAAAAACTATAGCCTTATAGCTACTAGTGACGGGGTTTTGTCTAATATTAAAGGTCTGCAAATAGGTAGTTATATACAAGCAGGTGTCTCCTTGGGCGAGATATCTCCTTCGAGCAAATTGATAGTAGAATGCTATGTCTCTCCTCTGGATATAGGCTTGCTAAAACTAGAAGATACATGTAATTTTCAGATAGATGCCTTTAATTATAACCAATGGGGACTTGCTACTGGTAGTATAACCGAAATATCGGACGATGTACAGATGATAGATAGCAAACCTGTGTTTAAAGTAAGATGCCAGATAAATCAGGAGTTTATGCTTCTAAAAAATGGTTTTGAAGGAAAACTAATAAAAGGAATGACTCTAAATGCTCGCTTTCCGCTTACTAGGCGAAGTCTCTACGAATTACTTTATGACAAAATGGACGATTGGTTAAATCCTAATAACAAATAAAATGGCAAAAACAACTATTAAACAACACGATATTACCGATTGTGGAGCGGCTTGCTTGGCTTCTGTTTCGGCTCATTATAACTTAGAATTACCAATATCCAAAATAAGACAATATGCAGGAACCGACAAAAAAGGAACTAATGTATTGGGGCTAGTAAAAGCAGCCGAAAAACTAGGCTTTGAGGTAAAGGGAGTAAAAGGAGACTGGGATAGCCTTAGTAAAATACCCAAACCTGCCATAGCTCATATGGTGGTAAAAGAGGTGTTGCATCACTATATGGTGATATATGAAGTAGGCAAAGACTATGTAAAAGTAATGGATCCAGGCGATGGTAAAATGCAGAAAATAACCAAAGAGGAGTTTCTGAAGCAGTGGACTAATGTACTTGTAATATTACTGCCCGACGAAAAAATATTTGTAAAACGTAACGAAAAGGTATCGGTTAGCAAAAGGTTTTGGTTCTTGCTAAAACCTCACAAATATGTACTAGTACAAGCTTTGATAGGTGCGGTGGTTTATACTCTACTAGGTTTTTCTACTTCGATATATGTACAGAAAATAACCGATTATGTACTAGTCGGTGGAGACCTTAGGTTGTTGAAACTACTTAGTATCATCATGATAATTCTTCTTCTGTTTCAGACTGCTATAGGGGTTTTTAAAGATGTTTTTCTTGTCAAATCGGGGCAACAGATAGATGCCAGACTAATACTTGGTTACTATAAACACTTACTAAAACTACCACAAACCTTCTTTGACACTATGCGTGTAGGCGAGATAATATCGAGAATAAACGATGCAGTTAAGATACGTAATTTCATAAACGGAGTGTCGCTTAACCTTACTGTCAATGTACTTATTCTATTGTTTTCTTTTGCTATTATGTTTAGTTATTATTGGAAACTAGCCATGATTATGTTACTGGTAATTCCTCTGTTTACTTGTGTTTATTTTATAATAAACAAGCTAAACAAACTGGTAGAACGTGATATAATGGAGAAATCGGCAGAGCTAGAAAGTCAGTTGGTGGAGTCTCTTAATTCTATAGGAACCATCAAGCGGTTTGGACTGGAGAGTTTTGCTAATATTAAGACCGAAACTAGGTTTATAGGTTTGCTGAAGACAGGTTACAAATCGGCAAAGAACAGTATTTTCTCGGGTACTAGTTCGGGTTTTATCAGCCAATTGTTTACTATAGTGTTACTATGGGCAGGTGCGGGTTATGTTATAGATAGGCAGATAACTCCTGGGGAATTGATGTCGTTTTATGCTATTGTTGGTTATTTTACCAGTCCTATAGCTAGCCTGATAGGTGCTAACAAAGAAATACAAAACGCCCTGATAGCTGCCGATAGACTTTTTGAAATAATGGACTTAGAAAGAGAAGACGATGAAAACAAAATAGACTTCACCAGGGAGCATCTGGGCGATATAGTTTTTGAGAATGTAGCTTTCCGTTATGGTACACGTACCGAGGTATTCAAAGATTTTAATATAAAGATAAAAAAAGGCGAAATAACGGCGATGGTAGGAGAGAGCGGTTCAGGAAAATCGACCTTGATATCGCTTTTGCAAAATATATACCCTATACAGAAAGGAAAGATAAAAGTAGGCGAATTAGATTTGAAATATGTCGATTATAGAAGCCTAAGAGAACTGATAAGCGTAGTTCCTCAGCAGATAGACTTGTTCTCGGGCAATGTGATAGACAATATAGCTGTGGGAGAATTTGAACCTAGTATGGAAAAGATGATACAGATATGTAAAAGTATAGGGATATTAGAGTTTATAGAATCGCTACCAAACGGTTTTGCAACTCACTTAGGCGAAAACGGAGCAACACTTTCGGGAGGGCAGAAACAACGTATAGCTATAGCCAGAGCCTTGTATTGCGAGCCTGAAATATTGTTGTTAGACGAGGCTACCTCGTCGCTCGACAACAATTCGGAAAGTTATATACAGAAAACCATAAAACACCTTAGAGACAAAGGAAAGACTATAATAATTATAGCACACAGGCTTAGTACAGTGATAAATGCCGACACTATAGTGTTACTTGACAGAGGTGAAGTGCTAGAGCAAGGTAGCCATGATAGTTTGTATGCTGATAAGGGTAAATATTACGATTTGTGGCAGCAACAGATTCCTGCCAAATTAACTAAAAAACAATTGATATGAGAAATCTAAAAGAAATGGAAAGGTTGAGGAAATTACATAATTTGATAAAAAGCGGAAATACAGGGACTCCTAAGGAACTGGCTATGGTTTTAAGTGTTTGTGAAAGTCATATTTACAATATACTAGAAGACTTAAAGGAAAAAGGTTTCCCTATAAAGTATTCTAAGAGTTTGAAAAGTTATGTTTATAATAGTGAATGTGAGTTGGAAATAGAGTTTTCGGTGATATTAATGACTGAAAAAGAAACTATTAATATAGCTGGAGGAAGTATTTTATTATCTCACTCTAATGTCATTAGAGTGTAGGAGGCTATATTTGTAAATGTTGAAACGAAAGAAAAGTGCACGTTTGTTTTGTTTTGATAAAGTTATTTATTAATTTTAAAATATAAAAGCATGAAGAATTTAGAGAATTATGGTGTTCAAGAAATGAATGCTAAGGATATGGAAGAAGTTAATGGGGGAGGGCCTGTTATAGCGGCTGTAGCAGTTGCAGCAGCGGTATACTTTACTTACAGGTTTTTTAAAAGTTTATTTAAAAGAATAAGAGAAAAATAGATGTATCACAAACAACATATACCTCTCAATGTTTTTTGAGAGGTATAAATATGAAAAAAAGCATGAAAATAATAGCATCAACAGTTGTAATAATACTTATTAGCATTACCTCCTTCTCTCAGGAAAAATCGAAGGAGACTAAAAAAGAAAAAATACAGATAGAATACAGTTTTAAATTACTAGACGGAACCAAGATGTTTACTATGGCTCAGTCTAACGAGAACTATTTGAGTTCTTATAGAATTGTAAACAATATACTACTAGATAATATTGAAAATCAACTTTTATATGATGCTTTTATGATTTTAATACCAGGTTTTTGGGCTTATGCTTACAGTCATGAACGAGGACATATGTCTGTTTTGAATCATTTAGGTATTGGTAGTCTCAATCAACCTTTACCTAATGAATATTTTGCGGCTTATGTAAACGGTGTAACTGATGAAACTCTCAAAGGAATAAAAGAAAACAATAACAAATATTATATACGTTTACATACAGCGGGTATAGAATCAGATTATGGGCTGGCTAAGAGAATTAATGATTTGATGTTTTTTAAAGAAGAAAAATTGATAGTTTTAGAATATGAGTACTTATTCCGTAAAATAATGACAATTTTTTATATATCTAATAGTCTATACCCTTCTCTTTCTGTTGACTTAGAAGAAGAAGCAAACGAACTAGACCGAGACATAGTAGGACATGATGTATGGGGTGCTATACGTAATTGGCATAATCCTGATATGGAATTTCAGAGATATAACGGTTGGAACGACCTAAATAGTGAAGAAAAAAAATATGGAAAGAAAATAGCTTGGCGTTCGTTTCTTAATTTTATAGATCCTATGCTGTATGGTAATATAAGTTATACAACCAAAAAGGGTAACTTATGGAATGCTAATATAAACTATGCTTTATCTCCTTTTGGAGATTTTTTAGAACAAAATTTTTGGTATTCTTCTGGAGATAAGTTAAAAATAAAGGCTTATATACGTGAGTTTCAAAATAAAGACAATACCTTCTTTGGAGGAGGTGCTTCTATATATAAATACCCTATTTCAGAAAAAGTAAAAATAACATTAGGAACAGATGTGTGGTCTCAACCAAAAAACTTATCGTTTATCGAAAGTGAAAGTGAGTTTGGATATAATATTTACACCCAAATAAGATATAAGTTTGTAGATACAGGTGATAAATACATAAAGGCTATATCGTTAATAACCGATTTTTATTATAAAACCTCAGGTTTTGTGCCTGAATATGATTCTCTGGACGATGATTTTGGTTTTAGGTTAGGGTTTAGTTTTAGTAGGTAATTCGCTTGGGTTGTTAGTATGTGTGCTTATGAGTGTGTGAAAGAGTGTGTTAGTAAATGTTAGAACGAAAGGAAAGTGCAGGTTTGTTTTGTTTATATCTAATTATTTGTTAATTTTAAACTATTAATTATGAATAATTTATAGAATAAAAATAGTAAACAATGAATAAAACAGGTTGTTGTTTAGTAATATAAAAAACTCAGTAAAGCAACAATCAAACCCCAAACAAATCATTAAACCTACTCATATCAAACCCCAAATCACCTCTCAAGAAAAACTCTAACTGCCATTTTTGAGTCTTTATAGCTTGTTTATTTATAGCCTTGTCCCAAGACGGGTAAACTCTAAATCCTCTTTTTCCTTTTTTACTCAAACCAGATATTATATCTTGTTTTAGTAAAATATCTTTGGGGAATATAAACTGTCCGAAAAACTCTTCTTTAACTACATTTATAACCAAAACATCAAAACTATCAGTTTCTTCATGAGGCATAGTGATACCTTCTTTATTTCTTTTCCAAAAAGTAACAAACTGTCCCACCTTGGTAGGTGTTATATTAGAACTACGTACTTTTATTTTAAGCTTGTTTGCGGTGTAGCTTCCAGCGCCATATTGCTTGCCTTCTATATCTTTTGTTATATCAGAACATATGAAGTCAGACTTATCGTAAATATACTTTTGTGCTAATATAAGGTCGTTTTCAAATACAGTTTTCATTATTGGTTTTTATACTTTTCTAGTAAATCATTAGCCTTTTCAAAAGGATTTATATTGCCTTTTTCTATATCTATCAATATTTTTTTGAGTAAAGATGATACTTCTGTATTATTGTAAAAGTCTGTTTTTAAGTTGTATTCTATAGTTTCAAACAGCCAATTTTCTAATTGCTGTTTTCTGTTTTTTTCGAAAAAGCCATTATTTTTAGTTAGTTTCATATATTGGTCTACCCAAGAATAAACAATATCTATATTATTGTTCTCTATAGCCGAGCAAACACCTGTTTTTACTATCCATCCGCTTTCTTTTGCCGTAAACAAATGTAAAGCTCTTTCAAATTTCAACTTAGTAAGCCCCGATAGGGTTTTGTTGTTTCCATCGGCTTTGTTTATAACTACGGCATCTGCCATTTCGAGTATTCCTCTTTTTATACCTTGCAAATCGTCACCTGCTCCTGTTAGCTTTAGTAATAAGAAAAAATCAACCATTGAGTGAACTACAGTTTCACTTTGCCCTGTACCTACAGTTTCTACTATTATATAATCATAGCCTGCCGCTTCACATAGCATTATGGTTTCTCTGGTTTTTCGGGCAACTCCTCCCAAAACATTTCCTGCAGGAGAGGGTCTTATATATACGTTTTTACTTTTAGATAATTCTTGCATTCTGGTTTTGTCTCCCAAAATACTTCCACCTCTCAAGGTACTGCTAGGGTCAACAGCCAAAACGGCTACTTTGTGTTTTTGCTCTAACAGGTATAAGCCATATTTCTCTATAAATGTACTTTTGCCTACTCCAGGAACTCCTGTTATACCTATTCTAACCGATTTGTCCGAATATGGTAAACATCCGTTTATCACTTGTTTGGCTAGTTTTTGGTGTTTTGGTTGCGAACTTTCTACCAAAGTTATTGCCCTACTCAAATAAGCCATATCTCCCGATACTATCTTTTCTACAAACAATTCAGCGGTTGGAAGTGCTGCTTTTTTGTTTTGTAATCTCAATATTGCTGACTTATCTAAGTATTTTTTAGACATATTATTTCTTTTGACTTATACAATAATCTATTATTTCCTTTATATCATCTTCTATCGAAAACCACTTTATTTCAAGGTCTTTTCTAAGCCATGTAAGCTGTCTTTTGGCATATCTTCGAGTATTCTTTTTTATATCTTCTATGGCAAACTCAAGAGTATAATCACCATCTATATAAGAAAAAATCTCTTTATATCCAACAGTTTGCAAAGCGTTAAGATGTTTATAATCGTACATTTTTTTTACTTCTTCAACCAAACCGTTTTCTATCATTATGTCAACACGTTTGTTTATACGCTCATAAATAATCTCTCTAGGAGCTTCTAAACCTATCTTTATAATGTTAAAGCTTCTTTTTTTTCTCTTTTTGGTTTTAAAATCAGAAAACAATCTATCACTTCCAACACCTACTTCCAGAGCTCTTATTAGTCTATGAGGGTTTTGTAAATCAATAGAATTATAAGAGTTAATATCTATTTCTTTTAATTTTTCTTGTAAAAAAATAAAGCCTTTCTCTTTCAAATCCTTTTCCAAATCGACTCTGACTTGCTTGTCTATTTCTGGGAATTCATCTAAACCATAAAGTAAAGCATCACAATATAAACCGCTTCCTCCTGCCAAAATGGTGGTGTCATTGGTTTTATATAGCTTTTCTAATAACTCTAAACTATCTTTTTCGAAACTACCAACATCATATTTGTCCAAAACTGACATGTTTTGTATAAAATGATGCTTTGCTTGTGATAATTCTATTTCCGAAGGAACAGCTGTTCCTATACTCATTTCTTTGAAAAACTGCCTAGAATCGCAAGACAAAATATCACAATCGAAACTGTTAGCTAGCTTTATGGCCAAAGCAGTCTTGCCTATGGCAGTAGTCCCATGTACCGATATCAGATTATTCATTTTCAAATTCTATCATTTGGGGTGGATATTTACTTTCAATAGTTTTTTGAATTAAACCTCTACTTATAAGGTTATCATCTATTTCAACCATTTTTTTCTTCAAAGCAGATATATTAACACTGTCTGTGGTCAGTTTAGAATAAGCATATCCTTTAACTATATCGTCTTCTATAAGAATAAGAGCTTTTTCGTATGTTTCTCGTCCTTTATAAACAAGAACTGCGTTTTTCTTGTCAAAAACTACTGTACTTATATGCTTATTCGATTTTATTTGAAACTTTAAATTATGAGCTTTTATCTCTGTATAGTATTTTATGTCAGCTAACAATTTATTGCCTGTACAGTCAAAAGACACCGAATTTACTTTTTCGTGTAACAGTTTAGCTTTTTCGCTAGTTCTTAAGAACAGTTTATTACATTGTTTGTTTATATTACTAGCTTTTCCTATGTATATTATTTTTTTTTCTTTAGAAATAAGATAAAACACTCCTGACTTTCTTGGTAATTCATCGACCAATTTAGAAAGTTTTTGTGTTAATTTACATTTAGGTTTGTCTTTTTCACCTTTTATATGTTCTAATAAAATAGTTTTTTTGACATCTTTGGTTTGTAACAATTTGAATAACTCTACAGTTGCAACTGTGTCTCCCTCTGCTCTATGCCTTGCTGTCATAGGTATTCCTAACGATTTACAAAGCTTTCCTAAACTATAAGAAGCCTCTTCGGGTAATAAGTTTTTACTAAGTTCTACGGTACACATAGAATTTCGTATATAATCAAAGCCTAACCTTCGGTACTCTTCTTTTAATATTCTATAATCAAAATTGGCATTATGAGCTACAACCACACAGTCTGTAGTTATCTCATTTACTTTTTTTGCTATTTCGTAAAACTTAGGAGCATTTACCAGCATTTTACTATTTATACCTGTTAGTCTAACTACAAAAGGCTGTATATCCCTTTCAGGATTGACCAAACTAACAAACTTATCGACAACATCAGAGCCGTCATATTTGTATATAGCGATCTCTGTAATCGATTCTTCATTGTATTTTCCTCCTGTAGTTTCTATATCTATTACAGCATACATATTTTTAACTTTTTTTAATAGTTTCTTTTTCCGAATATGGCACTACCTATTCTTACCATATTACTTCCGTTATTTACGGCTAACTTATAATCATTACTCATTCCCATAGATAATATTTTTAATCGAATGTTTTTAGTAGAGTATTTTGTCTTACATATATCAAAAAACATTTTCAACGAACCAAATTCTTCAGAAACCTGATTGTTGTCTTCAGTATTAGTAGCCATACCCATAAATCCAACTATTTGTATATTACTAAGATCTTCTAGCTCTTCTCCTTGCAGAATAGCCTCTATATCTTGCTTTTCAAAACCAAATTTACTATCTTCATTTGCTATTTTTATCTGTAGCAAACAATTTATAGTTCTATTGTTTTTTTTAGCTTGCTTATTAATTTCTATAAGAGTTTTTACCGAATCCACACCGTGTATAAGCGATACAAAACTTGCTATATATTTGACTTTGTTCCTTTGTAAGTGGCCTATCATATGCCAGTCTATATCCTTAGGAAGTAACTCTTGTTTTTCGACTAATTCCTGTATTTTGTTTTCACCAAACACTCTTTGCTTAGTCTGGTAAGCCTTCATTATCTCATCAGTAGTTCTAGTTTTAGATACCGCAACTAGTATGGTGTCTATCCCTATTTCTTCTTTTATATTGTCTATTTTCTCCTTCATTTTATTGATAATTAACAGGCGTTAAAGCGATTGCAAATTAACTAATTTATAGTAATTACCCTTAGCTTTTAATAGTTCGCTATGACTACCTTTTTCTTCTATTTTACCGTTTTTCATCACTACTATAAGATCGGCTTGTTGTATAGTCGATAGTCTATGTGCTATAACTATAGAGGTTCTGTTGTTCATTATATTTTCTAAAGCGTCTTGAACCAATTTTTCCGATTCAGTATCTAATGCCGAAGTTGCCTCATCTAAAACCAATATACTAGGGTTCTTAAATACTGCTCTGGCTATAGATATTCTTTGTTTTTGACCTCCCGATAATTTGTTACCACTATCACCTACATTAGTAGTAATACCTTTTGGTAATTTATTAACAAACTCACTAGCATTAGCTATATCCAAAGCCTTACTTATGCTCTCATGAGTATGTTCACTCCCTACAGTTATATTACTCAATATACTGTCGTTAAAAAGTATAGAGTCTTGAGTAACCATAGCCATTTTAGCTCTCAATTCTCGCTTGGTGATATCTTTTATATTAACGCCATCTATAGTTATTTCTCCTTTATCTACATCGTAAAACCTAGTAATAAGGTTAGCTATAGTCGACTTACCGCTACCCGATTGACCTACCA
The DNA here is from genome assembly GCA_013215105.1 of Flavobacteriaceae bacterium. Classification (GTDB taxonomy): domain Bacteria; phylum Bacteroidota; class Bacteroidia; order Flavobacteriales; family Flavobacteriaceae; genus DT-33. The sequence goes on from JABSPL010000177.1 coordinate 59,499, forward strand.
AAGCAACCATTTTCCCTTTAGGAATAGTTAAGTTAAAATCTTTTAAAACATACTGTTCTTCATATTTGAACCATACATCCTTAAAGATTATTTCCTTTTCGAAAGAGATACTATCCAAAGCATCTTCTTTGTCTTTCAAAGGATTTTCTGTATCTAATATTTCTAAGACTCTCTCAGCCGAAGCAGTACCTCTTTTTACGCTGTAACTAGCTTTAGATATAGCTTTAGCAGGAGTCAATACAGTGTATGCAAGTCCCATATAAGCCATAAATGTAGATGCTTCTATGCTGTGTTCTACAAAAACTAAATTACCTCCATACCATAATAAAACAGTTATTACCATTATTCCCATAAACTCACTCATAGGACTGGCTAAGTTTTGTCTGTTTAGTATAGAATTCGATGTTTTCATAAAAGAATTAGTTAATTTTGAAAAGTTAGATTTAAAATGATTTTCAGAATTATATCCTTTTATTATCTTTAAACCACCTATACTTTCTTCCAAAATAGACAATATATTTCCTTGTTGTTCCTGTGCTTTGTGAGAGTCTTTTTTCAATCTCTTACCTATAGCTGATATAACAAACCCTGAAACAGGTATAAAAAGGAATACAAAAATAGTTAGCTTTACACTTATAAGTAGCATAGAAACTATGGTGAATATTATAGTCAAGGGTTCTCTTACTATTAGTTCGAGTATCGATAAAAAAGAACTTTGTATTTCCATAACATCGGCTATTACTTTGTTTATGGTTTCTCCTTTTTTCTTTTCGGAATAATATGAAATAGGAAGATCTAAAATTTTAGAATAAAGAGTTTCTCTTAACGATTTTATAACTCCATTTCTTAAAAAAGTTATATAATATTTGGCCAAATAGCCAAAAATATTTTTAAATAAAAATATAGTTATTATAGCAAATACAACGTATAATAGAGTGTTTGAAGCTCCGTTTGAGTCATTGTTTTTTGTTATAAAATAATTCATATAATCTTCTAGATAAGAAGTTATTTCTACCATACTGACAAAAACAGGCTTATCCAAAACTTTTTCACTATCATCAAACAACACCTTCATCATAGGCATTAATGACAGCATAGATAAAGTACTAAATAAAGCATAAAATACATTAAAAAATATATTTAAGTACGCATATTTCTTATATGGTATCGCAAATTTTACTATTTTTTTTAAAATCTCCATTAATTTAATTCTAATTCTTTTATTATCAATTCTATCTTTTTATCTAGCTCTTTTTCTGTTTTTAGAGCATCTCCTACATTCTCTAATTGAGAATTAACACTTATATAAAACTTTATTTTAGGTTCTGTTCCACTTGGTCTAGCAGCTACTTTAGTTCCGTCTACGGTTTCATATATCAACACGTTTGACTTTGGCATTTCTATAGTACTACTTTCATTTGTAATAAGGTTTGTACAAACAGAGCTACTATAGTCATATAAGTATTTCACTTTAGAACCTGCTATCTCCAAAACAGGTTTAAGTCTCATGTCTTCCATCATTTTACTTATAAGCTCAGCACCTTCTTTTCCTTTTTTGACCAAAGCAATCAAGTGTTCTTTATAAAAACTATTATCTACGTATATATTTAATAATTCTTGGTAGAAAGAACCTCCTTTTGCTTTAGCTTCGCTAGCTATATCACAAGCTAACAAAGAAGCCGATAATGCGTCTTTATCTCTTACAAAAGAACCCGTCATATATCCAAAACTTTCTTCTCCTCCTCCTACAAATTCTAATTCAGGGAAATCAACTATCATCTTAGCTATCCACTTAAACCCTGTAAGCCCTACTTTGGTTTCTACCTTGTATTTCTCACATATTTCTTGTATTAAGTTAGTCGAAACTATAGTAGAACCTACAAATTGTTTTCCGTTCAATTTACCTGCTTCTTTCCATTTTTTCAAAAGGTGATTGGTTAACACAGCCATGGTTTGGTTACCGTTCAATAGTTGCATTTCGCCTTTTGTATTACGGACTGCTATACCCAAACGGTCTCCATCGGGGTCGGTACCTATTACTATATCGGCTCCTATTTCTTCTGCTTTGGCTAGTGCCATTGTTAAGGCTTCTTTTTCCTCAGGGTTTGGTGATTTGACAGTAGGAAAGTCTCCGTTAGGTTCTGATTGTTCTTCTATAAGAGTAACTTTTTTGTAACCTGCTTTTTCTAATAAACCAGGTATCATAGTTATAGATGTACCGTGTAGAGAGGTGAAAACTACAGATAAATCTTCTTTAGCTTTTACTGTAGAATAATTAGTGTTTTCTATAGCCAATTTGGAATAAGCAACCTCTACATCTTCGTTTAAGTATGTAAGTAAGCTATCGTCATTGTCAAATTTGATGTCAGAGAAGCTAATCCCAGATATTTCTGACATTATACCTGTATCGTTAGGTTGAACTATCTGTCCTCCGTCGTTCCAATATACTTTGTAACCGTTGTATTCTGGCGGGTTATGTGATGCTGTAAGTACTATTCCTGCATCGCACTGTAGGTGTCTTACTGCAAAAGATAGTAGTGGAGTAGGTCTTAATTCTTTGAATAAAAACACTTTAATTCCGTTAGCAGTAAAAACGTCAGCTACTATTTTAGCAAATTCACTGCTGTTATGACGACAATCGTAAGCTATTACTATTTTTAACTCTTTATTAGGGAATTGTTTCTTTATGTAATTAGACAAGCCTTGTGAAGCCTTTCCTAAAGTATATTTGTTTATTCGGTTAGTACCAGCTCCCATTATACCTCTCATTCCTCCTGTACCGAATTCTATGTTCTTATAAAAACTATCTATAAGTCCGTCGTTATCGTTATCTATTAGGTTTTTTATTTCGGTTTTGGTACTGCTATCAAAAGTATCGGTAAGCCATAATTTGGCTTTATCTATATATTGTTCTATGTTCATTTTGTATTCTTAAATATTTGTCAATCTACAAAAATAAGATATATAAATTGAATAAATAGTTTTATAGTTGTCAAAAAATAAAAATTAACTTTTTTGTGA
>JABSPL010000178.1 GCA_013215105.1 Flavobacteriaceae bacterium
TACAACTCCCCACGGGACTGATCTCAGCCTTATAAGTAATGTGTTTGCCTTAGCTAGCGGTGCTACATCGAGTCCTGCTTCGGGCGAAAATGTAGATTTCTCTACAAATAGCACCAATAAATACACGGTAACTTATAGTGATGGTAGTTCTGAAATGTTCGACATTACTGTCGTCAATAGAGAACCAAGCATGGCCGATATGATGATAGCTGAAGATATTTTTACCGATTTTAAGATAATTAAATTAGGGATATATCTATCAGATGTTACTCCTACTTTCGATGATAACGATATTACTGTCAATATACCATACTATATAGATTTAAGTGACCTAAAGAACACTTTCACTCTACATCCAGATGTAGATAGTTTTGATATAAGTTCTGGCGATGAAATAGATTTTTCTGCTCCTAACAATACTCGTCAGTATAACGTTACTTATAGCGATAACAGTTCTGAGACTATCAATATAACGATTACTTCGAATCAAAACATTACTAGCGTAGCTACTTATTATGTGGTTTTTAAACAAATGTATGATGGACGTGTTGTAACGAGCCCTCCTTTACTTCCTAGTATTCCGTATAAAACAGATATCTCAGAGATTACTAACTTTACTGTCATTTCTGATACATTTTCTCAGTTACCACCTGGATTAAGTAAGCATGGCGTATTTGAATATATAGAAGTGTCAAACTTCAATTCTGTTCATCTATATGAGAATTCGTTTAAGGGTTTAATTGATTTAATGGCCTTAATAATTCATGATAATACTACTATATCTATAGACGAAAACACACTTAACGGCTTAACTAATTTAATGTCCTTAAAAATTTATGATAATACTACTATATCTATAGACGAAAACACACTTAACGGCTTAACTAATTTAAAGCTTTTAGATCTTAGTAATAACAACCTCACATCTATACACGAAAATTCATTTAATTTCTTAACTAATTTAGATGAGTTAAATCTTTCTAACAATAATTTACTATCGATACCTACAGATTTATTTAATGTCTCAACTAATTTAAGAAATTTAAATCTTTCTAACAATGATTTTACATCGATACCTACAGATTCATTTACATCATCGGTTAATCTCAGAGTTTTACGTCTTTATAATAACTTAATAACCTCAATACCTGATGATTCATTAAGTACTTTATCTGGATTGGAATCTCTGGACCTTTCGTTTAACGAAATATCAGATATCTCAGAAAACGTTTTTAGTGAGTTACTCTCTTTAAAGACACTGATTCTAAATGATAATGACATACCATCTATTCCAAGTAATCTGTCTAGCTCATTAGAAAGAATGCATCTTAATTGGAATAATCGTTTATATTGTCTCCCTCAAGAGATTTGGAATATAAACATCCCTCAATTATTTTACGGAAATACAGGTATATCAGGCCCAGGAGATGTAAACTGCAATATTCCAAATTAATAAATAATCTTAATTTTAACAAACAATAAAAAACCCTTTCTTTAAGCTATATAGCTTAAAGAAAGGGTTTTTTATTGTTTGTAAAGTATAATTAGATTGTGTAACATTTATAGGCTTTAGTCGTCATAAGTAGTCTAACAAATCACACAAATAATGAAAGAAACCACTAAAACCATCCAATTTGGAGAAAAAGTAGAAGGCTACGACATACCTGTATTAAACGAAAGAGAAGTAAGAGCTGCGTCGGGAATACTGTTTTTGTTTATGTTTATAGCTATAACAGTTGCTATATCTTCGCAGAACTTTGTTATGCTAAAGTATATGGTATCTATATTTATGGTCGATATGGCAATACGAGTACTTATAAACCCGAAGTTTTCGCCTACATTGATTATGGGCAGATTAATAGTAAGAAAACAAGTACCCTTGTATGTAGGAGCTCCTCAGAAGAAGTTTGCATGGGTTGTGGGTCTAGTACTATCTGTGACTATATTTACTCTATTGACGGTACTAAACACTTACAGTATCATTACGGGGCTTATCTGTCTTATTTGCTTGATTTTCTTGTTCTTCGAAACTGCCTTCGGTATATGTATAGGTTGTAAACTATACAGGATTTTTAATAAGAAGCAAGCCAAATATTGTCCAGGGGAGGTATGTGCAATATCAGAAAGACAAGATATACAAAAGACTTCGATATCACAAATAATGATGATTTTTGCTCTGATAGCTTACGTGTTTATTTTGGTGTATTTATTTAACGATACCTTTGCTCAGAGACCTACAGACTTGTGGGAGATGCTTGGGTAATGACTTTTAGATATCCGCATAAAAAAACACCTTAATGAGTCTCTTAAGGTGTTTTTTTGGTGTTATGGAGTATCAATATTTCAAAACATGTTGATTTTCTAATATGTTTTGAAATATAAATCATTGTAATAGTGAATACTATAAAAGAGAATTTTCTGTTGTAAATAATTCTACAAAAGGAAGAAGAGCTAGTCTAAGTGCCCATATTCAACAAAACACCTCCCTAATAGATATCTTAAATCTAATTAGGGAGGTGTTTTATGTAAAAAAAATACTTGTAAATATCTATCACCTGAATAGTAGATGTTATATACTATATTTTATCTCTATAATATTTCCGTTGACCATCATGAATTTGGCTTTGTTATTTTCAGGGAAAATAAAAATTATCTTTCTTTTTTTAGTTCCGTTTTTTGATATGTATGAGTTTTTTTTACTCCATATATTTACAATACCAGGAACCATTACCCATTCTACCTTATGTTTGATTTTGTTTTCCATCTCTAATAAAGTAAAATCATCAAAATTTAAGTCCTGTTTCTGGTTCAAATTATTTTTAATAGTCAGATATACTATCACAAATTTAGATCCACTACTAGGGTGATATGCACCACCACCTGTCGCAATAGCTTTTGTATCTTCAATTTTATCTATTGTAAATTCTATGCTTTTATTGTAACCGTAGTCTTTTTCAACTACTTGATATATTGTTCTACATGAATTCAAAACCAATATTAATATCAATAAAGCAATAGTTCTAATAAATTTCATTTTTTTATTTGTTTTTAGTTGGATTATTCGACAAATATAAAAGTTATAATTTACATATACAACAAAAAAACCTCCCTAACAAAGCTATTCAAGCCAATTAGGGAGGTTTATAACACTAAGTGAAATATAAGCTAACTACAACTTATCTATCACATCAATTATTTTACCCGATATATCGTTAATAGTACCTACACCGTCTATACCGTAGTATTTATCTTTTCCTTGATAATACTCTTTCAATATAGAAGTTTTGGTATTATATTCGTTAAAACGGTTTCTTATTTTTTCTACATCTTGGTCATCGGCTCTACCGCTTACGGCACCTCTTTCCAAAAGTCTTTTTTCTAGAATATCTTCTGCTACTTCCAAAGAGACCATAGCATTGATACTCTGTCCTTTTTCGGAAAGAAAAATATCTAAAGCCTCAGCTTGCGAAGTAGTTCTAGGGAAACCATCGAATATAAATCCATTAGCATCGCTATTTTTTTCTACTTCCTTCTTTAGCATAGAGATAGTTACATCGTCAGGAACCAAGTTTCCATCGTCCATATAAGACTTTGCCAATATACCTAGTTCTGTTTCATTTTTGATATTATAACGAAAAACGTCACCTGTAGATATATGTACAAGTCCGTATTTTTCTTTTATAACATCGGCTTGAGTTCCTTTTCCTGCACCTGGAGGGCCGAATAAAACTATATTGTTCATTATTTTACCTTTTAGTTGATATATATTTGGATAATTTCTTCCTAATTCGTCGTAGTCCAATCCGTAACCTAATACAAATTTATCCTCTATTACCTTCCCTATATAGTCTATAGGTAATTCTTTGGTATAAACGTCTATTTTGAACAAAAGAGTAGCTATTCTAAGCTCTTTATTGTTTTTAGACTCAAATATATCGTAGATTTTTTGAAGAGTATTACCAGTATCTATTATATCTTCTAGTATAACTACGGTTCGGTCTTTTAGGTCGTCAGATAGTCCTATAAGCTCTTGCACTTTGCCAATTGATTCAGCACCATCGTAAGACGACATCTTTACAAAAGAAATCTCACAAGGGTAAGGGTAATGACGTATAAAATCGGCAGCGAACATAAAAGCACCATTCATAACACCTACAAATACAGGTACTTCATCTTCTCCCATTTCGTTAGCTATTTCCATAGCCATAGATTTTACTATATCGTCAATTTCTTCTGCCGATATGTACTTTTCGAATAATCTATTGTTTACTTTAACGGTATCCATTTGTTTATATATATAAAAATAACAAAAACCGTTTTGAAAACAAAACGGTTTTATTATACTAATTTAAGTGTTTATTACTTCTTTTCTTTTTCCGATGATGTATCGTACATTATAGGCGATGCTATAAATAGTGACGAATAAGTACCTACAAACACACCAATGATAAGTGCAAACATAAATCCTTTGATAGAGTCACCTCCGAAGAACATAATAGCTGTTAGTACTATAAGAGTAGTAAGCGACGTATTGATAGTTCTACCTAATGTGCTACTAAGTGCTTTGTTTACTACTTCGCTATATTTCCAGTTAGCATTAAGCCCTGTAAACTCTCTAATTCTGTCAAATATTACAACCGTATCATTCAGAGAGTAACCTACTACTGTAAGTATAGCTGCTATAAACGATTGACCTATTTCCATATCGAAAGGCATTATTTTGTAAGTGATAGAGAATACCGAAAGTACTATAAGTACATCGTGGAATACTGCTATTACTGCTCCTAAAGAATATTGCCATTTTCTAAATCTTAATAAGATATACAAGAAAACAACTATTAGCGATCCTATTATAGACCAACCTGCTGCTGTTTTTATATCATCTGCGATAGATGGTGCTACTGTCATATAACTCATCATACCTACAGTTTTACCTTCGTGTCCGTTTATGAATTTATCGAAAGACATACCTTCTGGTAATGTTTTGCTAAGTCCTGAGAACAATGCTTGTAATACTTTATCGTCAACATCGTTAGCATTATCGTCTATCATAAACTTAGTCGTTATCTTAAGTTGACTGTCAGAACCGTAAGTTTTAACCTCTGGCTGAGAACCGAAAGCATCTTTAAGGTCTGCTGCAACACTTGTAGCATCTACGTTTTTGTCGAACTGTACTATATACGATCTACCTCCTACAAAGTCAACACCGAAGTTAAGACTGTTTTTGTATAAAGAGAATATTCCTCCTAAGATAATAGCTAGTGATATAATATAAGCTGTTTTTCTTTTCTTAAGGAAATCGATATTTATGTTTTGGAACCAACCTTTAGTTATTCCTGTGTTGAAGTTAAGAGTAACTCCATTTCTTACAGCTCTGTCTATCATAAGTCTTGATATGAATATAGCACAGAACAAAGAAGTGAATATACCTATTATAAGAGTCAAGGCGAAACCTTTGATAGGCCCTGTACCGAAAGAGTACAATATGAATCCTGTAAGTAAAGTAGTAATATTCGCATCTAATATAGAAGATAATGCATGAGAATAACCTTTTTGAACACCTTCTTTAAAACCAGCTCCTTTGGCTAATTCTTCTTTTATTCTTTCGAAAATAAGTACGTTCGCATCTACCGACATACCTATAGTAAGTATAATACCCGCTATACCTGGCAATGTAAGTACAAATCCAAATCCTGAGAATATTCCGAATAAGAATAATATATTAACTGCTAATGCAACATTAGCATAAAAACCTGATTTCCCGTAGTAGAATACCATCCATGCTAGTACTAGCAACAATGCCAGACCGAAAGATATCATACTAGAGTCAATAGACTTCTGTCCCAATGAAGGCCCAACTACATCACTTTGCTCTATATGAGCTGCTGCTGGTAACTTACCTGCTTTAAGTATATTTGCCAAATCCTGAGCTTCCTTAACAGTAAAGCTACCAGATATAGAAGTCATACCCGAGGTAATAGCAACAGAAACGCTAGGAGCCGAATAAACGTAACCATCTAAGACTACCGCTACAAACTTACCTATATTGTTAGTTGTCATCTTAGCCCATTGTTTAGTTCCTAAGCTATTCATAGCCATAGTAACCTCCATTTTGCTAGTGTTAGGGTTAGAATCAGCACCTGCATCAACTATTACGTCTCCGCTTATTGGTGCTTTGTCAGCTCTGTTCGATCTTATTGCATATAATGTTATAAGTTCTTTACCTGAGTCTGATTTGAATGTTTTAGCATCCCACATAAACTTAGCATATTTCAATTCTTTAGTACGTAAAGAACGAACTGAGTTAAGCCCTAAATATTTATTAACTTTTGCAGTATCACGAAGAGCTGCATAACCTATAACCGAAGAAGTGTTATTAACTTCTGGCTGAAGGTAAGTAAAAAGTCCTTTTACTACAGTTTCTTCTACTTCAGAGTCTGAGTCTTCTCCCAAAAGAGCGTCAACTTTAGATTCTTCAGTTTCTTCGATTGTAGCTTCTACTTCTACTATATCTTTAGTAGCTACAGTTTCGTTGTCAGCAATATGTTTTGTAACAACAACGTTAGCTTCTATAAGATAGTTTATGACTTCTGAGTTACTATAAGCTTCCCAGAATTGTAGTTCTGCTGTACTTTGTAGTAATTTCCTAACTCTTTCTATATCTCTTGCTCCAGGAAGTTCTATAAGAATTCTTCCAGAGTTACCTCCAAGACGTTGTATATTAGGTTGAGTAACACCGAACTTGTCTATACGACTACGTAAAACCTGAAAAGCTGTACTTACCGAAGCAGATACTTCGCTAGCTAATACTTGTTGAACCTCCTCGTTAGTTTTAGTTCCGTTTACTTGCTCTCTTAGTAATTTGTTTCCAAATATAGAAGGATGACTAAGCGGTGTACCCTTGCTTATTTTGTCAAACTCTAAGAAAAACAAATCTAAATAAGGTTTGTCGCTAGACTTTTCTGCCAAATCAGCAGCATCTAAAGCTCTATTAAATTCTATATTTTTAGAATCGTTAGAAAGTCCTTTCAAGATATCCTTAACAGACACTTTAAGTATTACGTTGATACCTCCCTTAAGGTCAAGACCTAAGTTAAGCTCTTTGCTTCTTATGTCGTTGTAGGTAAATTGTGCAAAACCTAGATTCACAATTGGCTTATCTGCAACAGAGTCTAAGAAGATTCTATTGTACATTGCCAACTCATCTGGGTTATTTGACGTTGATTTCTTACTAGCGTATTCTGACGCTTGGTCTTCTACTATATTTGAAAAGTAGGTAAAAGATAAATGGTACAAACTAACTATTCCGAAAAGAACAGCAAATAGTTTGATAAGTCCTCTATTTTGCATTCTGTAAATTTTTAACTTATTTTGTATAACATGCAAATATAATTTTTTATATAACATATAGCAACGTCTTTCAATAAAATTACCTAATTCACTACAATTAAACCTTTCATAGAGATATTTAAGCTTAGTATTGCCTCTAAACCAGTATTCTTAACCAATAAAGAAACTTCTGAACAGCTTATTTACTCATATAAACACTATATATCTATTTTTTAATTCACTAATACAGTTTTGTTTTTTTATATAAAGAAAAGCTTATATATAGATAAATAAATCATCTGTAATTTTGTGTTTAAACAAGGAAATGTAATTATTTTTATAAAAAGAGAAGATATATTGTTCTGCTATAAAACTTGGTTATACCATTATTTTAATTGTGATATTTGTTTAGATATATTCTCTTAATAGGGAGAGTAAGTTTTATTATGTGCCTCTAAAGAACTAATTAAAGATATCTAATCAAAAGATATAATTCATTAGTCGATAAAATGTTTTTGTAAAATACTCGTAGTCTTTCAACCCTTCAAATCGTAGTAATAACATAATTAGAAATTACATTATATCCATTCAAAACTCAGTATAACCTAAAACATATCTTATCGAAAAGCTTAGTGTTTTTTTTGATTTATTGAAAACATAAAAATTATAATATTTAGAATTAAAATTTAGGAACAAAACTATAAGTGAATTTTTTATTTGAAATTAACTAAGTATAATTGTAAATTCGCATATAATCTACAAACTATAAATATGAGCGTATTAGAAAGTTTAAAATGGAGGTATGCAACCAAATCATTTGACAAAAGCAAAAAAATAAAAAAAGAGGATTTAGAAAAAATAAAAGAAGCTGTCAGGTTATCGGCGACTTCGTATGGGCTTCAGTTATTTAAAGTGTTAATTATAGAAAACGACCAAACAAGAGAGGAGCTAAAGCCTTTTTCGTACAATCAAACTCAGATAACCGATTCTGATATACTTATGATTTTCTGTAGTAACACACAAGTCAAAAGCAGTGATATTGACGATTATATAAAGTTGAAATCTGAAACAGAGAATATAAATATCGAGAACCTAAAAGGTTATGCTGACTTTATGAAAGCTAAACTAACTAGTATGACCCCCGAAAAAACGTCTATATGGACTCAAAAGCAAACTTATTTGGCTCTTTCCAATTTGCTTACTATCTGTGGTGAGCTCCAAATAGACACTTGTCCTATAGAAGGTTTTGAATCGGAAAAATACAATGAAGTATTAGGGCTGGATAGCAAGGGACTATATGCTGCTGTGGCAGTATCTATAGGATATAGATCTGAGGATGATAAAGGTAGTAACGCTGACAAAGTAAGAAAAACAAATATGCAACTATTCGAAACTATAAGCTAAACACAAAGATTAGATGAGTTATTTAAAAAGTAACTCAGTAGTTATGTCCAAAAAAAGCTTATAAATCAATATATTAAAAAAAGGGTTTTTAATAACATTTATACTTGCGGAAATACAATTTAGATTGTATCTTTGCCTTGGCAAGTCCTACACAACTCGCTCCTTTGAAATCCCCCAGGGCGGTAACGCAGCAAGGGTACATGGTTGAGCAGTGTGATGTAGGTAGCTTGCCATTTTTTATGCTCTAAAGTCTGGTAACCACCATTTTTTTAGGCTAAAAAACTCCCCCTACAAATACCTTAAGTGTTAAAATACAAATCTATACGATTTTATCTATCTCAAACAATCACTTTACCATTAGTTTATCTGATTGTGTTTAAGTAGTTTTGCCTGTTATAAACACAAGTCAAGATGAACGAAGCAAAGGAAATAATGGAACTTAGGGCTATGCCTAAAGTAGAATTACACATACATATAGAAGGAGCTGTTTCTCCTGAAACTTACTACGCCTTAGCCGAAAAAAACAATACAAAACTACCTTGTAATAACTTAAAAGAGTGGAAAGATTTTTTTAAATTCGAAAATTTCGCTCATTTTATAGATGTTTATATGTTGGCAGTATCAACTATAAAAGAACCTGAAGACTTTTCATTTATTATAGAGAATTTTTACAAATATCAGAAAAGTCAAAACATTATATACTCGGAAGCTTACTTAAGTGCTAGTCTTATAGTAGGGAAATTTGACAACACCGAGATACTCGATGCTATAGAAAAAGGCATGAAAGAAGGAGAAAGAAAGTACAATGTAAAAGTAAATATAATACCCGATATAGCCAGAAACATACCCGAAACCAAAGATAAAGTGTTAGATTTGGTTATACAAGGTCACAGCAGAGGCTTGTTTATAGGACTTGGGCTTGGAGGTTTAGAAGAAGGTTTCCCTGCATCTATGTTCGAAGAAACATACAACAAAGCTACATCTACAGGCATGAAAGTAGTCGCTCATGCAGGTGAAGGAGTCGGCCCTGAAAGCATATGGCAATCAATCCGATTGTTAAAAGCTCAGAGAATAGGACACGGAATAAGATCGGTAGACGACCCTGAATTATTAGAATACTTAAAAAAAACACAACTACCTATAGAGGTCTCCCCTACTAGCAACTACAGACTAGGGCTGGTTGCTGACACCGACAAACACCCTATAAGAAAGATGGTAGACAGTGGTGTACTGTGTACTCTTAACAGTGACGACCCCGCTATGTTTTCGACCAGTTTATCCGACGAATATGAATTACTATACAAACAAGGTTTCAGCAAAAAAGAATTGTATCAACTTAATATAAACGCTATTAATTCGGCTTTTATAAGTGACGAAGAAAAGGATGAGTTACAAGACAAAATAGATTTATTAAAGTATTTTTAATTATTATTATCAGGTAGTCCTATTTTTCTTAAAACAAGTGATTTCCTTTGTCAATACTCGATTTAAACTAGTTTTCAAACGTATATGACACTATGTTTTATGCTAAATGCTTATGCTTAACTTGCTAATTTACAGTATTTTAACTATCTTTGTTGAACTAAAAATAATGAGCCTACCGCATCGTATCTCGAGGTAAATGAAGTTATTACGTATTTTAAAACGTACTCTAACAACGAGATAGTCGATTATCTGCTTTTATAAACCAATAATAAAGGTATCACTATAACTGTAAATTCACAAACTGATTTTAAAAGTATTAAAAATGTATTTTCATTACCTAAATCAGCTATATCTAACCCTGTTTCGTATGCTGAATTAGATTATTCTGAAATAAACACTCATAAGTATATTGTCACATATAGTGATAAAAGCAAAAAAACATTTGATATAAAAATAATAAAAGAGGATATTCCTTTATCTCAGCAGTTATCTGCTAAGGAGGTGTTTAAAAACATAAAAGTATATGAAGTAAGTAGGCAAATAGACTTCACATTACGAACAGAAGGAAGCGATGTTCTTATAAAAGTACCTAACATTAGTTAATTTAAGTACAACCTATCTTATTTTTATTGGTTACTACCGTTGCACTTAAATTTACATTAAAACATTCAATTGTAATACGATACAATTGAATGTTTTAATATATATTTTAACAATGCTCTTCGAAAGCTCCTGCTATATTAGCAGCTATATCTCCTGCAGAATGTCCTTCTATATGATGACGTTCTAACATATGAACTAAAGTTCCGTCTTTGAACAACGCTATACATGGCGAAGATGGAGGGTAAGGAATAGTATATTCTCTTACTTTATTAACTGCATCTTTGTCAACACCTGCAAAAACGGTTACTAAATTATCTGGTTTTTTGTCTAACTCTAACGAAGCTATTGCTCCTGGTCTAGCTGTACCTGCTGCACAACCACATACCGAGTTAATTACTACAAGCGTAGTTCCAGCTTTTTCTAAAGCCACTACTACTTCTTCTGAGTTTTTAAGAGCTGTAAAACCTGCGCTTACTAACTCTTGCTCCATAGGAGCCGTTAAATCTGATGGATACATATTATTTTATTTAATTATTAGCAAAGATACTAAACATCGTCGTAATTTATCTTTATTTTTCCTGAAATTGGCCTAGCCATACATGACAACACCAATCCTTCCTTAACCTCTTCTTCCGATATTATATCGCATTTAGGCATAGAAACTTCTCCTTCTATCACTTTACACATACAAGAAGCACATATTCCGCCTTGGCAAGAATAAGGAGCATCCAAGTGATTGGATAATGATGAAGCCAATAGAGTTTGAGACTTATCAACCTCAAAAGTTTCTTCCTCATCGTCCAATACTACCGTCATAGTAGCAGTACCCGTAATTGCTGATTGCTCTACAACCGCGTCACTAGTAAACCTTTCGTAATGTATAGTTTCAGTATCGAAACCAAAACCTTCTAGAGTAACATGAGTTGCATCTATCATAGTATCAGGCCCGCAGATATATGTAGCGTCAAACTCTTTTCCTTTCAGAGAGTTATTTAGCAAATAACTAACATTAGTTTTATCAATACGCCCATACATAGAGTCTCCAGAAGGCTCTTTACTATAGATATATTGTATATCGAAGCGCTCTTTATTGTCTTCTTTAAGTATTTCTAGCTCCTTACGGAAAATAGTTTTGTATTTGGTTTTGTTCCCATATACTAAGGTGAAAGTACTATTAGGCTCCCTGCTAAGTACCGAACGCAACATAGACATAATAGGAGTAATACCACTACCAGCAGCAAAGCCTAAGTAATTTTTCCTATTAGTTATGCTAGTT
Source organism: Flavobacteriaceae bacterium (assembly GCA_013215105.1). Classification (GTDB taxonomy): domain Bacteria; phylum Bacteroidota; class Bacteroidia; order Flavobacteriales; family Flavobacteriaceae; genus DT-33. The sequence continues at coordinate 12,038 of JABSPL010000178.1, forward strand.
TCTAATACAAATCTTCCTTCGGGAGGAGAAACCATCATAATATCTCCTTCGGATAATTTCTTGACCGCATAGTTCGAAAAAACTCCGTCTATCACCGCTTTTATAGCTACTTGTAATTCTGTAGAGTCTACAACCGAACTTATAGAATAAGCTCGTCTTACTATTTCTCCTTTTATTTCAGCCTCTAGTGTTAGGTACTGACCCGATATGAATTTAAAAGTTTCTTTTAACTTTTCGGGAATATCAAATACTATAGACACTGCACTTGCTGTCTCTTTTAGTACGTTTTTTATCTTTAATTTCTCGAATTTAGACATGTTTCATTATATATAAGCTACAAAAATACAAAAGGATAATTTAGTAACTGACAAATTGTGTATAAATTACAGTTAAACATATATTTTAACACTCTATATTTCAAATAATCTGACTATCGTTTACTTAACTTTGAGTACCTTAATAGTGGGCTCTTGTTTTTAAAACTCAACACCTAACTCCCTCTCCATAACCTCTATATCTGTTTTTAATTTATCTAAAAACTTAATATGTGATTCGCTATTTTGATTAAAAGATCTGTGAGATAAACTTTTCATTATTTTATCAACTTTTTTCATATAACTAACCGTTTGACTAGTCATAGCGTTACTTACAAACTCTTGCCAAATATAATCTATAGCAACCTTATTGGGATGCAGCATATCGGCTTCATAAAAACGATAGTCCCTCAGGTCGTCCATCATTATTTCGTATGAAGGAAAATAATGAGTATTGCTATTAATCAATACTTGCGATATAGCTGCTCTTATATTGGCTTTCCCCAAAGAGTTTTCTACTACACCATCTTTTATATGTCGTATAGGGCTTAAGGTAAATATAATATCACAATCAGTGTTTACGGTTCTTATTTTAGCTATGGTTTTGTTTAACGATTTGTAAATATCCTCTACTGAAAGTAACTTCTTTGTAAATTCCTTCTGAGGTATTTTATGGCAATTAGAGACTGTTATATCTGTTTTTCTGTGACTATAAACATATGCAGTACCTATAGTTATTATTATATGGCTAGCTCCTTTTATATAGTTATTAGCAATCTCTATTTGCTTGTTTATATTAGTAACAACCGTCTTAGAGTCCGTTCCTGAATATTTAGAATGATGATAAAAACTATGCCATCTTTCGTCGTGGTACACAAGGTCGCCCTGAGAAAACAAACGCTGGTCTATACATTGACTTATACAATTTTCTATAGCTATTGGGTTAAACAAAATACCATAAGGATTGATAAGAGTATCTAACTTATGATAAGTAAATTTATCTCCTATATTATCAGAAAAACAAGAGCCAATTAGTAATGTTTTAGATTTGTAATCTATAGAGTATTGTTGATTGTAACTTTTTATTTTGGTTCTAAACTTTGACAAATTATATGTTTTTAAAAAATTGTTCTGATTAATTATATATTTTCTTAAATAAACTTAAAGCTTTTCTGGTCATCTTGTTTCTAAACTCCAAATATAAGCAAATAACCCTCCTGATACAAACCGTTAAGATTATCACTTTTATTTCTATATATGAAAATTCTCACATACACCCCGTATATACGTAGCAACGTCTCTACACCACCACCGCCCTTGTTTTGTCACCAGCGAGGCACGAAGCAATCCCTACATCCACAACCTCCTCATATTCACATTTCAATCTTTATTTGTGCAATGATTATTTGCGGTTTTAGGATTGCGACATAGACACTATGCTATACACTATATTTCGCCCCTCTGGGGCTTTTCCGTTTATTTTCTATTAATATTACACCCCTCTGGGGTTTCATTCATATGAGTTATATAGTTAGGAATAAATATTCTCCACATACTTAAAACCCTCATTTTCCTTAGCTTTCAGCCTCAGAGAGGCTACATATTAATAGAAACGGCATATTGTTTATCACAATAATAATTACGTACACCCCCACCTCCATCATTTCGTCATTGCGAGGCACGAAGCAATCTACAGGTTTTTGTTTGTATTGTTACGGTTTTGGTGTTTTTATTATTTTTTGTTTGGTTTATTTACTATTTTTGAAGATATTAATTTAAAAAATTGAAGATTGTTGTGAGTGATGGAGATGTGATGAATAATAGAAGAAATTTAAATATAAATAGAAGACCTACAATACTTAACGGTAAAGATAACACTACGTTTGTATCTTGGATCTCTAACGAGAAGTACGGAGATCACTTAATGATAAATACCTTAATTGTCAAAAATGAATATCCAAATGGATTTTTAAGGGTTATTAAATTTACAAATACTATTGTAGATATAGGTCATAGTAGCCCCCTTGAATATCATACGATTGTGATATCTGGGGATTTAAATGTGTTTAAATCAGGAGAAACAACAGGAGAAGTGTTGTTGTTCAAAAATACAACTTTTCAAAATAAATTAAATATTATAAATCACACATTCACTAATGATGTGACATTTGAAAACTGTACTTTTGAGGAAGATGCTTCTTTCAATGGTTCTACTTTTAATGAAAAAGTAAGCTTCATTAATTGTACTTTTGAAAAGAAAACTCTGTTTCATAAAGTTAAATTCACAGGAATTGCTAGTTTCGAAAACACTACTTTTAATGGTTTAGCTGATTTTTGGCATGCTGAATTCAAAGAAGATCATGTGTTTTTCAAAACCGATTTCATGGCTATAACAATATTTTCTAAAGCTATTTTCGAAAAAGAAATACAATTTTCAGTTAATAAAATAAAAAGAGATGAAACAGTTTTTAATTTCATAGACAGTACATTCCATAAGGCTTTAGATGTTTCTAGAGCGAATATGTATTGTAAGTTGAATTTTATAGGGGCTAAATTTAAAGGTGTTCTTTATGAAAAATACGAATACTCTAATGAGGAAGAAGTCGTTGGCGAAAACAACAAGCGTAGCGATTCACTCAAAAGAATCCGAGAATCATACCGAATAATAAAAAACTCATTTCAAGAAGTAAACAATAAAGTTGAAGCAATGAGGTTTCAACAAATGGAAATGGATGTTTATAGTAAAGAATTAAATACCATAGAAGACGAACGAGATGATATCGAAGTTACAGCGGACTCTACAGAAGAATGGTATAGTAAAACATCTTTAAAAAAAATCAAGAAGAAAATAGGTCTTATATTCAAACTGGATAATATTAATTTATTCTTAAATAAAATATCTAACAATCATGGTACTGATTGGGTTAGAGGACTTATATTTACAGTTATAACGGGTCTTTTGTTTTATAACTCAAGTTTCGCACCCTTAATAAATAAAGGTTTACCTGATTTTTCAGCATAAAAAAAAGCATGTAATCTCAGGTAAACCCTTGATTTAATTGTATTTTAGTAGAACCAACAACAAAATACAAAACATGCTTAATAA
>JABSPL010000179.1 GCA_013215105.1 Flavobacteriaceae bacterium
CGAAGTATAATTTATCATAATGCATGGTTATTTGCTGTAATATAGCAATAAACCTGCATTTGACCATATACAAATAAGTGTTTTATGTATTTATTTAACTAAGTATTAGTTAAATAAATACTTTTTCAGCAGACCCTATATACACATTATATATAATTCATACAAAAGCAAAGCAACACCAATACCAATACATTTATAAACATTATACATCTATTTATAAGATATATTGATTTAGTAATAAAATACCTATATTTGAAATCAAAACACAAACATATGAAAACAGAAAATCAATGGTTCAGTGAATACTCTGAAAGTCATAAAAACGAAACAAACAAAATAGTACATTATATATGTGTCCCTACCATATTTTTTAGCTTTGTAGGTTTACTTATGAGTATTCCTACATCCAATTTATCTGACTTATTTCCCAAAACACAGCTCAGTCCTTTATATATAAACTGGGCAGTCATAGCTTCGATACTTATATTAGTTTTGTTTTATCTGAGACTTTCTGTAAAAACATTTCTAATTATGTCTATAGCTTTTGGAATATCTATAGTACTAAACTATATTTTATCTAACTATCTTAACTTATTGTACTTTTCTATAGCTATATTCTTTATATCTTGGATAGGTCAGTTTTATGGGCATAAAGCAGAAGGAAAAAAGCCTTCTTTCTTAAAAGATTTACAGTTTTTACTAATAGGACCTATATGGATTGCTTATTCTATTTTTAAAAAATAATTACCCATTTACCTACTATTATATTATGCTAAAAATAAATAAATTAAATATTTCATTTAAAGATTCGGACGATAAATATACACAAATAATAAAAGACCTTAATTTCGAAATTCCCGAAAATAAAATAATAGCAATAGTAGGAGAATCAGGAAGTGGCAAGTCTGTTACTAGTCTTTCTATTATGGGGCTACTTTCTGAAAATATTTCTAAAATATCAGGAGAAATAATATTTGAAGGCAGTAATTTAATCAAATACTCTGACAAAGAATTCGAAAAAATAAGAGGAAATCAGATTAGTATGATTTTTCAGAATCCTATGAGTTCTCTTAACCCTAGTATGACTTGTGGAGAACAAGTAGCCGAAATACTATTGACTCATAGTATAGTTCCCGAAAAAGAAGCAAAACAAAGAGTAATAGAACTATTCGAAAAAGTAAAACTACCTAGAGTAGAAACTATGTATAGTCAATATCCTCATCAATTATCGGGTGGACAGAAGCAAAGAATAATGATAGCAATGGCTATAGCTTGTAAACCTAAAATATTAATAGCCGATGAGCCTACAACTTCATTAGATGTTTCGGTACAAAACGATATACTAAAACTACTAAAAGACTTACAAAAGGAAAATAAAATGAGTATTATTTTTATATCTCATGACCTTAGTATAGTCGAAAAACTAGCAGACACAACCATAGTTATGTACAAAGGTGAGATAGTCGAAAACAATAAAACTAATCTTTTATTCGAAAACCCAAAGCATTATTACACCAAAGCATTATTAAAAGCCAAGCCGAGTAGTAAATTGAGATATATAACCCTACCTACTGTAGAAAGTATAATAAACAATATAGATACTAGCAAGCAATACACTAAAGAGCAAAGAAATATCAATCACAAAAAGATATATGCTCAAAAACCTATACTCGAACTAAAAAATATAAGTAAAGACTTTGGGCATAATAGTTTTTGGAATTTCAGGAAAAACAATATAACAAATGCTGTCAATAATGTATCTCTTAACGTATATGCTGGAGAAACGTTTGGTATAGTTGGAGAGTCTGGTTGTGGGAAAAGTACTATTAGTCGTATGATAATGGGATTATCGACCATTACTAAAGGAGAAATATACTATAAAGGACAAAATATAGCGGAGTTTACTAAAACTCAAATGAGAGAATTCAGAAAACAGGTACAATTAATTTTACAAGATCCTTTTTCGTCGTTAAATCCTAAGAAAAACATAGAAAAAGCTATTTTGGAACCAATGGAGGTTAATAATATTTTGGCTAACAAAAAAGAAAGAAAAGAATTTATAATAGAATTAATTAACAAAATAGGCTTAGACCAAAGCTTACTTTCCAAATATCCTCATGAGCTATCAGGAGGACAGTTACAAAGAGTAAATATAGCCAGAGCTGTAGCCTTAGGCCCTGAACTTATAATATGTGACGAGTCAGTAGCTGCTCTTGATGTATCGGTACAAGCACAAGTACTAAACCTGTTAAACCAACTCAAAAGGCAATATAACTTTACTTATATATTTATATCGCACGACCTTACTGTAGTCAAATACATGGCCGATAATATACTAGTAATGTATAAAGGAAAGGTCGAAGAAATAACAGAAGCCGATGAATTGTTCTCTAAACCAAAGTCAGAATACGGAGGTAAATTATTAAAATGGACTCAGGTTTAATTCATAATACTATCTGATATAAATAAGAATAATTTTGAGTAAATTTGCAGAAACCATAAAGTTATATGAAAACAGAAAATCAAGATTTCCCTTTTAAAGTTAAGTTTAGTTTTGAATCTTTATTGGAAAAATATGATGAGCTAGCTAAGAATAAGGATAACGAATCAATAGCTAGCCATGCTAAACATGTGCTAAGCAAAACAGAAGCTTACCCTGAACTTAGAAAAGGTTTTGAAGATATAACTATACTCGAAAAATACAAGGAACCTGTAGAAGTATTGTTTAATGAAATGTTTCCTATAGCACTTGGTGATAACGAAATAAAAGGTATAATGGTGCCTTTTACAGATGGGCTTTTACACACATCTCCTAGATTAAAGAAGATAATCAAAGATGCTGGTATAGACTTCAGCCTAAAACTAAGAAAGTTTAGTGACGACGAGTATTATATAATGGGTTGTTGTATGATACTTGGTTTTTATTATAATTACAAAATAGATTTCCGAAGACCTCTTTTTTATGATATCCCTGATATTAATGGGATGATGCGTAGTTATAAAGTATTGTTTAACGGAGATTTCTCTAGATATACACCTACTGAAAGAGCTATAGATATAAAACAAGAAGATGTAAATATATTGATAGATAATTTTGAAAACATTGATGTTTGGAAAGAGAAATTCCCTGTAAACTCTTGGATATATGAAGGTTTAGGATTAGCTATATTTTATGATGCTACTATCGATGTTGCTATATCGAAACTTAAAAGCAACCTTATAAATATAAGAAAAAAAGACACAAAAGATCCTGAAGAAATGAATAATATATTTAGGGCTATATATAATATTTCAAGTATAAAAATAGGTTTTACTCAATACGATTCATCTCAAAGGATTTTTAACAAACCCGAAGAAAGTCTTACTGACAGTTATATACTTAACAATAATGAGCCTAGCGATTTGAATGATGTTTTTTGTGAATCGACTATCAATTATATTTTAGAGTTAAGAAAAAACATAGCGATATCTGATTTAGATAATTTCAAAGAAGGGTGTAAAGACGCTTTATACATAAAGAACCTTAAAGCTAAAGGAATAAAAAGCTGTATACTTGCTCCCATTTATACTTCTGATGTATTACTAGGTGTTTTGGAAATAGTTTCAGAAAACAAAGGTGACCTAAACAGTATTAATGCTAGTAAACTAGATGATATACTACCTTTTTTGAGAGATTCCTTAGAAAGAGTTAAACAAGAAAAAAACAATGAAATAAGTGCTTTAATACAAAAAGAATGTACATCGATACATCCTAGTTTACTATGGAAGTTTGAAGAAAAAGCCAACAATATATTGATGAATAAAATAAGAGGTCACGAAAATATACCTTTCAAAGATATAGTGTTCAAAAACGTAATACCTCTATATGGACAGATAGATGTAAAAGGTTCATCTCTGGCCAGAAACACAGCTGTTACTCGTGATTTTTCGAATCAACTCTCTAAAATAGAAATAATAATAACTAAGGCTATAAAGGAGTCTAATATATTAGTGTTAGAAGAACTTAAATTTAGAATAAACAACTACAAAAAAACATTAAAAAATAAACTAGACAGTAACCTAGAACAACATATTATAAACTTCCTTAAAAATGAAATAAATGATATATTATTACATTTAGAAAAGACTAACCCTTCTTTGGTTAATATTATAGAAGACTACAGAAGTGAAACCGACAATGGTAATGGTGTGTTTTATTATAACCTCAAAAAATATGATGAAACCATAATGCTTATAAATAAAACCATGGCTGATATACTAGATAAACGTCAGGTAGAAGCTCAGAAAATATACCCACATTATTTTGAGAGATATAAAACTGATGGTGTTGACCACAATATATATATAGGAGAGTCTATGGTCAAAAACTTGCCTTTTAACAAAATATACATAGACAACCTAAGGCTATGGCAACTAGAGGTAATGTGCGAAATGGAAAAAAGTTTTATCGATTTGAAACCAAAACTACAAACAGATGTAGAAGTGAGCTCTCTTTTGTTGGTTTATAATACACCACTTTCTATTAGGTTCAGGATAGATGAAAAACACTTCGATGTAGATGGTGCATATAATGCTAGGTACGAAATAATCAAAAAACGAATAGACAAGGCTAATATAAAAGGTACTAACCAAAGACTTACACAACCAGGTAAGATAGCTATAGTGTATTCGACAAAACAAGATGAGTTAGAATACATGAGGTATGTGAAGTTTTTACAACTCAAAAATATTGTTTCGAACAAAACAGAAATAGTCGAAATTGAAGATTTACAGGGAGTTACAGGTTTACAAGCTTTGATAGTTTCTTTGGTATAAGAGCAGTACTATAAAAAGCTAAAAACGATATTTATACACCTATTTGTTTATAGTTAGCATATTTGAGTACACCATATAGTCACTCATAAAGTTTAGCGAAAACTAAAATTATTTATTAAATGAAAAACAATATTTTAAATTTTTTATCACAGCCTTACCCCTTTTATTATAAAGGAAAATCATTGTGGTTGACTACAGGAATATTGTTTGCTATGACTTTGCTATTCGGTTATTTGTTTGAACCTTTCAATGTTTATAGACCTGAACATAAGATGGCTTTTTTTTGGATCTCATTTATCCATTCATGTACTCCTGTAGTTGTTATTATTTTGTTTTCATTGTTTAAAACAAATCCCAAAATAGAAGAAAACTGGAATTTGAGTAAAGAAACACTTCTTATAGCTGTCTTTTTACTATTAACTGGTATCTTTCAGTTTATTATCCGTGATATTATTTATAACAATCCTAACAATTGGTCTTGGGCTTATCTATACGAAGAAGTTAGAAATACCTTTTTGGTAGGTATGCTGTTTGCTTCTATTTTAGTCCCTTTAAACTTCAAAAGACTAAACACTAACCATGTTAATAAAGCTAATGTTTTGAACTATTCTCAATCATTGGTCAAACCTATAATAGATTCATCTATTATAATAGAACAACAGGTTATAATAGATGGGTTAAACCTAGAGGTTCATAATTTGCTTTTCGCTAAATCTGACGGTAATTATGTAGAATTGTATCTAAAACAAGGACGGTCAAAGAAAGAATTAAAACGGATAACATTAAAACAATTAGAGTTAGTATTAAAACCTTATTCTAATATAATAAAAACTCATAGGTCGTATCTGGTTAACTTAAACCATATAAAAAACATCAAAGGAAATGCACAAGGCTACAAGATAGACCTATACCATAACGACTATAAAATACCTGTATCTAGAAATATGATTAATAGCTTTGATGATAAAATAAGCAGTATTTAATCACTTTTGTCATTGGTCACAAAACTATGCCGTTGGTCACAAATATGATTTTACCTTCTGATTTTCATATACTTTTACCCGAAAATTAAAATTATGCGTAGAAACGATTTGGATTGGTTACGAGTATTGGTATTTGCTTTACTCATATTTTATCATGTAGGAATGTTCTTTGTTCCTTGGGGATTTCATATTAAAAACAATATTATATACGACTGGCTCAGGTATCCTATGGTATTTTTGAACCAATGGAGATTGCCTATTTTATTTGTAATCTCAGGTATGGGAACTTATTATGCCTTACAAAAAAGAACAGGTTTACAATTTGCCTTTGAAAGAATAAAAAGACTTCTTATACCATTGATTTTCGGGATGTTATTTATAGTTCCGCCACAAGTGTATCTAGAGAAGTTAAATAAAAAACTGTTAATAGGAAGTTATTTAGATTTCTGGCCTTTCGATGCTTTTATAGGAGTCTTTCCTGAAGGTAACCTCAGTTGGCATCATCTATGGTTTTTGCCATATTTAATTATTTTCTCATTGGTTCTGATTCCTATTTTTTTATATCTAAAAAAACACAAAAACAACTCGTTTAACTCTTGGTTAGACCGATTAGTAAAAAAACCTTTGGGGCTATATATGTTTATAGTGCCACTGTATCTTACAGAAACATTTGTAGAACCTTTCTTTCCTGTGACTCATGCCCTGATAGGAGATTGGTTTACTATTGTTGACTGTATGTTATTTTTCTTCTTTGGCTTTTTACTGATCGGAGTAAAAGATTCTTTTTGGCCTACAGTACAGAACTATAGGAAGAGCTTCCTGATAACAGGTGTTATAAGTTTTACTGTCTTGATTTTTATAACTCAAAGATACCCAGACTCAACGATCAGACATTTTACAGAAGCTTTTGTAAAAGTCGTTAATTTATGGTCGTGGATTTTAGCATTATTTGGCTTTGCTTCTAAGCATCTGAACAAAGAAAGTAAGATACTTAGTTATTCTAACCAAGCAGTATACCCATTTTATATTTTGCATCAGACTGTTATGATTACAATAGGATATTATCTGATAGATCTTGACTGGTCTATAGGTCTAAAAGCTCCGATTATGATTATTGGAACTTTCTTTGTTTCTTGGTTTATATATGAGTTCCTAATCAGGAAAAGTAAATATATAAGACCCCTTTTTGGATTGAAGAAAATTGTATAATATCTAAACTAAAAACATAATACTACTTAAGTTTCTAAACTTAAGTAGTATTATGTTTTATTGACGTGTATCATTAAGTTATAGTGGCATTATATTTGATATTAATTTCATTCTGTAATCATTTTAACCAATAAAACATAAAACAATGAGGAGAATTTTTTTAATTATAGTAGTTATTGTGTATTCATCTACAATGACTGGGCAAGAAGTAAATAAACAAAAAGAAATAGGCTTTTCATTTGCTAACCTTGATAAATTCGGGTTCTCGTACAAATTTGGAGATTCTAATTCAATGTGGAGAGTGAAAACATTACTAATATCTAGTTCAACATATAATGAGTCTAGTAGTACGCCAGAAGGTTTGACAAGTGATAATTCAAAAAGAGAGAATAATTATACTGGGGTTACCTTGAAATTTGGTAAAGAATATCTGAAGTCCGTTAATGAAAAATTAGAATTCAGATACGGAGCTGATTTGTCTTTTGGGTATAGTAAAAGTGAATACAATCTTAATCATAAATCAGATTCATATATAGATAATTCAAGTAAATTAATAGATTACAGTTATGGAATAGATTTTGTAATTGGATTTAATTATTTTATCAGTGAAAATATATTATTAGGAGCTGAAATATTACCAGGATTATCCTATACAGAAGGAAATAGAAACACTTATAGTTCTGATAATAAAAAAATAGAAGTTAATACCTATAGGTTTAATTATGGTTTCTCAAATCAATCAGCTTTATTAACCCTAGCTTATAGGTTTTAGTATACACCCAATAAAACAAAAGAGAACTACCGAATATAAAACCTGTAGTTCTCTTTTGTTTTTGTAATGAATATATTATATACCTAAAAATAATACTACCATATAACTTCAGCTACCCAATAGAAAGAAATTTATTGTAATTATTAATTGTTAATTA
>JABSPL010000018.1 GCA_013215105.1 Flavobacteriaceae bacterium
CCTCTAGTTAATCTTTTTACAGTTCTATAAAACAACTTTACAGCCTCTGTAGGCGGATTAAAAGTATCGAATATATCACCTGCGATCAACACTACATCAACCTCTATATTTTCTGCTTTTTCACATATTTCGTCCAAAACAAGGTGCTGTTCTTCCAATCTGGAAAAATTCTCCAGCTTTTTACCTAAATGCCAATCGGCTGTGTGTAATATTTTCATTTATTAACAGTATATATCTCTACATCGAAATCATATTCGTTCTTTTCATCTGCTTTAAACTCTGTTTTTTCTATCAAATTTAGCTTTGTATAATCCAAATCAGTAAAATGAGAATCTGCATCGGGGAAATTAGCTTTTATCTGTGTTATCATATATCTGTCAACCCTATCTGCAAATAGATTATAAATCTGAGCTCCTCCTATTATAAAAATCTTTTCATAGTCTTTAAAAAACTCCTCAGCTTCGGTTATGCTATTTACAATATGACAACCCTCGGCTTTATAATTCTTATTATTGGTAAGTATTACATTGACCCTATTAGGTAGCGGTCTATTTATAGATTCATAAGTCTTTCTACCCATAAGAATCAAATGTCCTGATGTTGTTTTCTTAAAAAACTTAAGATCGTTAGATAATCTACAAAGCAATTCATTGTCCTGTCCTATTGCATTATCTAGTCCTTTTGCTACTATTATTGTTTTCATGTATTTTTATTTACCTCTATTATTTAGCATCTAAATAAATCAAATATATTTATTAAAACTTATTTTATGTTCCTTTTATTTCTTAAAATAAAAGAAGCTTATTCTTTGTTTAAACTAACTTTACTGTATTTCCCTTGTTCGCTCTATTAAGTATCTTTCTGATAATTTATCTATAAAATCATTGGTCATTTCCTCCTTTAGCTTTTTTGAATTCTATTTTGTCTTCGGATTCTTTTAAGTGTGTCAGCTCCTCTATTTTCATATATCAACAAATATACATTTTTTAAGTAATGAATATTATTATTTCATTGGAATTACATATGTTTTATATGTATATAAATATTTTTAAAAAGGAAAAATGGTATATGTCGCTAAATTAGATATTAATAGTCGAAATTATACCAATTGTATTTCTAAATGTCATAAAAGAAATAGAATTATTTTTTTCTTTAGCAAGGCAAAAAATCTAAGCATAGCATCGCTATGGTTCTGTTTTTTAACGTAGATAAAGGAGAAAAGAAACTATTTATATATGACAGATGGAGATTCAACTGGTATTATTCCTAAGTTTATATATAAACGCTTAGAATCTCATGAAATGAGTTTGTTTAATGAAAATAAAAAACCTCAATAATAAAATATATTATTGAGGTTTTTAGCGGAGAATGAGGGATTCGAACCCCCGGAGGTATGACCCTCAACAGTTTTCAAGACTGCCGCATTCGACCACTCTGCCAATTCTCCAGTGTCTTTGCGTTTTGTCTTCTGAAAAAAATTATTTCTTTAGACGGGTGCAAATATACAACGCTTATTCCATATATAAATGGTTTTTACAGTGTTTTTTTTGTAAAAAACTAGTTTAACTTGTAAAGCTCTTGTATTTAGTTTTTTGAGGTTTTTTTTTATTTGAAAATTTAACATAACCAGCCTTCTCTGTCCAAATTTCGGTACTGTATAGCTTCTGAAATATGCGAAGACTCTATGTTTTCACAGTTTTCCAAATCAGCAATAGTTCTACTTACTTTCAAGATTCGGTCATAAGCTCTTGCTGAAAGATTGAGCTTTTCCATTGCGTTTTTCAATAAATTCAGAGAACTTTTCTCTATTTTACAATGTTTGCGAATTAATTTACTATACATCTGAGCATTGTGATGTATGTCTTTTTCTTCTTCAAATCGTTTAGTTTGTTTTTCTCTAGCTTTATTGACTCTTTCACGGACTATTTTACTGGATTCTCCTTTTCTGTCGTCGGTCATTTTGTCGAAAGGTACAGCTTCTACTTCTATATGTAGATCGATACGGTCAAGCAAAGGACCAGATATTTTACTCAAATACCTTTGCATCTCGACAGGGGAGGAGGTCATAGGGCTCTTGGAATCGTTAAAAAAACCACTAGGACTAGGGTTCATACTAGCGACCAACATAAAACTACAAGGATAGTTGACGGTAAACCTAGCTCTGGAAATTGTTATTTCTCTGTCTTCCAAAGGTTGTCTCATTACTTCCAGAACTGTTCTTTTGAACTCAGGAAGCTCGTCCAAAAACAATACTCCGTTGTGTGATAGCGATATTTCTCCAGGTTGAGGGTATTGTCCGCCTCCTACGAGTGCCACATCCGATATTGTGTGATGTGGTGATCTGAAAGGTCGTTGTCTAACTAATCCAGAGGATGTTTTGCCAGCTACGGAATGTATTTTGGTGGTTTCTAAAGACTCTTGCAATGTCATGGGGGGTAGTATTGATGGTAATCTTTTGGCTATCATAGTTTTTCCAGAGCCTGGTGGTCCTATTAGTAATATATTATGTCCTCCTGCTGCGGCAACTTCCATTGCTCGTTTTACTGATTCTTGTCCTTTTATATCCGAAAAATCGAAATTTTTACTATCTATGTATTCTCCGAATTTCTTACTAGGGTCTAGTTTTGTTTTTGGGAGATCTTTCTTTTTGTCAAAAAAATCTATTATTTGTTTTATATTATCTATTCCATACACATCCAGACCTTCTACTACAGCGGCTTCTTCTGCGTTTTGTTTGGGAAGAATAAACCCTTTATAGCCTTCTTTTTTGGCTTTTATAGCTATAGGTAAAGCTCCTTTTATGGGCTGTAAACTTCCATCTAACGATAGTTCTCCCATTATTATGAACTCCTCTATATTTGGAGCTTCTATTTGTTTCGATGCGGTTAATATTCCTAAAGCTATAGTCAGGTCGTAAGCAGAACCTTCTTTACGAATATCCGCAGGAGCCATGTTTATGGTTATTTTTTTACCAGGAAATTTGTAATTATTATTTTTCAAAGAAGCTGATATCCTAAAACTACTTTCTCTTATGGCATTATCAGGTAAGCCTACCAAATGGTAGCCTATACCTTGATCTATATTGACCTCTATGGTTATAAGTATAGCATCTATGCCAAAAACAGCACTTCCGTAAACTTTTACTAGCATTTTATTTTTTCTATAAATATAGTTAAAATATTTGTAATGAGGTGTTTTGATTCTTGTTTTACTGTAGTAATGACTATTTATGTATTCTGAAGTATTATATAATTAAGTTTCTTAATGAAAAAAAGATATATTATATATAATAATATATTGTATATTTGTATATAAATAATATATCATGAAGAAAAATATAGATATAGATAGCGTGACTCTTACCAAATTGAAAATAATATCAGCTTTAGAAGACTTGTCGGTAAAAGCTCTGATGGAAAAAGCTGTTAGTTTTTTTGTGGAACATAAAGAAAAAGAAGCTTTAGATGAAATGTCTGTAGAGGAAAAGGAAGATTTAGGACTTTTGCTATTGATGCAGCAGGTTGATAGAAATGATATTGTGAGTGAAAAGGAATTTCTCGAAGCTCTTAATGATGTTGATTAATGGAGGTCGTTTATAGTAGGTCAATAATAAAGGATGTTAAGAAATTAAAAGATACGAAAATTATATGTTTAATCGAATCTTTGATTAATGATTTTAAATCTACATCTGATATTTCGGAAATAAAAGACATTGTGAAAATGAAAGGATATAGCGATGCCTATAGAATCAAGATAAAAGACTATAGATTGGGTTTTTACTTGAAAAGGAGTATTGTAGTGCTGGCAGTTTTCAAAAAAAGAGAAGACATATATAAGGTATTCCCTTGATATTAAAGATAGAGTTTTTTCTGAAATTATATATGTTTTATTTTGATATTAAAGATGTGAATAGATATTTAGGTTTAGCAGTTATTTATTGTTAATATTACATTTTGAAACACGTTAAAATGAAATATAATAAAACAATAAGGATTTCAATAGGAGTAATACTTTTGCTGCTAAGTACTAATATATATGCTCATGGAGTAGATGATAGTACTAAAAACTTCTTGAGTTCTATAGTTGGAGTAGAATTTTTCCCTTTATTGTATATAGGAGCTAAGCATATGATAACAGGTTACGATCATATACTTTTTCTGATAGGAGTTGTTTTTTTCTTGTATAAAGTAAAAGATATAGTTATATATGTGAGTTATTTCACTATAGGTCATAGTGTCACTCTTTTGTTAGGTGTGCTGTTCGATGTACAAATGAATGCTTATATCATAGATGCTATAATAGCTTTATCGATAGTTTATAAAGGCTTCGATAATTTAGGTGGTTTCGAAAAGATTTTTAATTATCAACCTAATACCAAAAAAGCGGTTTTAATATTTGGATTGTTTCATGGGCTTGGTTTAGCGACAAAACTTCAAGAATTTGAAATACCACAAGAAGGTTTGCTGATGAACTTGATAGGTTTTAATATAGGTGTGGAAGTAGGGCAGTTTTTAGCTTTGTTGTTTGTTGTGATTGTAATGGGTGTCTGGAGAAAGTACTCTAGCTTTAACAAATTTGCAACTATAGCTAATGTGGCTATAATGGCAGCTGGTTTTACTCTGATAGGTCTTCAGTTGGGAGGGTATTTCGTAAATAAATAAAAGACGTAAAATGGAAAATAAAGGATTAAGTAAGAGTTCGATAGTAAGGCTGTCATTAATAGCTTTTGTAGTAGGTTCTATAGTGTTTGTGGCTGCGGTTTTGCCTGCCGAATATGGTATGGATCCATTAGGAACAGGACGTGTCATGGGGTTTTCTAAGCTTCATGATCAGGTAAAAGAAATAGAGTTGTCTTTTGAGAATATAAAAATAGAAGATCTAGGTTCTGATAAAAAAGCTCCTAGTCAAGCTTATTTACCAGTAGCTAACAAGCAATTGGATATAAGAGAGGACGCAAGTATCGAGATAGTAGTGTCAGCTAAAAAAGGTATAGAATATAAAATAATAGCATTGAAAGGAGCTAAACTAAAATATGAATGGCACAGTAAAGATGGTAGTTTTTTGTTTTTCGATTTTCATGGAGAAGTGAAGCTAGAACAAGGATATAGCGAGTTTTATGAAAGTTATACTGTTGCTAATTCTAACTCTATGGCAGGTACTTTCACTGCTCCTTTCGAGGGTATTCATGGTTGGTATTTCAAAAATAATAGCAACAAAGATATAACGGTATTGTTACAGTTAAAAGGAGAGTATATTAAAAAATAAAATTAATTAGAAGAGTTTATTTATTAATTTTAAAAAACAAACAGGCTAATAAATAGATTTTATTAGCCTGTTTGTTTTACTTTTTAGAGAAATTAATCACATCTTTGTCAGTAATACTTTTCCCACTTAGTATTATAAGTCTTTCTATTATATTTCTTAACTCTCTGATGTTCCCCGTCCAATCATACTTGACCAGAAGAGCTATTGCTTTTTGAGTTATTTTCTTTGTAGGGTTACCTTGTTCTGTCGCTATTTTCTCAAGGAAATAATTTACAAGTTCAGGTATATCACCTGTTCTGTCATTAAGTGCAGGTACTTCTATAACTATAACGGCTAACCTGTGATATAAATCTTCTCTGAAATTCCCTTTTTCTATTTCGTCTCTTAGGTTTTTGTTGGAGGCAGCTATTACTCTTACATCTATATTTATGCTTTTGTCACTACCTACTCTCGATATTTTGTTTTCCTGTAGAGCTCTTAGGACCTTGGCTTGTGCACTTAGGCTCATGTCACCTATTTCATCAAGAAAAACTGTACCTCCGTTAGCAGCTTCAAATTTACCAGCAGAGTCTTTGTTGGCTCCAGTAAAAGATCCTTTTACATGACCGAATAATTCACTTTCTATAAGTTCAGAAGGTATAGCGGCACAGTTTATTTCAATTATCTTATTATTACAACGGTTACTTTTTTCGTGAACCCAGTGAGCTACTAGCTCTTTACCTGTTCCGTTAGGTCCAGTTATTAGTACTCTAGCATCGGTAGGAGCTACTTTTTCGATCATGTCTTTTACCGCTGAGATGGCTTTACTGCCACCTATCATCTCGTAGTTTTTACTTATTTTTTTCTTAAGAATTTTATTTTCTTTAGTAAGTGTTTTAGTTTGTTTTGTTAGTTTTTTGTTTTCTAAGGCGTTTTTTACAGCTATAAGTAGTCTATTTAGGTCTGGTGGTTTCGATATGTAATCGAAAGCTCCAATTTTCATAGATTCTACAGCGGTATCTAGGTCTCCGTGACCCGATATCATTATGACAGGTATGTCTATAGAGTTTTCTTTTATTTTTTGAAGAAGCTCTATTCCGTCCATTTTAGGCATTTTTATATCGCAAAGTATTAAGTCGAATTCTTCTTTTTTGATATATTTCCAACCTTCTATCCCGTCTTCGGCCTCTTTTATTGTATAGTTTTTGTTGCCTCTGCTTATCACATCTTTCAATACTCTCCTTATTGCAGCTTCGTCTTCTATTATTAATATATTGTTCATGAGTATTTGTTTAAAGGGTTTTTAAGAGCTAACTATAAAGTTTCAAAGTTAGACATATTGAATCTACTAAAGCAGTTTATACCAATAATTTTGCCAAAATGTCAGTTTTTGTCAGTAAAGAATAAAAAATATGATAAGATGTCGTAATAGAAGGATAAAAAGCTAGTGGCACAAAACTTGACTAAATGATATTGATCGTGAGGATCATTAATAATAAAAATATAACGAAATTAACTTAATAAATTAGAATTATGGGTAAGATTATAGGAATTGATTTAGGAACAACAAACTCTTGTGTTTCAGTAATGGAAGGTAACGAAGCAGTTGTAATACCTAATGCAGAAGGTAAAAGAACTACACCATCTATAGTAGCATTTATAGAAGGAGGAGAAAGAAAAATAGGAGATCCTGCTAAAAGACAAGCGGTAACTAATCCTCTTAAAACTATATATTCGGTAAAACGTTTTATGGGAAACAAGTTCTCTGAATCTTCTAAAGAAGCTTCACAAGTTCCTTATAAAGTAGTGAAAGGAGATAATGATACTCCAAGAATAGACATAGATGGTCGTTTGTATACTCCACAAGAAGTATCGGCTATGACTTTGCAAAAAATGAAAAAAACTGCAGAAGACTATTTAGGTCAGGATGTAACTGAAGCAGTAATAACTGTACCAGCTTACTTTAACGATGCTCAACGTCAGGCTACTAAGGAAGCAGGAGAAATAGCAGGTCTTAAAGTAAAACGTATAATAAACGAGCCTACTGCAGCAGCATTAGCTTACGGAATTGACAAAAAAGGAAAAGACGAGAAAATAGCAGTTTACGATTTAGGTGGTGGTACTTTTGATATCTCTATACTAGAAGTAGGAGATGGTGTTTTTGAAGTATTGTCTACTAACGGAGATACTCACTTAGGTGGTGATGACTTTGACCAAGTAATAATTGACTGGTTAGCTGACTCATTCAAAGCAGAAGAATCTATAGATTTAAGAGAAGACCCAATGGCTCTTCAGAGACTTAGAGAAGCTGCAGAAAAAGCTAAAATAGAATTATCTGCTAGTGCACAAACTGAAATAAACCTTCCTTATGTTACTGCTACTGCTTCAGGACCTAAGCATTTAGTAAAAACACTTACTAAAGCTAAATTTGAGCAATTATCAGAAGAATTGGTAAAAAGATCAATGGCTCCAGTAAAGAAAGCATTAGAAGATGCAGGTCTTTCTGTAGACGAAATAGACGAGGTAATATTGGTAGGAGGTTCTACTCGTATCCCAGTTATACAGGAAGTTGTAAGTAAATTCTTCGGAAAAGAGCCACATAAAGGTGTTAACCCTGATGAAGTAGTTGCAATAGGTGCTGCTATACAAGGAG
This sequence comes from Flavobacteriaceae bacterium, assembly GCA_013215105.1. Taxonomy (GTDB): domain Bacteria; phylum Bacteroidota; class Bacteroidia; order Flavobacteriales; family Flavobacteriaceae; genus DT-33. Next base: position 7,898 of record JABSPL010000018.1, read on the forward strand.
GTGTACTTAGTGGAGATGTAAAAGATGTATTATTATTAGATGTTACTCCTTTATCTTTAGGAATAGAAACTATGGGTAATGTAATGACTAACCTTATAGAAGCTAATACTACTATCCCAACTAAGAAATCGCAAGTATTCTCTACGGCTGCTGACAACCAACCTTCGGTAGAAATACACGTATTACAAGGTGATAGAACTATGGCTGCTGATAACAAGTCTATAGGTCGATTCCACCTAGATGGTCTTCCTCCTGCTCAAAGAGGAGTTCCTCAGATAGAAGTTACTTTTGATATAGATGCTAATGGTATCATCAAAGTATCTGCTACTGACAAGAATACTGGTAAATCACAAGATATTCGTATAGAAGCATCTTCAGGACTTACAGATGAAGATATAGCTAGAATGAGACAAGAAGCAGAAGAAAATGCTGAAGGTGATAAGAAAGCTAAAGAAACTGTAGAAAAAATCAATGGAGCTGACTCTATGATTTTCCAAACAGAAAAGACATTAGAAGAAGTAGGAGCAAAATTATCTGACGATAAGAAAGCACCTATAGAAACTGCTCTTGGAGAATTGAAATTGGCTCACGCATCGAAAGATATAGGGCAAATAGACGCTGCAATGGAGAAAATGAATAAGGCTATGCAAGAAGCTTCTGAAGAGATGCAACGAGCACAAGCTGCAGGAGGAGAGCAAGGAGCTGCCCCTGGGCAAGAAGCTAAAAAAGAAGATGACGTTGAAGACGTAGAATTCGAAGAAGTAAAAGAAGAAAAATAAATTGAAGTAAAAACCCCTCGGTTTTAAAAAGAAAAAGGCTATCTCTTTAATTAGAAGAGATAGCCTTTTTTGATTTTATTAAATTAAGAAATCAATGTCTAGTTTTTATTTTCCCTTTTAAAGATAACAAACAAAGCAGATAGTATTATTAATAATCCCAATGCACCTATAAGGAAATGTTCACCTCCTTCTTTTTCTATTTTGGTAGAAGCTGTTAACTTTAATATTTTAATAGGGTTAATAGTATCTAGTGGTTGATTTACTTCAGTTATTTTTATTATTTGTTAGTCTTTAGTTCTTTTTAGATGTTAAATATATAATTACATCTTAACACCAAGTAAATTTGTAATTGATCTTTAATTTACGTGTATTTATAAAATGGGAAAACTAGTATTTACAGTATCTGAGAGTATTGAAGAATTAAAATCTAATTACAAAAAAAACGAAGAAGCCATTGAGGTTTTTAAAAAACTTACCTATAGAGTTAAATAAGGTTATAACTAGTCTTGTACCAGTTGAACATTGAAATGACCTCATAAAACAGTTTCTTTTTTATTTTCTATACGTTAAAAAATAGAACCATAGCTAAGGCTATGATTAGATTTTTTGCCTTGATAAAATAAAAAATAATTCTATTTCTTAAATATACTACTTTGTAAACTTAGGTTGGTATTAATAAATATATTTACACTTCTGTCAATCTATATTTTTAAGACGAAAGCAAATTTGGATCGATGACTCACGTAGGGGAATGTCTTACAGTAAGAGGAGTTAAGCCTATAGTTAAATATCAAACACTTTTAAAAACACGTATATATATGATAGTTTTTCTCCTATAAACGGAGATTCTTTTGTTTTAGAAATAGATGGAACTACTAGCGAAATATTTCATAATTATCTAGTGGATTTCTCAAAACATAAACCAGAAGAGTTTAAAATTATAGTCATAGATAATGCGTGGTTTCATTCTGTGAAAAACTTTAAAATACCTGAAAAATTAAGCTAATTAGAATACCTCCATATAGCCCTGAATTAAATACGTCTGAAAAAAATAGGGGCATACATAAAGCAACATTATAAAAATAAAGTTTTTGGAAATATAGAAAAGGTAAATAATTGTCTATATGAATTTGTATCTAAAAAGCTTATATCTAAAATAATAAAAGGGATAACGCATCACAAGCTGTTTAACGATGTTTTACAGGTCAATTCAATGTGTAATTGGTATTAAAACTATGTTAGAGTCTTTCGATGGTTATATAGTAAGCAAAAAGGCGGAGAATGGTTTGGAGGTTTTATATAAAATGTATATCACTGTATTTTGGATTTGGGGATACCTCAATTAAACGGCCTGGAAACTTTAAAGACAATAAAGTCTAAATACCCAGGCAAAAAAATAGTGGTACTTACTAATAGTTTAGATATAACAACTTTGGTAAGGGTTGAAAATTTGAATACAAACTGTTTTTTTGTTCAAAGAAGGTATACACGAAGAGATGAAAAAACAGCTTTATATCAAGTAGGTCGAGGTAATTATTATATAGGTAATAAATGCAAACATTATTTTAAGAAACATTCGGAACAGATAGAGGAGGTAGAGTATTTGCTTAATAATATGAGTAATTTGACCAAGTCAGAGAGAAAGGTTCTTAGTAAAATGTCAGAGAACCTTAGTACAAACGAAATAGCCGATCAATTGCTTAATAGTACTAAGACTATAATAAATAACAAAACTAATATATCTAAAAAACTAGAGATAACGAGTTATAATAATTTACAATATTTGTAAGTAAAAGACAAAACGCTTATCGATTCTATGATAGTCTGATTATTGAGGCTAAAAAAGATTATAAAGATGTTAATTACTTGGGTTTATATACTGAAATACAATTAATATGTTTAGAATAGTTATATTTATTTATTTATGTAATTGATTGTTGTATAAAGGCATGTGTTATCTTTTACGGTAGTTTATTATGGTTTATTTTATTTGTTTGCATAATTTTTTAGGAATACTAAATATTTTAATCTTATTTTTGTGTTTATTTTTAATATTAATTTTCAACATATATACATACGATGGCAAAAAATTTGGTTATTGTGGAGTCGCCTGCAAAGGCAAAAACTATAGAGAAATTTTTAGGTAAAGACTATAGAGTTGAGTCTAGCTTTGGGCATATTGCAGACTTACCATCTAAGGAATTAGGTGTAGATGTAGAGGGTGATTTTAGCCCTACTTATATAGTTAGTTCCGATAAAAAGGCAGTTGTGAAAAGCTTAAAAGCGTTATCTAAAAAAGCTGAAACAGTTTGGCTAGCTAGTGATGAGGATAGGGAGGGAGAAGCTATAGCTTGGCACCTTAAGGATCAATTAAATTTGAAAGATGAAAACACTAAACGTATAGTTTTTCATGAAATAACAAAGAAAGCTATATTAAAGGCAATAGATAATCCTAGAGAAATAGATTACGGATTGGTCGATGCTCAGCAAGCACGACGTGTTTTGGATAGACTAGTAGGTTACGAATTATCACCTATTCTTTGGAGGAAAGTGAAAACAGGTTTGTCAGCAGGTAGAGTTCAATCGGTAGCAGTTAGATTGATTGTCGAAAAAGAAACAAGTATAAAATCTTTTGTACCAGAGAAATCATATAAAGTAAATGCTGTTTTTTATAATAATAGCAAAAAGAATTTTAAAGCAGCCATATCTAAAGGTTTCGATACCGAAAAGGAGGCTTTAAAGTTTTTAGAAGATTGTTCTTCTGCAAGTTTTAATGTAGATACATTAATAAAAAAACCAGCCAAAAAAAGTCCTACACCACCATTTACAACTTCAACTCTTCAGCAAGAAGCAGCAAGGAAGCTAGGTTTTAGTGTTGCTAGGACTATGAATGTAGCACAGAGACTTTACGAGGCAGGGCATATAACTTATATGAGAACCGATAGTGTGAACCTTTCTGATGATGCCAAAAAAGCAATACAAGCAGAGGTTACCAGTAGTTATGGAGAGCAGTATAGTAAGCCTAGAGTATTTAAGTCTAAAAGCAAGGGTGCACAAGAGGCCCATGAAGCTATAAGGGCTACTAATTTCGAAAATCATACTATAAATTCCGAATCGGACTGGAATAGACTTTATTCTCTTATTTGGAAAAGAGCTGTAGCTTCTCAGATGAGCGATGCAGAGTTCGAAAGAACTAATGTACGTATAGCAAACGATAATAATGATAAGATATTTACTGCTAATGGAGAGATAATAACTTTTGAAGGTTTCTTGAAAGTTTATTTAGAAGGTACTGATAACGAAGATGAGGAGCAAGCAGGTATATTACCGGCACTTAAAGAGGGTCAATCATTAGGTTATGAGAGTGTAATAGCAACCGAAAAATATACTAAGGCACCTTATAGATATACTGAGGCTTCTTTGGTTAAAAAGCTGGAAGAATTAGGTATAGGTAGACCGTCAACATATTCTCCAACTATATCGACTATACAGAAAAGAGGTTATGTAGATAAGCCTATATTAGAGGGTGTAGATAGAGATTATGTAAAGATGTCTTTGGTTAGTGGAAATATAAAGACAGAAAAATTAATAGAAATAACAGGAAACGATAAAGGTAAGTTAATACCTACAGATATAGGAGAAATAGTAACTAACTTCTTGGTTACTCATTTTGATAGTATTTTAGATTATGGTTTTACGGCTAAAGTGGAGAGCGATTTTGATGAAATAGCTCAGGGAAATATAGAATGGAAAAAAAATATAAAAGATTTTTATAAAGACTTTCATACCACTGTAAAAGATGTTTCTGAAAATGCAGAGAGAGAAAGTGGTGAGAGGGTTTTAGGAGAACATCCAGAGACAGGGAAAACTATTCTGGTAAGGTTAGGTAAGTTTGGTCCTATGGTTCAGATGGGTGACCGAGATGATGAAGATAAAATATTCGCTAGTTTACAGAAAAATCAGACTCTTTCGACTATTTCTTTTAAAGAAGCTTTAGATTTATTTCTTCTTCCTAAGGATTTAGGAAGTTATAAAGAAGAAGAAGTTTTGGTGTCTAATGGTAGATTCGGTCCGTATGTTAAGTTTGGCACAAAATATGTGTCTATCCCGAGAGGAGAAAATCCTTTAGATATAACTTACGAAAGAGCCGTAGAGTTGATAGATGAGAAAGAGGCTGCTGATGCTCCTATAGCTCATTATGAGGAATTACCTGTACAGAAGGCAATTGGGAGGTTTGGTCCTTATATAAAATGGAATAGTATTTTTATAAATATCAGTAAAAAATATGATTACGATAATCTATCACAAGAGGATATAGAAACTCTGATAGAGGATAAGAAGAGAAAAGAGATAGAGAAGGTTATTCATAACTGGGAGGATCAAGGAATAAGAGTAGAAAAGGCTCGTTGGGGAAGGTTTAATATAATAAAAGGTAAGTTGAAAATAGAGTTGCCAAAAACAACTGATGCACCAGCTTTGACTTTAGAGGAGGTAGAGAAAATGATAGAAGCTAAAAAACCGAAAAAGAAAACGGTAAAAAAAGCTAAAACTAAAAAGAAATAATATATTTGTGGTTTTCTTATGAATTATATTAAATCAGTAAAAAGTAGTTTTGAGTTATATGTTGATAATCTTGCGCAGGGTAAGTTAGGTAAGTATATAGAATTGTATGACGATAGTATAAATGAAAATCATTATGATTTTGATATAGCTGTGTTTACGGTTAGTCAAAATGATAATAGTTATGAATTTGAAGCTGTTCGTAAAGAGTTTTATAATCTTTACGTAGGTAATTGGGATATTAAAATTGTAGACTTGGGTGTTTTTGTAATAGGAAGCACTACAGAAGATACAAATTATGCTCTTAAGGAGCAAATAAGTTCTTTGATTAAAAACAACGTAATACCTGTAGTTATAGGCGATGACCATGGATTGACATTTTCAATGTATAAAGCATATGATAGTTTGGAACAAATGGTTAATTTAACTGCTGTAGATTATAAGTTTGACTTAGGGGTCTTAGGTGAAAAGTTGTCTTCTGATTCGTTTTTGGGGCATATATTATCAGAATCTCCTAGCAATTTATTTAATTACAGTAGCTTAGGTTTTCAAACTTATTTAAATTCTCAAGAAGAGATAGATATGTTAGATAAGCTGTCATTTGATGCCTATAGGTTAGGTGTAGCAAAGGATATGAAGTTGACTGAATCTATTTTAAGAGATTCGGATATAGTCAGTATTGATCTATCTAGTGTTAGGATGTCAGATTCTTCGGGTAATAATAAATCGAATGTAAATGGTTTTTATGCCGAAGAAATATGTGCTATAGCAAGGTATTCAGGGATTAGTGATAAAGTAAGTTCTTTTGGAGTTTTTGACTATAATAAGGATAAAGATATTCATAACCAGACAGCTCAATTATTGTCTCAGATGATATGGTATTTTATAGATGGAGTCAATAGTAGAGCTTTAGATTACCCATATTGTGGATATGAAGAGTACGCTAAATACAGTGTAGTTATAGATGATATAGACACAATAGAGTTTATGGAAAGTAACAAGACAGGTAGATGGTGGATGAAGATAAATAAAGACGTAGGCAATAAAAAGAAAAGACATGCGTTAGTACCGTGTACAGAAGAAGATTATATTGAAGCATTAAAAGGAAATGTTCCTGATAGGTGGATTAAAGCATTAAATAAATTCAAGTAATAAATTTTTATATATAGAATGAAAAGATTAATGGAAATAAAGAAAATGAGTAAAATGGTCAGTATTCTTGTACTTTTGTCCGTTGTGCTTGTTTCTTGTGGAGGTTCGGGAGTTAATAATGGAGAATTGGTAAGTGTTAAAGAAAAAAGGGCTTGGTATGCTGAGAAGCCTTTAGGTATGGTTTTGATTCCAGGAGGTTCTTTTACTATGGGGAAGTCAGATGAAGACTTGTTGGGAGGTTTGAGTACACCTTCTACAACAGTTAATGTTAGTCAATTTTATATGGACGAAACAGAAATTTCTAATGGAGAATATAAAACTTTTGTTTATTGGGTTAGAGACTCTGTAGCTAGAACAAAATTGGCAATAGCTTATGATGATCTTTTATTGATAGGAGGCGAAGGAGAAGAAATAAACACAGGTATCGAAGATTATAAGTTTAAAGAAATAGATACTACAAGCGCTACTGCTTACGAAAAATATATGCTAGAAAACTACGGTGGTTCTGGAGATTATAATTCGGAAACAGAAGGTAGAGCTTTGGACTGGAATAATGATTTGGTATGGAATAAGAATGATTACCCAGATGTTTCTTATGTTGAAGTTATGGATTCTTTGTTGATATCTGTAGAAGATAGTTTCGAAGGAAATAGAATGATTGATGTAAGAAAGTTAAAGTATAGACATAAGGTTTTTGATGAATCTAATGCAGCAAGGAAGCAAGGATCTAGGAAAGATTTTATAAGTGAATCTATATTGGAAATATATCCAGATACTACGGTTTGGCTTAGAGATTATCTTTTTTCGTATAATGACCCTATGCATCAGAATTATTTTTGGCATGAGGCTTATCTAGAATATCCTGTTGTAGGAGTTAGTTGGGATCAGGCTAAGGCTTTTTGTAGTTGGAGAACTAAGAGGAAAAACGATTTTTTAAGAAATCAAAAAAACCCTACATCTATTCCTTATTTTAGGTTGCCAACAGAGGCTGAATGGGAATTTGCAGCCAGAGGAGGTTTGGAATATGCTACTTACCCTTGGGGTGGACCTTATACGGTTACTGATAGAGGTTGTTTTTATGCTAACTTTAAGCCAGGGAGAGGTAATTATACTGTCGATGGAGCTTTGTATACTATGAAAGTAGACTCTTTTCCTCCTAATGGATATGGATTGTACAATATGGCAGGGAATGTTTCTGAATGGACTAACAGTAGTTATAATGAAGAATCTTACTTAGTTGTTTCGACGATGAACCCTGATGTTAATAGTAGTGAAATTTCAAATAAAAGAAAAGTAATAAGAGGAGGGTCTTGGAAAGATACGGCATACTTCTTGGAAGTAAGTTCAAGAGATTACGAATATGCGGACTCTGTTAGAAGTTATATAGGATTTAGAACCGTACAAGGTTTCTTAGGTAAAAATTAATTAAATATTTAAAAGTTATGGCAAAATCATCGAATGTAAAGAAGAAAATAATGAACATGGTCTACGGACTAGGGGGAGCAGTAGTAATAATAGGAGCTTTATTTAAGCTTTTACACTACAGTATAGGGCCACTTACGGGTGGAGTTATGTTGACAGTTGGTTTACTTACTGAGGCAGGAATCTTTATAATATCAGCATTTGCACCAGTAGAAGAAGATTTGGATTGGAGTATAGTTTATCCTGAATTAAGAGGAGGAGAAATGAAAATTTTGAGAGAGAATGCAGCAGGAGTAGAAGAAGAAGTGTCTATATCATCTAAGTTTGATGAAATAATGAAAGCAGCCAAAATAGATGGAGAGCTGATGGGAAATTTATCTAAAAGTATTACTAGCTTTAATAATTCAGCTTCTAATATAGAATCTTTGACTTATAGCGTTGATGTTTCTAATAAATATACTGAACAAGTTAGTAAAGCAACTGATAAAATGTCTTCTTTGAATGACTTATATGAGGCGCAAATAAACAATGCAGAAAAACAACACGCAGTAAACAACGCTGTTACAGAAAGTACCGAAGTTGTTAAAAAGCAAATGGAAAACTTGGCAAGTAATTTATCTTCTCTTAACGGAGTTTATGGAGGTATGTTGTCAGCAATGAGTAATAAATAGGGTACTAATTATATAAAATAACATATTATGGCAGGAGCTAAAGAATCTCCAAGGCAGAAAATGGTAAACCTTATGTATTTAGTCTTTATAGCTATGTTGGCTATGAATATGTCTAAAAAGGTATTATCTGCTTTTGGAACTATTAACGAAAATATTACTCTATCTAACGAAAAGTCAAACAGACACGCAGGTGTTATTTTGGAAGACTTAGATACTAAAGCTAAAGAGCAACCAGAAAAATGGGGAGATAAAAATAAAGTAGCAAAAAGTGTTCACGAATCTTCTGTTTCTTATTTTAATTATTTGGACGGTGTAAAAGCTAAACTAACCAAAGATATAGAAAATAAAACAGATTATGAGTCTATGGATGGTGAAACTCCAGGAGATGAATTATTTTTTGCAGGAGAAAAATTGACAAAAGAAGGTAAAGCTTACGTTGATAATCTTAATAAATATAGAGAAGATGTTTTAAAACATATAGCAGGAAGTATTGATAATTCAGACTTTGTAGATGTAATAAAAGCCAGATTTGACGCAAGAGATGTCAAAGGAGGTGCAGGTAAACAACCTTGGATAAAAGCAAGATATGAAGGTTTCCCTTTAGTAAGTACTATAACTAATATAACTCTTTTACAAAAAGAAATAGCAGATACAGAGAAGGATGTATATAGTATGTTATTAGGTAAGCAATTAGCCAATGACGCTAAAATATCGGCTAAGACATACGGAACTATATTAATACCTGAAAAGCCTGTGGTTTTTCAAGGAGAAAGATTTAAAGGTAAAATAGTTTTAGGAAGATATGACTCTTCTCTTAAACCTAGTAAAGTTACTGTTAACGGAATGAATATAAAACAATTTAGAAAAGGAGGTGCTATTATAGATATGCCTGCTAGTACTAAATTGGGAGACAATTCTCTGAAAGGAAACTTTACATTTACTCAAGATGGTAAAGACGTTAATATACCTATAGACCTTACGTATGTAGTTATATCTAAACCTAACTCAGCTGTAGTTTCTGCAGACAAAATGAACGTAGTATATAGAGGGGTTTCTAATCCTATTACTATATCTATGCCAGGGGTTAGCGACGAAGATATAGTTGCAACAGCTCCAGGACTGAGAAAAATAAAAGGTAGTAGCTATATGCTAAAGCCTCAACAAGGTAAGGAGGTTAAGATAACAGTAACAGGTAAACTACCAGGAGGAGTAGCGCCAGTAGTTACTTATGCTAGTTTCAGAATAAAAAACATACCTGCGCCTAGAGCAACCGTAAGAGGCGAAATGGGATCGGTAAAGATGCCTAAATCTAGTTTAGCAAAATCGACTATAGGGGCAGCTCTACCAGACTTTGCTTTTGACTTGAAGCTTAAAATCACTAGTTTTAGTATAAAAGTACCGGGTAAGGCTACTATTAAAGTAAATGGAAGTAAGTTGAATGCAGCAGCTAAAAGAGCTTTGAATTCAGCAAAAAGAGGTTCTTTTGTTAATATATTTAACATAAAAGCAAAGATAGAGAATAATTCTACATACAAATTACCAGAAGTGGCTGGTATTTCTGTAGAAATAACTAATTAATATATAATAAGATGAGGAAGTTAATAGGCATCGTAATAGGGGTAAGCATATTTTTCATGAGTAGTAATGATATGTTTTCCCAAGCTAACGTACTTAATTCTAGTACTGTTGCAGAAATAGATGAGGTTAATAAAGTTAAGGAGGAAAGTGATAAGCCTTTAGAATATGGTTATATAGATCAGAGAGATATATTATGGGCACGTATGACTTGGGAATATATAGACTTAAACGAAAAGGTTAATATGTTACTTTATTATCCTATAGATACTTTAGATATTAAGAAATCTAGAAGAAGCCTATATGACACTCTTCTAAATAATATTAGGAAAGGGAAAATAAATGAGATTTATGAAACCTCTTCATTTAGTGAAAAATTGACGTATAATACTATACAAGATAAGTTACTTAGGATAGATACTGCTAGTGGAGGTTATTCGGCATTGAACGAAGACCCTAATGCTGATATATCGGAATATATAGATTCTATTTCTATTACAGCTCAAGATATACAAGGATATAGAGTTAAAGGTCTTTGGTATTTTGATAAGAGATTAAGCGAATTGAAATATAGACTTTTGGCTTTAGCTCCAGTAGCTAAAGATGTTCAGACTATGGGAAGGGACGATATACAAGACGATATATTACTTTCTTTGTTTTGGGTTTTTATGCCAGATGCCAGAGATATTCTTCATAGAACTAAGGTTTTTAACGAAGAAAACCCCGCATTTTCTATATCTTATGACTTACTGTTAAATGCCAGAAAATTTAATGGCTTGATATACCGAGTAGATAATATGTATGGAAACAGAGATGTAAATGACTATATAAAAGAAGGTTCTTTCTTTCAAGTTCTTGAAGCTGAGAGGCTAAAGGATAAGATTCGAAATAAAGAATTAGATATGTGGATATACTAAAAATATTCTAAAAAAAAGGTTCACTATAAAATAGTGAACCTTTTTTATTTTAATAAGATAAAATATAGCTTAAATAATTTTTATTGTAATAAAATCTTTAAATTTGCATTATGGAGAAAAGAAGATTAAATAAAATATCTAAATTGATACAGAAGGATTTAGGTGAGATAATACAAAATGATGCTAGAACCGGAATGAAAGGAACTATCATTTCGGTTACGGAGGTAAGTGTTACTGACGACTTAAGTATAGCTAAGGTTTATTTGAGTGTGTTTCCTAAAGATAGAAGAGAAGGTGTCGTTCAAGGTTTGAAAGACAATACTCCTGCTATCAGGAATGCATTAGCTCAGAAAATAAGACATCAATTAAGAAAGATACCTAGATTGTCTTTTCATTCTGATGAAAGCTTAGATTATGTAGAGGCTATAGAAGCTTCTTTGAAAGGGGAAGACGAAAACCCTATAAAGAATCCATCTATTTTGGATAAAAGAGGTAATATATAAGTTGAAGTTTCCTCTATACATAGCTTTACGATATTTATATACTAAAAGTAATAATAACACTATCCATATAGTGACCCTTATAGCTGCTATAGGTGTTGCTATTGGAACTATGGCTTTGTTTTTGGTATTGTCGGCTTTTTCGGGGCTTAAAGAATTTAGTGTAGATATAATGTCTTATTCTGACCCTGATATAAGAGTTGTTCCTAGTAAAGGTAAAATTATGTTTTTTGATGAAAATCAGAAAAATACACTTAGTCAAATAAATGGAGTAGCTTATTTTGCTAGTGTTTTGGAGGAAAGAGCCTATTTCAAACATAGAAATAATGAAGTTATAGCTTATCTTAGGGGAGTAGATAGTAACTATATAAAAGTAGTTCCTATAGAAAAAAACCTACTTCACGGAACCTGGGTAACCAGAAAATACCCTTCTTTGGTTTTAGGTAACGAACTGTCTAATAAATTGGAACTTAGTATTTATAATAACAACTCGGCAATAGAAGTTTTTATACCTAAAAAAGGAACTAAATATATTAGTTCTATTTCTAATTCTTACAGAAAGATGAGTTATGCTTTTCAAGGCATATATTCTATATCTCAAGATATAGATTCCAAATATATATATGCAAATATAGATGCTGTTAGTTCTATAATGGGGCTTAAAAAAGATGAAATATCCCATATAGAAGTTAAAGTTAAGCAAGGCTTTGATGTGTTTGAAATAAAAGAAAAGATAAAGTCAGTTTTAGGGAGTGATTACGATGTTAAAACGAAGAAAGAACTCAATTCTACATTTTATAAAATGCTTAATACAGAAAATCTTATTTCTTATTTTGTGTTCACGTTAATACTTATAGTTGCTATGTTCAATGTAGTAGGAGCTATAATTATGATAATTATAAATAAAAAAGAGCATATACTTACATTGTATCAAATGGGTTTAAGACTAGATGACCTTAAAAAAATATTTATATTACATGGTTTTTTACTCTCATTATTGGGACTTGTAATCGGTCTGATATTAGGAATTGCACTAGTTATATTACAAGAAGAATATGGTTTTATAAATATATCATATAATTTGCCTTATCCTATAGATTTGAATATTCTTAATGTATTGATTGTGGTATTAACTATGGTAATCTTAGGATTTTTGGCCTCTTTGTTAGCTAGTAGTAAAGTCTCTTTTAGTTTGATGAAAAAATAAAATGAATTTAAGATATATAGCCTTATTGGCAGCACTTATGACTTCCGTTATATATGGAATAAGTTTTACAGTGTCTAAAGAAGTGATGCCTGAATATATAAAACCTTTTGGTTTTATAGTTATAAGAGTTGTTTTGGCTACAGTATTGTTTTGGATAGCAGGTATATTTGCCCCTAAACAGAAAATAGAAAGAAAAGATTTCATTAAAATAGCTACAGTTTCTTTTTTTGGTATAGCCCTTAATATGTTAGCTTTTTTTAAAGGATTGAGTTATACTTCGCCTATTAGTGGTTCGGTTATTATGATAATATCACCAATATTGGTATTGATAATGTCGGCAGTAATACTTAAAGAAAGGTTAATCAAAAGGCGTATTTTAGGAATATTCGTCGGTTTGGGAGGTGCTTTATTGTTGGTTCTTTACGGTAATTCAAACGATACAGACAATCCAGATGCTTTATTAGGGAATTTTTTAGTATTTGTTAATGCAGCGTCATATTCGTATTATTTTATTTTGGCTAAGCCTCTTATTACAAAATATAACCCTGTTAATTTTGCCAAATGGCTTTATCTATTCGGATCGATATTAGTAATTCCTTTTGGTTTTATGGAACTTACTGAAGTTGACTGGTCTTTAATGCAGCAAGAAACTTTATTGAATATAGGCTTTGTAGTGCTATTTACTACTTTTTGCACTTATTTATTCAATTTATTTGCACTTACCAAATTAAAAGCGACTACTGTTAGCGTGTTTGTCTATATGCAACCAATATTCGCATCTATATATGCTATATCTCAAGGTAAGGATAGTCTTAATACGGCACATATATTTGCTACTTTATTGATATTTGGAGGAGTTATATTAGTATCTCTTCCTCCAAAAAAAACAACCAATACTATTAGTACTGATAAATGATATATTTTACTTAAATTAGCAAGTAAAACTGCATAAGTGAAAAAGAATTCTAGTTTAAAACATAATATAAATAGCTATATAAAGAAATATTATATAAACTTAGCTATAAGAGGATTTATATTATTCCTGTGTTTTTGGATAATTACAGGGTTTTCTATAATATATATAGAGCATGTATTATGGCTAAAAAGTAGCTATAGATTTGTCATGTATATGATTTTACTCATCTCTTTTTTATTGCTTTTTGTATATTGGGTATTGAAACCTATACTAGGGTATTTGGGTTTTGCTAGAGGAATAACGAAGAAACAAGCAGCTGAAAATATAGGTTCATTCTTTGAAGGAATAGATGATAAAATAGTAAATGTATTAGAACTAAAAGAAAAAGATGGATATAATGAGTTTGTAGAAGCTAGTATTTTACAGAAAAGCAAAGAATTTGAGAATGTAAAATTTAAAGAAGCTATTTCTTTTAGAGAAGTTTATAAATACACATATCTTTTTATTATACCTTTTTCTCTGGTTTTTTTTATATGGGTTTCAGGTAGGGCTGAGGTTCTTTTGAATAGTGCTAACAGACTCGCAAACTACAAATCAGAATATATAAAACCTATTTCTTACAGATTAAACGTCATAGATAGTTTAACGGTTGTAAAAGGAGAAAGTAAAGAAATTAAAGTTAAAATAAAAGGTATAGGTGATACGTCTAAGGTTTATTTAATTTACAATAATAGAGAAGAAGAATTAATCTTAAAAGATGATATCGTAGTATGTAATTTTGTTAACGTCTATGATGATATAGATTTCAGATTAATGTTAAGAGGTGAAAAATCTAGAATAAAAACTCTTGTAGTGATAGATAAACCTAGTATTTTGTTCCTTAATATTAAGGTAAAACCACCAAAATACACTTTGATTTCAGATAAAAACATAACAAATACAGGTAATGTTAGAGTACCAATAGGTTCGGAAATAGAGTGGGTTCTGAATACCGAAAACACTAATTCTATAAGTTGGATAAGTGATAAAGAGAGTGTTTTGATGATGAAAAAAGGGGATATTTTTAGGTATGATAATAAATTTTCAGAAAACACTAATTATACCTTGAGTAGTAGTAATGATAAATTACGTGATTATGATAAGCTTAGTTTTAGTATTAATGTTATTTTAGATGAGTTTCCTTTTATTGAAATGAATAAAATAGAGGAAGGTAATAATATAGGTTTTTGGGGTAATATCTCTGATGACTATGGTATTAAAGAGTTGTGGGTTGTTATAAAAAAAGTAGATAGTTATAAAGAAAGCAGAGCTTTAGTTTATAGTTTTTCTAAAGGAATTACTCAGCGAGAGGTCAAATACATTTTACCTGATGAAATACAAAACGATAATGGGTATATCATATATTTTGAAGTAAAAGATAATGATGGTATAAACGGTAGTAAGACAGCTAAGAGTAAAGAATTTTATTTCTTTAAAAAAGATGATAGTACTTTGGCAGACGACTTACTTAACCAGGGAGATATAAATATAAAAGATATAGGAGAAAAACTAAAGGAAAGTTCAGAAACAAAAGATAAGTTAGACAGTTATTCGGAGGAATCATTGATGAAAAAGGATTCTGACTGGAAAGATAAAAAGAGAATAAAAGAAATATTGAGTGCTTATGATAAGCAGAATACTTCGTTAGATCAGGCTATAGATAAATTAGAGTCAGAGTTAGAAAAGAACAATTCTATGAGTAAAGATTCTGAATCTAAAGAGAATTCTAGAGATATATTAGATAGAATCAAAGAATTAAAAAAATTGCAAAAGGACAAAGAAATATTAGCCGAATTGAAAGATTTACAAGATAAAATATCTAAAGAAAAATTGACTAGTAAAGTAAATGATCTTAAAAAATCGGGCAATATAAAAAAGCGTAGTCTAGAGCGTATATTAGAAATGGCCAAAAGATTTTATGTAGAGCAGAAATCTAAATTATTAGCAGAAAAAGTCAGGCACTTAGCCGAAGATCAACAAAAACTTAACGAAAGCGGTATAGAAAACAAGGAGTTTCAAGAGGACATAAAAGACAAGTTTGAACAAGTTAAAAAAGATTTGGATAGTTTAAAAAAAGAGAGTGAGAAACTTAAAAAGCCTATTTCTACTTATGAAAACAAAGAACTTTCTGAGAAGGTAAGTGAAGATTTGAAAAAAGCAAGTGATAGCTCGTCGTCTTCTGAAGGCGATAATAAAAAAGCAGCTAAGAGTTTAAAGAAAATGGCTAAGGATATGTCAGATCATAATGAAGAATCGTCTCAAGCTATGGCAGAGCAGGTCAAACTAGAGCTCAGAAGCATAATCCAGAGTAATCTGTCACTTTCTTATGGTATGGAAGAAAATATAAAAGGATTTGAAGAACTAGATATTAATAAAACTAATCATGGAGAGTTGTTAAGAAACTCAAAATACTTAACTAATCATTTTGACAATGTAAAAGATAGTATTTATATGTTGTCATCTAGGCTTAAAAAAATGCAAATTGATATAGATAAATATATAGACGAAGTGTCTGTAAATATGTATTTGGCTATAGGAAATTATTCTGAAAATGAAATAGCTATAGGGGTGAATTCAGAAAGAGAAAGTTTCAAAAATGTAAATATTATAAATGCTATTTTAAGTAATCTGATGGATCAGATGAACAAATCGAAGAAAAAAGGGAAAGGAAAGGGAGGAGAAGAAGAAACGAGTTTACCAGACCTTATAAAAGAACAAGGAGAGAAAATAGAAAAACTAGAGGAGCAGCTGAAAAATCAACAAAAGGAGGGTGAAGGAGAACCTAAAGAAGGTGAGTCAGGAAAGGATAAGCAGAAAGGGGAGGGAGAGCCTAAAGAGGGTGGAGGAGATGATTTGTTTAAGAAATACAAGGAATTAGCAGAGTTACAAGAAAAACTAAATGAGATAGGGCAAAATAATAAAAAAACAAACGAACTTATAGATGAAGCAAAAAGGTCTCTTCTGTTTGAAGGTTATAATAATGAGTTTTTGAACAAAATGAGAAAGATAAAGGCGGAATTAATGGAGTTAGATACTGCAAACAAAAAGAAAGAGAAATTCAGTAAAAAAAGAGAAAGTAAAAGTAGTAATAAATCGGGATACAATAGTACAGTTCAATTGGAATTAGAGCTTCAGAAGAAAATAGATAAAGAGAAAATAAAGCGTAATAAACTACCTCTTAATACTATTTATAAACATAAAGTAGATAAATATTTTGAAAGTAAAAATGACTAATAAAAGCCATGAATTAGGGAAAGAAGGAGAGAAAATGGCAGTAGAATACTTGCTAGAGAAAGGGTATATTATATTAGAAAAAAACTGGCGTTACCTAAAGGCGGAGGTCGATATAATAGCACAAATAAATGAAGTTTTGGTGATAGTAGAGGTCAAAACAAGGTCGTCAGACTATTGGAATACCCCCGAAAAAGCAGTAGGTTATAAGAAAATAAATATGTTGATGACTGCTATAGATTACTATGTGCAGAAGAAAGATATGGATGTAGAAGTTAGGTTCGATATAATAGCAATTATAAAAAACAAAAAAGCGTTTTATATAAATCATATAGAAAACGCTTTTAATAGTTTAGGATAAGGTCTTATCTTAGGCTTTTTTCAAACTCTAAAGAATCCTTTAAATTAGCTACTTTTATCACAGTGCCATTTACTTCAAAATTAGACTTCCCCATACTACCTACAAACTGATATTTAAAACCTCCAATTTCTTTTATTTGCATGGTATATTCTTGATTATCAAGGTTGTTTTTCGGGTTTATTTGTTTTAATTTGTATTTAAATAAGCCTTCCCATTTGATACTGAAAGTGTCTATTCCTGTTTCATATATTTCTATTTGTAAATTATTTTTACGGATAATAGTTGTAGAAGGATAATCGTCGGTAGCTAAAGTCTCGAAATATCCAGATTTGAACCTTTCTTTGTTATTACGGCTTCCTAATTCGTATTTAGATTTGCTTTTGGTCGTACACGAACTTACTATTAAGGTAAGTAAAGTTAAAAAGAATATTGTTTTTTTCATGATTTATATACCTACATAATTAAAAGGAGAAATAGCTTTCATCTCTTTTTTGACATTGTCGCTAACAGCTAGAGTTTCTATAAATTGATGTATAGATTCTTTATTAATGACGCTATTGGTTCTGGTTAATTCTTTTAGAGCTTCATAAGCATTAGGGTATTGTTCCCTTCTGAGTAGAGTTTGTATAGCTTCAGCAACCACAGCCCAGTTATTGTCTAGGTCAGCGTTTATTTTGTTTTGGTTAAGTAATAGTTTGTTTAATCCTTTGGCTGTAGCTTTGTAAGCTATTATGGTATGAGCAAAAGGCACACCTATATTCCTAAGTACGGTAGAGTCCGTAAGGTCTCTTTGCAGTCTAGAAATAGGTAGTTTTGCCGAAAGATGTGAAAACAGGGCGTTAGCCATACCTAAGTTACCTTCGGAGTTTTCAAAATCTATAGGATTTACTTTATGTGGCATTGCAGAAGAACCAACTTCACCTTTTTTAATACTTTGTTTGAAATAGTCCATAGAAATATAAGTCCAAATATCTCTATTGAAATCGACCAAAATAGTGTTTATACGAGCTATATTGTCAAAAATAGCAGCCATATGGTCGTAATGTTCTATTTGAGTGGTAGGAAATGAATGTTTTAATTGTAAAGTGTTTTCTACAAAAGAAGTTCCAAATTGTTTCCAATCTACATTAGGGTAAGCTATTTGGTGAGCATTAAAGTTTCCTGTTGCTCCTCCGAACTTAGCTGCAATAGGTATGCTTTTAAGTGACTTGTACTGCTGATTAAGTCTTTCTACAAATACATATATTTCTTTGCCTAGCCTAGTTGGTGATGCTGGTTGACCATGAGTTCTGGCAAGCATAGGCACGTCTTTCCATTGATCAGAAAATTTATCTAACAATGCTATTATACTATCTAATTCAGGGTAATAATCTTGTTCTAAACACTCCTTTATACTAAGAGGTACAGATGTGTTGTTTATATCTTGAGAGGTAAGCCCAAAGTGAATAAACTCACTGTAGCTCTCTATATTCATATCTTTGAAACGCTCTTTTATGAAATATTCAACAGCCTTAACATCGTGATTGGTTACGCTTTCTATTTCTTTTATCTTTTTAGCATCTTCCTGACTAAACGACAAATATATGTCTCTTAATTTTGGATATAAGTTAGAGTCTAAGTCGTTTAATTGTGGTAGAGAAATCTCACACAATGAAATAAAATACTCTATTTCTACTTTTACTCTATACCTTATAAGGGCATATTCCGAAAAATAATCAGCCAAACCACTTACTTTACCTCTGTATCTACCATCTATTGGAGATATAGCATTCAATTCGTTTAATTCCATTTGTATGTTTGTTTAAAAAAGATTTTTAACTAATTCTGGGGGTCTTCCTATTATTGCTTTTTCACCTACTACGACTATTGGTCTTTCTATGAGTTTGGAGTTTTCAGTCATAGCTTTTATTATTTGATCATCGGTCAATTCTTTTCCTTTGAAGTTTTCTTTCCATATAGCTTCTCCTTTTCGGATTAATTCTATAGGTTTTAAGTCTAGTTTGGCTAGTAAACTTTCTATTTCTTGATAAGAAAGCTCATCTTTTAGGTATAAAACTATTTCAGGTTCTATATTGTTTTCTTTTATGATCTCTAGTGTTTGCCTGCTTTTGCTACACTTAGGATTGTGATATATTTTCATCTGTAAAATGGTTTCGTTTTATACGGTGTAAATATAGATATAAAAGATGAGTGTTATTTGTAATGAATAATATCTTTTTATTAAGAATTTAAATATTATATTGTATCACTTTTACAGATTAACAGACCCCATTTTTTTAAGAGTTTTATCTGTTCTTCAATTTTCAAAGTTTTTTTGGGAACATTTATTTTGTGATTATTATAGAAACAAAAAAAACACCCTGATACGCTATTCTTAAGGGTAACGTACCAGGGTGTCTACTTTATTTGAAAACTGTATTCTTTTACTTCTGTCTGAAATACATACTAACAGGAACTCCTGTTAAGTCAAAATGATCACGAAGTTTATTTTCTAAGAACCTTTTGTATGGTTCTTTTATATACTGAGGCAAATTAGCAAAAAACGCGAATTGAGGCGAATGTGTTGGTAACTGCATACAGAATTTTATTTTCACATACTTACCTTTTATTGCTGGCGGAGGATAACTTTCTATTATCTCAAGCATAGTAGTGTTAAGCTTATTGGTAGGTATTTTTTGAATTCTACGCTCATGTACCTCAACAGCTTGTTCTAATACTTTATGTATACGTTGCTTTGATAATACCGAAGTAAATACAATAGGAACATCAGTAAATGGAGCTATTTCTTTTCTTATTTTAGCTTCAAAATCTTTCATGGTATTAGTCTCTTTTTCTATAAGATCCCATTTGTTTACCATTATTACAATTCCTTTTCTGTTCTTTTCAGCTAACCAAAATATATTCTGATCCTGAGCTTCAAAACCTCTAGAAGCATCTACTATAAGTATTATAACATCAGAATGCTCTATAGCTCTTACAGCTCTCATTACAGAATAAAACTCTAAGTCTTCTTTTACTTTAGATTTCCTACGAATACCAGCAGTATCAACTAAGTTAAACTCGAAACCAAAACGATTGTATTTAGTA
The DNA here is from genome assembly GCA_013215105.1 of Flavobacteriaceae bacterium. Taxonomy (GTDB): domain Bacteria; phylum Bacteroidota; class Bacteroidia; order Flavobacteriales; family Flavobacteriaceae; genus DT-33. The sequence goes on from JABSPL010000018.1 coordinate 28,315, forward strand.
TCCAAACTATCTCTGGTAGTACCAGCAATGTCGGTTACTATATTTCTTTCTTCGCCTACTAATGCGTTTATGAATGAAGATTTCCCTGCATTAGGTCTCCCTACTATAGCAAATCTAGGTATTTCGTCTTTTTCAGGTTCATTTTCCTCAGGCATTTTTTTGACTATTTCGTCAAGTAATTCTCCTGTTCCACTACCGTTTATAGACGATAAAGGATAAAACTCTCCTAATCCTAAGTTGTAAAATTCGAAAGCATCGTTCTGACGCATAGAATTATCTACTTTGTTAACAACCAAATAAATAGGTTTCTTTTCTTTTCTAAGTATATTAGCAACGGTTTCATCCATAGAGGTGATACCATCAACAACGTCAACTACAAATATTATTTGGTCACATTCGTCTATTGCTAATTGAACTTGTTTACGTATTTCTCCTTCGAAAACATCATCAGAACCAACTATATATCCACCAGTATCAATTAGCGAAAACTCCTTTCCATTCCATTCACTTTTTCCATAATGACGGTCTCTTGTTACTCCACTTACCGAGTCAACTATGGCTTGTCTTTGCTGTACTAGTCTGTTAAACAGTGTAGATTTTCCTACATTAGGTCTTCCTACAATAGCTATTATATGGTTCATATTACTTGTTTGTTAATCGTTGTCTTATTGCTTCGTAAAGTATAGCTCCACAAGCTACAGATACGTTCAGAGAATCTATTTCTCCGTATAATGGTAATTTTGCTTTTTGGTCAACCAATCTTAATATTGAAGGGTTTATACCTCTACCTTCTGATCCCATAATGATAGCTATATCGCCTGTAAAGTCAGCATCAAATATAGTTTCATCGGTTTTTTCGGTAGCTGCAACTATATTTACATCTTCACTCTGAAGGTGATAAACTGCATCTTTTATATGGTCAACTCTACAAATTGGAACTTTAAAAGCAGCTCCAGCCGAAGTTTTTATAGTATCAGGATTCATAGGTGCATTACCCGAAGTCTGTATTATTATGGCATCAACTCCTGTACATTCTGCTGTTCTTATGATAGCTCCAAAATTACGAACATCACTTATTTGATCTAACAATAAATATAAAGCAGGCTTACCTTTAGCTTTAGTTTTCTCTACTATTTCGTCTAAACTAGGGTAAACTATAGGCGATATAGTCGCTGCTGCTCCCTGGTGATTACCGTGTTTAGATAATTTGTCTAACTTTTCAGAAGGAACGAAACTAAAGTTTATTCTTTCCTTTTTTAATAAAGTAGCTAACTCTGAATAGATATCTCCTTTTAGGTCTTTTACCAAGAAAACTTTTTCTATGGTCTGTTCCGATTTTATTGCTTCTATTACAGATCTAAGTCCGAATATTACATTTCTTTTATAACTTGTTTCTTCCATTTTTGTCTTTTAATAAAACTTAGATAGTCTTATTTGTTATTATAACCAAATCTTTTAAGTTGTTTTGAATTAGATCGCCAGTTCTTATTCACCTTTACATACAACTCCAAAAACACTTTCTTGTCGAAAAACTTTTCCAAATCTTTCCTTGCCAATGTACCAACTCTTTTAAGAGGAGCTCCTTTATGACCTATTATTATACCTTTTTGAGTCTCACGCTCTACCATTATTATAGAACGAATTCTTATGATATTTTCCTCTTCAAAAAACTCCTCAGTCTCTATTTCTACAGCGTAAGGGATCTCTTTTTTGTATCCTAATAATATTTTCTCTCTTATTATTTCATTTACGAAAAACCTTTCTGGCTTATCCGTAAGTTGATCCTTAGGATAATACGCAGGAGCAATAGGTAGTTTTGCAACTATCTGATTGAAAACTGGTTCTATATTGAAACTTTCCAAAGCTGATATTACTAATACCTCAGCATTAGGAACTTTCTCTTTCCAGTATTCTACTTTTGCTTCAACTTCTTCTTGAGTAGATAAATCTATTTTATTTATAAGTAATAATACAGGTATAGTAGCATTAGTTATTCTTTTAAAAAAAGACTCGTCTTTTAGCTCAGTTTCACCTACTTCTACCATATATATAAGTAAATCGGCATCGTCAAACGCTGATTTTACAAAATCCATCATAGATGATTGTAGCTCATAGGCAGGTTTAATGATCCCCGGAGTATCCGAAAATATTATCTGAAAGTCATCACCATTGACTATACCAAGTATCCTATGACGTGTAGTCTGTGCCTTAGATGTTATGATAGATAGCTTCTCGCCTACTAATTGGTTCATCAAGGTTGACTTACCTACGTTAGGGTTACCTATGATGTTTACATATCCTGCTTTATGTTCCATAATAAAATATTAATTTGCAAAGTTAGTTCAAATTGCTGAATTATTGTTTTTTATATAATATTATTTGCTTTATATTTTCAAATAAATATCAAAACCAGAAACCTATATTAAAATACCAGTGCTTTAGTTTAGAGTCAGGTGACCAAGACCTTTTTATTTCTATAGGTCCAATAGGGGTTTTTACTGTGTACCCAGCAGCATATCCCGATAAAATATTGTCATTATGTATATCGTCGCTTGTTTTTTCGCCTAATACATTGTTGGTGTATAAGAAATTAGAATATAAGGATATATAATTTCCTTTAAATATTTCGTAGTTGATGTTAGTTAATACTTTAGCGAAAGAAGTGTTTTCTAAAACATTGAAATTGTAGCCATAAAAAGGAATCATACCATCTATGAAATTTTCGCCATAGCCACCTATAAAAAAACCAAGAATTCCAGTTTTTTCTTTACCTCCAAAAACAATACCTAAGTCTATTTGATTTTTAATACTAACTTTTTTCCTGAAATTACCAGCTATACCAATAGTACTTCTGAAGCTAGATGTTTTTTGGTATGAATTCTCATATTCGAAAGATTCTAAATATAGTTTTATTGTGTTTTCGAATAAAAAACCTCTCATAGGGAAGTATTTATCGTCATAAGTATCTATTTTAAGATAAGCAATAGCATCAATATAGCTGTTAGTGTTTATGGTTTCATCATTAGGGTAAGAATGGTTGCTGACTTTCAGGTAGTTGTATTCTACTCCTATTCCTAAGGCGAACCTGCGGTTAAGAACCCATTGAAGATATCCTCGACTGGTTAGGTCATTGTAATTTGCTCTAACGTCTCTAAACTTATCAATACTTCCTATGTATGATTTGTAATTAGATTCGAATCTGTGAGTTTTAACATAAAATCCATAACTCAAAAACAATCCATTATCAACAAAATAATCTAGATTGTACCTTAGGTTGTCTCCAGCAATAACGTCTAATGAAAGAATATCGTTGTGGAATAAAAGGTTTTTGTATGTGTAGTTTAGTAATATAGAGGTTTTATAAAGTTTATCGTAGTGGATACCTGCTTTTAGTATGCTATTTATAGGCTCTTCTTCTAAGCTTAGAGAAAGCCTTTTGCCTTGACCGCAATTGCTAGTAGTATATTGTATTCTAGAAAAATTACCTGTTGCATCCAAGTTGTTTATCTTATTGTAAAGTTTAGAGTAGCTTATTTCGTCATTTATCTTTATATTTAGTATTCCTTCTATATAGTTGTTGGTGTATTTCTTGTTCCCCTCTATTGTGAATTCAGTAATTAAAATTGAATTTTTAATTCTTTTCTTTATATGTGGCTTTCTTCCCTTTTGTAATCTAGCTATTTTTCTTAAAGTGTCTAGCAGAGGCAGAGCCGCTTCCCTACCTAAGGCTATTATTTCTTCTATTTTATCAAAATCAGTAACCGAAAGACTATCTATAATTGGGCGTATATAGACATCAGCCATGTTTATTCTCTCTTCTTTGTTTTCATATGTTTTGTAATATGTAATCTGGCTAAGAACATCAAAAACAGAGTTTATTTCACCTCTTGTATGTAGTTTACCTTGAACATCGACACCTATTATTATGTCAACACCTTTCTCTTTCATTATATCTGTAGGGAAATTATTAGCAACTCCTCCGTCTATATACATTTTACCATCTATCTCTATTGGGGTTAGTAACGCAGGTAACGAGCCGCTAGCCCTTATAGCTAAAGACAAATTACCCTCTTCAAACACTTTAGCTTTTCCCGTTTCTAGGTCGGTGCCTATACAGAAAAAAGGAATTGGTAACTTTTTGAAATCATAAATATGATCTACAGATTCCAAAGTTTTGGTCAAGAAGTGAAGTACCGATTTTCCTTTGGAAATAGCCTTAGGGAATTGAAGTTTGAATTTCTTAACAGGAATAGATACCAAGTATTTTTTACCTCTCTCTTTATCGTGAAAAGTCTTAGAGTTTCTAGGAGTTTTATCTAAAATCATCTCTTTAATATCTAATGACTTTATTATAGAATCTATCTCAGCTACATTATATCCACTAGCATATATGGCACCTATTATTGAACCCATACTAGTGCCTCCTATATAGTCAATTCTTACTCCAGCTTGTTCTAATACCTGTAAGACTCCTATGTGTGCAAACCCTTTTGCTCCACCACCACTCAGTACCAAACCAACTTTTAAGTCTTTTTCTTGAGAGTATAAAGAGGTAATAAGCATAAACGCTAAATATGTGATTGTTTTTTTACACATCGTCAGTCTCTTTAAAGTGATTGTATATATTCATCGCTTTGGAAACGCCCATAGTATCTTCTAAGTCAGTAAGACTAGCTTCTTTTATTCTTTTTACCGATTTGTATTCTTTTAATAGTACTCCTATACTTTTTTCTCCTATACTAGGAATGTTTAATAACTCACTTTTAACAAAAGATTTACTTCTTTTGTTTCTATGAAATGTAATCCCAAACCTATGAGCTTCGTTTCTGGCTTGTTGTATTATCTTTAAACTTTCTGACTTTTTATCCAAATAAAGAGGAATAGGGTCGTCTGGGTAAAAAATTTCTTCTAACCTCTTAGCTATACCTATTATAGCTATCTTACCTCTTAATCCTAGTTTTTCTAAGCTAGTAACCGCCGAAGATAACTGTCCTTTACCTCCATCTATAACTATTAATTGAGGTAAATCTTGGTTCTCATCTAGCAATCTTTTATACCTCCTATAAACGACCTCCTCCATAGAAGCGTAGTCGTCAGGCCCTACTACAGTTTTTATATTATAATGTCTATAGTCTTTTTTATAAGGTTTACCATTTCTGAAAACGACACAAGCAGCCACAGGATTAGTTCCTTGTATATTAGAATTATCAAAACATTCTATATGTACAGGCTCTTTTGTTAGGCGAAGGTCTCTTTTCATCTGCCTCATTATTCTATTTGTGTGTTTTTCTGGATCGGTAATTTGTATTTTTTTTAATTTCTCTATCCTATGATATTTAGCATTTCTCAAGGATAAATCTATTATATTTTTCTTATCTCCATGCTTAGGAATTGTTAATTTTAACCCATCCCCCAATTCTACTTCAAAAGGAACATATATTTCTTTTGAAATAGAATTGAATTTCAACCGAATATCTACTATAGCATATTCCAAAACTTGCTTGTCACTTTCGTTTAATTGTTTTTTTATTTCACAAGTATGAGACTGTATTATAGAACCATTAGATATTTTAAGGAAGTTGACATAGGAATTATCCTCATCAGAAAAGATAGAAAACACATCAACATTATGTATTCTAGGATTTACAATAGTCGATTTGGATTGGTAGTTCTTTAAAGAAAATATTTTATCTTTTATGAACTGTGCTTCTTCAAATTTATATTGCTCGGCTAATAAATTCATCTTAGTTTCAAAAGTCTTAAAGACCGATTTGAAATCCGCCTTTATTATTTCTTTTATTTCGTTTATTTGCTTGTCGTAAGACTCTATATCTTGAAGTCCTTCGCAAGGGCCTAAGCATTTTTTTATATGATAATCTAAACAAACATTGTATTTACCTGTTTCTATATTCTTTTCAGAAAGTTCGTATTTACAACTTCTTATAGGGTATAAGTTTTTTATTAAGTCCAATAAAGCATTTGCTGTTTTTGTAGAAGAATAAGGGCCGAAATACAAAGATCCATCCCTGATTATTTTCCTAGTCAAAAACACCCTAGGATATCTTTCTTTTTTAATGCAAATCCAAGGATAAGTTTTGTCGTCTTTTAAGAGTATATTGTACTTGGGCTTATGCTTTTTTATAAGATTGTTTTCAAGCAGTAAAGCATCCGATTCGGTTTCTACAACTATATGCTCTATTCTTCGTATGCTCTTAACTAATACCCTTGTTTTTTTATGGTCATGTTCTTTATTGAAGTAAGAACTTACTCTTTTTTTGAGGTTTTTAGCCTTACCTATATATATTATTATATCATTCGAGTCAAAATACTGATATACTCCTGCCGAAGAAGGTAGTGTTTTTACTTGTATATCAATGTTTTCTGTCATATTAGTATCTGTAATTTTATATGCAATTTAGTTATTTTTTTTTACTTTTTAAGGTATCTTTGTAACATATTAATGACTAAAAAAAAATATTTTAAAAATGAAGTATTGGAAAAAATATACTCAAGAAAAGCTTAGAACCTCTATAGATAATGCTCTAAAGAAAAATGTGAACTTCACCGAAGATCCATCTTTGGGCTATCCAGCATCCAAACTGGACGAAATGGTGTTTTATCACGATGCTCCCTTCCTTAAAGAAGCACCCTTATTGCGTACTTTTGTAGCTAACCCTAACCATATAGGTTGTCATACTATAGGTGAATCAGAGTCGGCATTCAAAGGAACTCACGAAATAGAAAGAGAGGTGTTAAACGTACTAGCAGTCGATGTTTTTAAGGCAGAAACAGGTAAATTTGATGGGTATATTGCCACTGGGGGAACCGAAGCTAATATACAAGCTTTGTGGGTTTATAGAAATTTGTTTATAAATAAATATAAAGCCAAATTAGATGAGATAGTTATTATTTCTTCAGAAGATACTCATTACTCTATACCTAAAGGATCTAATTTACTTTCTATAGATTCTTTGTCTATACCTGTCGATTTTGAAAATAGACAGATTATTGAGCAAGAATTGGACGATATAATCAAAAAAGCTAAAGAAAACGGCAAAAAATATTTTATAGCTATCTGTAATATGGCAACTACCATGTTCGGTTCTGTTGATAATCCCGATGTTTATTCTGATGCATTAATCAAAAACAATGTAGAATTCAAAATGCATATAGATGGTGCTTTTGGAGGTTTTATATATCCGTTTAGCAAAGAAGATTCTAATCTTAATTTTGCTAACCCTCATATAAGTTCTATAACTATAGATGCTCATAAAATGTTGCAAGCTCCTTATGGTACAGGTGTGTTTTTGAGTAGGAAAAATTTAATAGAAAACGTACTTACTCAAGAAGCTCAATATGTAAACGGGATGGATGTTACTCTTTGTGGTAGTCGCTCAGGAGCTAACGCATTAGCTGTTTGGATGATACTCTTCTCTTATGGCCCTTATGGATGGTTCGAGAAGATAAGCGTGTTACTTATGCGTACCGATTGGTTGTGTAAGAAATTGGATAAACTAAATGTAGAATACTATAGGCAAGATAATATGAATATAGTTACTATAAAATCTGAATATATACCTAAAGAATTAGCTGAAAAATATGATTTAGTACCTCAAACTCATACCGGTGATAACAAATGGTATAAAATAATAATAATGAGTCATGTAGAAGTCAGTGATTTAGAGGCTTTCTTTGATGAGTTGGAGAAAATAAGACTAAACTAATAGACTTGTCTTTAATGTTAAAAATGAAACAAAACTAAATAACGTTAACTATTGGAGGTTAGGTTGTTAAGAATTAGTTAAAGCTCAATAAATTGATTATCAATAGGTTAATTGTTGTATATTTGTATGGTAACCATAAAAATATAAATTATGAAAAGAGTTTTTTTAACATTAGTGTTTGTTTTGAGTTTAGGTTTTACGGGTATTTTAGCAAAGAGTGTTGATCCTGTAGAGGCTGCTAAATTGAAAATAAGTGAAGCCGTAAAGCGAGCTTTATGTAATTGTGATCTGTCAATAGATAAAGAGATACTTACAAGAGTGTCTTTTGTTCTAAACGATAAAGGTGAAATTGTCATCTTGAAAATGAACTGTAATAATGATGAAGCTTTAAAAAGTTACCTTAGAAAGAAATTAGAATTCAAAAAAGCTGATATTGGAAGTACTTCGAATGAGTATAAAATATATACTTTACCTATTAGGTTTCAGGCTAAACCCCAAAAATAATTTAATTGAAAACTCCCTTTATAAAGGGAGTTTTTTTATGCCTTTATTTGTGCTTTTCCTATAAAACTAACAAAGTGTATAGAAATGTGTAGCCTTGTGCGAAGGTAAATGCAGTTTGCATGAAAGTTATGGAGAGCAGATATTGCCTGATATATGTAATTCTTTCCCTCAGCAATACAAGGAAATAGGAGAAGACATATTGTTAAACGCAACTATTAGTTGCCCTGCTGTGGCATATAAAATAATGGATGATCAAGAAGATTATAACTTTGAGGTAACCGAAGAATCAGGTGTTGTATCTGTAAATTCTTCTTATATGTTTTACACCGAAACTATAGAATATATAGATAGTTTCGAAAACACCAATATGGCTGTTATGTCTTTGTATGAAGTTTACTTTAAGTTGTATAGTAGAGTTAAATCCAAATAAAGTGTAAATCTTGAAGATATATTAGAGACTAGTAAAGATAGTGTTCTGAATATGCATAATGCAGATGTAGAAGTGTTAGTAGAACATATGACCTATATATTTAAAGGTTTAAACACTAGGAAATATCCTTTTGTCATTAAGATAAGAGAGTTAATAGATGAATATGAAGATGTTTTTGTCAGTAAGTTGTACAAGAACTGGAAAAATTATAAAAATGGATTTGCCAAAAACCAAAAACACCTAAGAAGATTTTTAAAAGGTAAAATATCTGAATCTATGTTCGTTTATATATCTAAGATAAGAAGTATACTTAGTTTGTAAAAAGAGAATTATGTCTTCTGCTTCTTTTTCTTAGCGGCAGGGAATAAAATATTGTTTAAAATCAGCCTGTATCCAGGAGAGTTTGGGTGTAGGTTCAATACTGTTTTGGGGTCTCCAACCCTGTGGGTATAGTCCTCAGGGTCGTGACCTCCGTAGAAGCTAAACATTCCTTTTCCTTTTACTCCATGTAAGTATTTTACCTCGCTAGTTAGGTTGTGTTTTCCCATTTTTAAGATATTAGATTTTATGTTTTCGTCGGAAAATCCCGTGGTCTGTCCCATAAAACTTTTAACTATCTTGGTGTGGTTCTGGCACAACATAGCAGGTATCTGATCCCATTTGGCAGAGTATTGTTCTAAAATAAAATAATCAGAAGTAGGGTCTATTTTGCGTTTGGTAGTTGTATCTATATCCGAAAACTCGTATTGAGATGGGTTTGTAGATAGTTTGAACTTCTCGAAAGCAAAGCAATTATCAGTATTTAGTTTGCTCTGATAATCGGCTTCAGAAGGGTCTCCGTCAAACATTATTTCGCAGATATCAACACCATTGGCAGCTAAGGCTATATCGAAACTATCGGTGGCAGAGCACATGGCAAACATAAATCCGCCTGCTTTTACGTAGTCAGAAATTCCTATAGCCACATCTAGTTTTTGCTGAGATACTTTGGAATAACCCAGTTCAGTAGCTAGTTTCTCGGCATCTTTTTTGCGCCTAACATACCAAGGAGCGGTCTTAAAACTGTTGTAAAACTTACCATACTGCCCTGTAAAATCTTCGTGATGAAGGTGTAGCCATTGGTATTTGACAAGTTCGTTGCTTAGTATTTCTTTGTCGTAAATGAGCGTATATGGTATTTCGGCATATTCGAGTACCAGAGTTACGGCATCGTCCCAAGGCATTTTGTCTTTGGGGGAATATATCGCTATTTTAGGAGCTTTTTCTAGTAATACAGCATCCATATTTACAGAAGGGCTGGCTATTTCTTTTAGTAAACTATCCATTTCAGAAGCTGATAGTATATAGTAACTAACTCCTCTTATATTGCAATCTTGTTTGATGTCTTCAGAATACTCTATAGCAAAAGACCCTCCTCGGTAGTATAATAACCAGTTGGCTTTTAGATTTTTTTCTATGGCTTTATAGACTATTCCGTAGGCTTTCAGGTGGTTTTGTTGCTCTGTATCCATAGGTATTATTATATAATTAGAGTACAGTTTGTTAAAAAACAAGAATACACACAAATACAATACAAATGATACTTTTTTCATAGAAGCTATTTTTTTAAAGCATCAAAGTACAACTTTTCATATAAAGGAACTATTTTCTCTATAGAAAATGTAGAAGCATGTTTTAAAGCTCTCTTTTTGAAACCGGATAGAATATCGTCGTCTTTTAATATTTTATAAGCATTATATGCCATGGTTTTTACATCTTTGAAGTCGCTCAAATAGCCTGTCTGCCCGTCTATATTTACTTCGGGTAAACCTCCTGTATTAGTAGAAATCACAGGGGTTTCGGCAGCCATAGCCTCTAATGCCGACAAACCAAAACTTTCGGTTTCGGACGGTAATATAAACAAATCGGCAAAGCAAAGTATCTCTGATACTTCGTTGGAGTTCCCTGTGAATAGTACTTTGTTTTCTATACCCAATTCTTTAGCTAATAACTCTGCCATAGCTTTGTCAGGTCCATCACCTACCATTATAAGTTTACTATCAATCTTCTCTTGTATCAAAAAGAAACATCTAATTACATCTTGAATTCTTTTGACAGGTCTGAAATTACTTACATGTACTATAACTCTCTGGTCAGGGCGGGCTATAAGGTGTCGTTTACATCTGCCTTTAGGAGAGTATTTTTCCATATCTATAAAGTTATAAATAACCTCTATATCTTTCTTTATATCAAATAAGCTTTCGGTGTCTTGTTTCAGTTTATTAGAAACTGTAGTAACACAATCGGAGTTGTTAATACTAAACTCCACTGCCGTTTTGTAGTTAGGGTGGCTACCAACCAAAGTGATATCGGTACCGTGAAGCGTTGTTATCAACTTAAGATCTATATCTTTTTGTTTCAATATCTGTTTTGCCATATAACCAGCGTAAGCATGTGGTATAGCGTAGTGAACATGTAGTGTTTCTATATTGTTAGCCTCTACAACCTCAACTATTTTACTAGACAAAGCTAGTTCGTAAGGTTGATGCCTAAACAAAGGGTATTCTTCTATAAAAACTTCGTGATAGTGTACGGAGTCGGATATAAAATTGAGTCGTACAGGCATTTTATAGGATATGAAATGTATTTCATGCCCTTTTTCGGCCAATGCCATTCCTAGTTCTGTTGCAACAACTCCACTTCCCCCAAATGTAGGGTAGCATACTATAGCTATATTCATAATCGTTTATTTGTCAAAAACGTAAAGGTAATTACTGTGTTTGTATAAAACTAGGGTTTTGTGAAGTTAATTTGAGGAGGTAGATGTGCTGTGTGATTGTTAGTGATACAGCTGTTAGTAACACAGCCCAACACGCCCCTTAGTTATACAACCCAACACAGCCCTTAGATACACAAGCCTTAGCTACACACCCCTTAGTCACACACCCCTTAATCCCCTCTCAAGAGGGGAAACTCATGGTGGTTAGTGTATGTTTTGAAATGTAATTTGTAATTAACTAAAAAAGACTACCTTAGCTGTTGCGTATGAAAACAATAACTATGAGGAAACTGATTACTGGTAGAACAAAATACCTAATATTACTATTCCTAGCCTTCGAAAGCTTATCCGCTCAAATATACCCCGCTGGCAGAGCCAGAGCCAAGTATCTGTTTGGATTACTCCTAATATTAATAACAACAAACCTATCCGCTCAAATATACCCCGTCGATATAACAGGTATGGCTATCCCACCATACTCAGTAAAGTTCTACGAATATGGTAGTCAAGGCTCTGAGAAATTCTTTGTAAACATACGTCTTAACGATATTGGTGAGCTAGGCAGAAGAGTAAAACTAAAAATATTCCTTAACGGTCGTGGGCTAAACGTAAGTAGCAAAAACTACGTACAAGGTGCCGAAGCAATATACCTTGACGGTGGTGTAAACCTTCGTCTTACAAACAATGACCTAGCTCCCTATTTCGAATACAGCAACCTTAACGGTATGTCCTCACGAGAATATGCAGGAAACTTACCAACAGGATTCTACAAATTCGGATTCCAAGTGTTTGACTATATTACTAACCGACCTATTTCGCTAAAGTTCAATATACAGATGTATATAGTCCTTAACTCACCACCCGACCTGATAGCTCCCAAAAATGAGGTTCTGATTGACTTTAGCGAACCTCCTAATATATTCTTTACTTGGGCTCCACGGCACCTAAACGCTATGGCTGCCAAATACGAATTTACCCTCAAAAAGATACGCTACAAAGGTGCTGATCCTAGGCAAGTATTCCTTTCTAGCCCTGTTTATTATCAGACTGAGACTTTTACCCCTAGCCTTGTTTATGGCGGTGGTGAGCCTTTCCTCGAAGAAGGAATGATGTATGCTTGGCGAGTAAAAGCCATAGTAACCACAGGGATTTCGGAGACTTCTATGTTCAAAAACGATGGTTATAGCGAGATATTTTGGTTTACTTTCTTACCTCAGTGTGAGCCTCCCAATATGTTCGAAACCAACAACCAAAACACTAACGAAACCAAACTTATATGGGAGCATTTCGGCGGAACTAGCTACAAAGTAGAACACCGAGCTCCTGCTACTGAGCGGAATATAGCCAACAACTCGGCTCAGAATATGAAGCCTAGCCCTTGGGTTATGGAAAAGAAGACTAAAAAAACTGAGCATTTTTTTTCTTGGAATTATCAGCCTGACACCGATGTAGAATACCGAGTTGGAGCAGAATGTTTTCCGCTTAGTGGTTATGTGTGGAGTGAAATACAGACGTTTAGGACTATGAGTCCTGAGGAGGAGCAAGAGGTAATTGATGACAGATGCCAGACCATGCCTATAGAACCTATTACCAATTACGAGCCTCTTATGGTGTTAAACCAAGGTGATTTTGTAAGGGTAGGTATGTTTTTGGTAGAAATAATAAGTGTAACCAAAAGTGTTAATGGGCTACATAGTGGAGATGCTGTTTCGTATGGAATCCCTCTTTTGGGTTCTGTAAAGCTTAAAATGACTTACGACGGAATAAAAGTAAACCAAAACTACAGACTTATAGAAGGATTTTTTAAATCGGCTTACGATCCTAAAGGGGCTAATATCAAAAACCTAGACGATAATGTAGAAGATTTGTTCGGTGATGCAGGAGAAATAAAAGAGTTCGATGCCGAAACTATAGAAATAGGAAGTATTAAGATAGAAGAAACCGAAGGCGGAAAAACGCAAATCATAATAGTTGATAAAAACGGAAATGAAATACCTATAGTTACGGGTGTACCTGTCGTGATAAAAGGTGCAGGCGGTAAAACATTTACCGTAAACGAGAGCTACGAAATAACAAAAGGACAACAGTCCGATACGGGAGCTCCTAGTGTTGGCAATACAACAGGAGTGGGCAACGACGGAGAGGCAACTACCAATAACGAAGACATAGAAATAAGCCTTGATAGCTCCGAAAACTACCATATAGACAAAGGTAGTGGTGCTGACTACGAACAAATAACAACCAGTACAGGCACTAAACCTATGCGTTATGTACTGGTGTCGGACAAGGACGATAAACTAAGTTTTAAAATAAACATCAAAAACAACGAATACACCGAGAAAGACTTAATATTTACAAGTGAAAAAGGAGAGGATTATACTACTAAGTTTAGTGGTGACATGTTAAGTGTTACTCGTAAGTTCGACTTTGCCAAAGAGAATATACTTATCACTTACAAAAGCAAAGACTCTACGGTCAGAAAACAAACCTTAATAGGCAAGTTCGGACTCTGGCATGCACAACAACATGAGGTAAACGTGGTACTGGTGAGTGTAAATGGCAGTGCCATACCCAAAGAAAGAGATGCAGAGGATTATTTGAACCGAGTTTATGGCAAGGCAGGGGTTAAGTTTAGCGTTGATACTGATAAGATAAAGATAGACCCGAGTGTTTGGGATAAGAACAAAAACGGTTTAGAAATAGGAAACAGTAAAGCAATACTAAAATACACCAAAGAGGAATATGCTATAAAGAAATATTACAAGGAAAAAGAAGGAGCGGATAAGGACACTTATTACATATTTTTTGTAGATAAACTAAACCCAAGTGATGGTAGCGTAAAAGGTTTTATGCCAAGAAACCACCAGTTTGGGTTTGTGTTTTCTGATTATGTTAAAATTGATAAGAATGAAGACAATGAAACTTTACATACTTTAGCTCATGAGTTGGGACATGGGGTGTTTGGTTTGGGGCATAGTAAAATTGATACTGATTTATTAATGCATGAGAGTAGTACTTATGGTAAAAACTTTACTCATATGGACTGGGATACTATGCATGCTACTGGGTTTAAGCTTTATTTGTTCGATAGTGATGCTGATGGGGAGTTGAATCCTAATTGTACATGGGAGGAATTTGTCAGTTCAACTTCTCCTATAATAATTATAGGAGATATAGTATCGGAAGAAAAGGTTCTTGACAAAGTCTATAAAGACTTCGATAAACTACTAACAGACTGTAGTGAGGTAAAAGTGGCAGATAAAGAAGTCAAAAACATAGAGGGTTGGTCAGTGCGAGGCGATGCACAGTTTAGTAAGCGTAACGGTAATGTTCTGTTCGATAGAATACTATTAAAGATAAAAAACACTAAAGTAAGTAGTGAGTTTAGCCCTAGTTTAGGAGCTAAAAACATTTACTTAGGAAAGTACTCTATTGACGGGAAAGATTATAAATTAGCAATATACTCAGCTGTAAAGAACCCTAAAGCCAAAAAGCTTAGTTTCTCTGATTATTGCGATATAGTAAAAGACTCCGAAGCCAACAAAACAGTAAAAGTAATAGAACTAGGTGACTACTTGGTACTAGGTTTCTTTAACACAGACCAAAACCTACAGATGATGGTACAACTAATGAACGACAACGACGACGATATGAAAGAGGTGTTGAAGTGGTTTGGAGTGTTGAAATTGGATAAGTTGCCTGTTAATACTGAGGCTGATGTACCTATAACGGCTAAGTTGTTGACTGATGTTTTTACTGATAAAAAAGGGAAATCGCTTATATCCGAAGAAAGAGCCAAAGAAATATCAGACGCTGTTAACAAGTATAGTAACAAATATAACTCAAGTTTCGCAGTACCTTCAGACATCTTAAACAAGGGTTAATAAGCTAGTTTTAAACCTTCCTTGTTTTGTCTTAAAAAACTAAATTCCTCACAATTACTTATAATTTTAGATGTAATACCTACTAAATCAATA
>JABSPL010000180.1 GCA_013215105.1 Flavobacteriaceae bacterium
AAAGCCGAAATAGGATACAAAAAATTATATTCTAAAAATGAAAACAATACAGAGATATTGTCTAAACTTATAGACTGTTATTATCAGAACCAAAAATATGATATAGCAGAATCTCTTATAAAAGATAAACTAAAAGACAATAATATACGATTTTACTTTTTACATGTATTACTTGGTTATGGTTATAGTTTACAAGATCATAAAGAAAAAGCTAATATTGAATATATTAAGGCTATAAGAAAAGCCGAGGGAAATATGCAAATATCTCTTTCTGTAGGCTCTGTTTTTGCCGAAAAAAGTATGCTTAACAAAGCTTTACTTGTTTATAACAAAGCTTTAGAACTAGGTAATACCTCTCTACTATACAGCAATATCGCTCTTATTTACGCCGAAAAGGGCAACTTAAAAATGATGATAAATAATTATCTGGAACAAATAATGCAAGACCATAGGACTTTAGATAGACTTTTTAATAAAATAAGCCCTTATCTATCTAGAGACAGTAATGACAGCGTAAATTTGTTTTTGAAAAACCGGGTAATAGCTATTAACAAAACAAGACCTAAAGCTTTTTGGAACAAACTACTAAGCAAACTATATATATATCAAAAACAATATCAAGAGGCTTTTTTGCAAGAGAAAATAGTTTATTTCTCTTCCGAAAATATACATCCTATTTTTAATCTGGGTGAAATTTGCTTTAAATCGGATGAATTTACAATTTCAGAAAATTGCTTCAACTTTATAAGTTCTCAAACTAGGGTAAACAGCTCTTTTAATATAAAGTCTAGTTTATATTTACTCGAAATAGATGTGAAAAACAAAAAAGACATATTTACTACAGACAGTAAATACCTAAAAATGCTAAAAGAAGTAAAAGCATTATCTAATAAAATAACTGTTTCTATAGCTTATTCTGATTTTTTATTTAATATATACGGTAAACAAGAAGAAGCAATATCGGTGTTAAAACCATTTTTAGACAAAAAGAAAATAAATAATTCTGATTTACTAACTATAAAAATGAAACTAGCTGATTATTATGTTTTATATGGTGATTTTGATAAAGCTATGTTTTTTTATCTTCAAATAAAAGAGAGTTCAAAACTTAAAGAACTAAAGAATCAAGCTATATTCAAACAAGCCAGACTTGCATTTTTTAAGAATGATTTCAAATGGGCTAAATCAGCCTTTGCATCCATAAAAATGAAACCTTCACAATGGGAAGCTAACAATGCTTTAGACTATTATTTACTGTTTTTGGACTGTTACGAAGATGATTTAGACGATCAAACTCACCTAAGTTTGTACAGCGAAGCTATCTATAATATACATTGCGAAAAATATGATAAAGCTCTAATCTTTCTAAAAGAATTGATTAGCCTAAGCAAAGGTTTTCCTATAGAAATATACGCAGTATATCAGCAAGCCGAGTCCTTAGAAAAACTAGGTAATTGGAACCAATCAGTATCTAGTTATTTGTACTTACTAAATACATATCCTCAAAATAATATGGCTGATAAAAGCTGTTATAAACTTGCCGAAATATATAATTACGAACTAAAAGACTATGAAAAAGCCAAAGAATACTATAAAAAAATACTTAGCTATCATATAGATAGTATCTATTTGGAAGAAGCCCGATCAAAGTACAGGATACTCAATCAGCAAAAACCGATTTTATAGTTTTCGCCTTGTTTACTGTTTCTTCCCATTCGTCTTCGGCGTTGCTATCTTTGGTTATCCCTCCTCCTATATATAAGTTTATATTGTCTTTTTCAAGTTCTAAACACCTCAAATTCACATATAAATTACTTTTGTTTTCTATATTTATCTCTCCCAAAAACCCAGTATAAAAGTTACGATTATAGCTTTCTTTATCTAATATATATTCTTTAGACAAATCTTTGGGTGTACCGCAAACAGCAGGTGTAGGGTGCAATTGACCTATCAAATCATTAAGAGAAATATCCTTGTTTAACGTCCCTTTTATATCGGTGCATATATGAACTAGTTTCCCTGCTTTTTTATTGTAAATTTTCGATTTTCTGGTTCTAAGACCTATATCATTACAAGTTTTAGATATATAATCTTGTACGTATTTTTGCTCTTTTATTTCTTTATCGCTCCAAAGATTAGCTTCATTTTCTTTATAAACCTGAGTACCGGCAAGTGCCATAGTTTCAAATTCATCCCCTCTGGTTTTTAGTAAAACTTCGGGACTAGCACCTAACCATGTACCGACTTTTGGATGATACCAGATATAAACAAAAGCATCTATATATTTATTCAAAAGACTTTCGAAAAGCTCTTTTTTATCTATTTCATCGTCTAATTTATTGATTTCTTTTCTAGAAATAACAATTTTATCTACCCTACCAGTCTCATTAATAAAACTCACCGTTCCATTAACCAAATCCATATGTTTTTGCTTACTGTAATTGTCCGTAGAGATTAATTTTACTGATAAACTACTACATTCTTTGTGTTTATATTCTGTTTCAAAATATTTAGAATTGTTTAAGTCAAATATTATACTTTCCATTTTATCGTCGAAAGGAGCAAAAACAAAACCACTTTTACCCATATCAGAGAGAGTATCTAGTATCTGATTATTCTGAACGACCATTTTAATAGTCTTTTTATTAGGTTCTCTATAAGCTACAAATGGTAAGTTACTTTCTTCTATATCGTTTAATAAATCAAATAAACAATTATCTTTCATATTTGTCTAGTTTTCTTTTCTTAATATTATATTTGTTACTTTACATATAGAAACCAAATCGCCTTTTTCATCGACAATTCTTATTTCCCAAAGGTGGGTTCTGGTACCACTATGTATAGTTTTGGCAGTAGCTGTAAGCAATCCGTCTTTTACACTTTTTATGTGGTTAGCACTTACTTCTATACCTCGAGTAGTGTATTTATTACGATCTATAAACACCATCGATGCAGCTCCCGCTATACTTTCGGCAAATGCTATAGATGCTCCTCCATGCAATACACCCATTGGTTGGTATACTTTAGAAGTTACTGGCATAGTTGCTTTTAGATAATCCTCTCCTATTTCGGTGTATTTTATTTCTAAAGTTTCCATTAAGGTGTTTTTCGAAGACATATTGAGCATTTGAAGTCCCATTTCTTTGTTCATAAGGCGTAAATTAAATTAGAGGTAAAACTACAAATATTTAAACATTAAATCTTATTTTTGCATAAAAATAAACAGATGAACTATAAAATAAGAACCGTTTTGGATACGGAGGAAGATGTGGTAAGAACGGTTTTGATTGATGCTAAAATCACCTTAGAACAACTACACAAAACAATAGTCGATACTTATGGTTTTGACAAAGGACAGATGGCTTCTTTTTATACTTGTGACGATTCATGGGAGCAAGAAATGGAAATACCTCTTGTAGATATGTCTGAAAATTTGGTCGATAAAGGTAATGAAATGAGAAATTATATACTAGAAGATTCTCTTGCCAAAGTAAATGACAAACTGTTATATGTTTACGATTTTATAAATATGTGGACTGTTTATGTAGAACTTGTAGGTATAGATAAAAACACCAAACTAGAAGAACCTAAGTTAATACTTTCGGTAGGAGACTTACCTAAACAAAAAGAAATGCCTAGTGGAGAAGTAAGTGAAGTCGACTTATTAGGTTCTTTCGAAGACGAATTCAAATCAGAGTTCGATGAAGAAGATTTTGAATCTTTAGATGACTATGATAATTATTAAACATCTTTATAAATAGATAAAAAACAACTATAATCTATGTTTTAATTGTTTTTTAGTCTAAATTAATCAATTTTACAAAGCAAATATGATAGCTAACTATATTTCTTATTCTCTTATTTTCAAACGTCCTAGCGGAACTTCTAGAGGGGTTTTACATAGTAAAGAAACATTTTTTATAAGCCTAAAAGAAAATGGTAAAACAGGAATAGGCGAATGTGCTTTGTTCCGAGGGCTTAGTTGTGATGACTTACCCCATTATGAGCAAAAACTGAAATGGCTTTGTGAAAATATAAACCTAGATATAGAAAGTTTGTTTAAAGAATTGATTAATTACCCATCTATTATTTTTGGTTTAGAACAAGCTTTACTGTCTTTAAAATCTGAGAATAAGTTCACTTTATTCGACTCTGATTTCACCAAAGGAAAAGACTATATAAACACCAACGGGCTTATATGGATGGGAGACAAGCAATATATGAAACAACAGATAGATGCTAAGATAAAAGATGGTTTTTCGACTATAAAACTTAAAATAAGTTCTAAAAACTTTGACACAGAAACTTCGATACTAAGAGAGTTAAGGAAAATGTACTCTAAAGAAGATATAGAACTGAGAGTTGATGCAAATGGTTCTTTTTCGTCAGACTCAGCATTGACAAAACTAAGTATTTTAGCCGAGTTAGATATACATTCTATAGAACAGCCTATAGCTGTAAACAATTATAAAGACATGACTTATATTTGTAAAAACACTCCTACACCTATAGCTTTGGATGAAGAGTTGATAGGAATACACAAAGGCGAAAAAGAATTATTAGAACAAATAAAACCTCAGTATATAATACTAAAGCCTGCTTTGGTAGGCGGTTTCAGAGGGTCTGAAAAATGGATAAGCGAAGCCGAAAAACTGGGCATAGGATGGTGGATAACCTCTGCTTTAGAAAGTAATATAGGACTCAACTCTATAGCTCAATGGACCTACACTTTAGGTAGCAAGATGATGCAAGGTCTGGGTACTGGCTCGCTGTTTACTAACAATATTGAAAGTCCTTTGTATTTGGAAGGTCAAAAATTATTTTATTCCGATAAAAAATGGGATATTTCATCTTTAAAATTATAAAACAAAACTAATATGAGTTTTTTAATACAAAACATTAATAAAGAGGATAAATGGTGGAAATATATAATAAGCGTATTTGTAGTAGGTACGGGGGTAGGAATATTCACTATGCCATTAGCTAAAGTTTATAGTCTATATGATGATGGAGAAATTATACTTACCAAAGCACAACAAAGTAATATGCTACACCCAAATATGGACAAAAGTTTATATTTAGCACTAATGTTATTTACTTTTGTAGGAGGTCTTTTAGCTCTTTTACTTTGCATAAAATACATACACAAAACCAATTTTAAACTAACTATAACAACTAGGAATAAAATAGATTGGAATAGGTTTTTCTATGCTTTTGCACTATGGTCAACTATATTGATAGCTTCATCAGTAATAGGAATAATACTCAGCCCCGAAAATTATGTTTACAATTTTGATATATATAAATTCTTACCTCTATTATTGGTTTGTCTTATATTAATGCCTCTTCAAACTTCTATGGAGGAAATATTCTTTAGAGGGTATTTGATGCAAGGTTTAGCTAAAATATTTAGAAATTCCTTTTTCCCTCTGTTTATAACCTCTGTTATGTTTGGTCTATTACATTTTTCTAATCCTGAAGTAGACAAACTAGGAAATATGCTGCTAGTATACTATGTGGCTACAGGCTTTTTTTTCGGAATAATAACTCTGATGGACCAAGGATTGGAGCTTAGTTTAGGGCTACATGCTGCTAACAATATAATGGCTGCTATTCTGATAAGTACTGACTGGACTGTATTTACTACCGATGCTATTTATATAGATATATCAGAACCTAAGCTAGGTATGGAAATATATTTCGGTATTTTTGTGGTTTTTCCTTTTGTTTTATATGTTTTAGCTAAAAAATATGGCTGGACCAATTGGAAAAACAAATTAATAAGTAAATTGTAAAATGAAAGTACATTCTTGTTTTAAGATAAATAATATAAGTTTCAAATCAGAAAAAGAAATACTAGAATATTTACAAAATACAGATATTTATTCTTACAATTTTGTAAACAACTGGTTAGACTCCGATGAGCATATATATGTAAAAACATCGGGTTCTACGGGTGTTCCCAAAACCATAAAGATAAGAAAACAACAGATGAAAGCTAGTGCCATAGCAACGGCAAAGTTCTTTGACCTCAAAGAGGATTCTAAAGTATTATTATGTCTTTCTACAGGTTTTATAGCCGGTAAGATGATGCTAGTAAGAGCTATGGTTTCGGGTTGGAATATAACTTTATCTAGTGTAAGCTCTTTTCCTTTAAAAGAAATAAACTGTAATTTTGATTTTGTAGCAATGGTACCTATGCAAGTATCTAATAGTTTAGAAAAAATACACTTGTTCAATAAAGTATTAATAGGAGGTGCTGCTATAGATTCTGGTTTAAACAAGAATCTACAAAATATAGATACTGCTGTTTTTTCGAGCTATGGAATGACCGAAACCGTAAGTCATATAGCCATAAAACCTATTAATAACAAGGCTGGCATATTTATGAATGTATCTAATAATAATTATAAAACATTAGATAATATAGAAATAAACACCGATAATAGAAGTTGCCTAAACATTGTAGCCAAACAATTAAACGATGATATTGTCCAAACAAACGATATAGTCAAAATAATAAATAAAAAAGAATTTGTTTGGCTAGGTAGGTACGATAATATAATAAACAGTGGTGCCGTAAAAATATCTCCTGAGGATATAGAGAAAAAACTAGAACAATATATAAACAACCGTTTTTTTATTTCTTGGCAAAAAGACAGCGTTTTGGGGCAAAAAGTAATATTAATAATAGAATCTGAAAAAAATATAAATATAAACTTATCTGATATTTTAGATAAGTACGAGACCCCAAAAGAAATTTATTTCTGCAAAAAATTTAAGGAAACTACCAATGGAAAAATCAATAGAGAGCAGACTCGGGTGCTTGTAGTTGATAGGTCTTGAATGTTTTTATTTAAATCCGATATTCATTTTAAACTATAAGAAAAACATATTCTAAACTAACAGTATATAAACCAAATAATGAGTGAAATTAATAGCTATATGTACAGTTATTGGCAGTATTATATTTTTAGTTTTATCCATTATATAACCTACAGATAAGGAGAAAACAATCACTAATAAGAAGGAAGTAAAAGCATATAATAAATCGAAAAACATAAAGAAACCCAGATGTAAGAAGGACATAATTACAGTGGAAGCTATATTACCTTTTGATATTGTAGATATCTTACCTTTACCAAACTTATCGTTAATATAACTCTGTATAAACCCCCTATATATTATTTCTTCGCTAGTAGAACTTAAAGCGAAATGAATTAGAACATAAGCGTAAGCGCTCGGCTACTCACATCTTGATTTACTCTAAAATGTTACTTAATTTTGACTTTCATCAATTTAATTAAATATGTTTGCATTAGGAAGTCACAATGAGTTTTATTGTTATTCAAACCCTACAGATATGCGTAGAGG
>JABSPL010000181.1 GCA_013215105.1 Flavobacteriaceae bacterium
AAAATATGAAAAAATACATTCTATTCATTGGTACATTATTAATGTTAGTTTCTTGTAGCCAATCAATAAGGACAGAAAACAAAGAAGCAAGGGATGATACTAGTAAAATGGTTGATGCTTTTGTTAAACGAGAAAGGATAAAGAACCATGTTTATCCATTGGTAGAAACAAAACCTGTACGTGCCAAAAGGACAGAAGATGCTGCTGATGATGTTGCTATTTGGGTTAATCCAAATAATAGTAAAAATTCAGTTGTAATAGGTACAGATAAAACGGCAGGTTTATATTTGTACGATTTACAAGGAAAGGAATTGCAATATTTGTCTTGTGGTAAGATGAATAATGTTGATTTACGTACCATAAACGATAGAATTATTATTTTAGCGACTAATCGCACTACTAACTCTATTGATATTTTCGAATTAGATTCTATTTCAAGAACTATTTCTAAGATTAAGAGTATAAAGTCACATACAGGTGAAGTTTATGGCTTTACTTCAGGTGTTATCGATAAAAACACATTAGCTATGTTTTATACCGATAAAAAAGGCAATATAGAGCAATGGAATATGAAAGTTGGTTCTGATTATTTGGAAGAAACTTATATAAAAACATTCAATAGCTACGACAAGACTGAAGGCTTAGTTTTTGACGATAATTCTCATAAACTATATGCCGCTGTAGAAGAAAAAGGAATTATAGTTTTTAATCTTAAAAATGATACGGAACAATGGGTAGAATCATCTATAAAGAAGAATAATCTATTTATAGAATATGATATTGAAGGAATAACTCTTTTTGATTATAATGGGAACCACTATTTATTGGCTTCTGTTCAAGGGAATTTCTCCTATGCTATATTTGACACTAATAGTTTAGAGTATATTACCAGTTTTACGATAGAAACAAAAGGAGATATAGATATGGTAATAGAAACAGATGGACTAGATATTGTGACTGATAGTTTGAGTGTTGAATTTCCTAATGGAATGTTAGTTGTTCAGGATGGTTTCAATTATAATAAGAGAATAACTAAGCATAAAAGCCAGAATTTTAAATATATAGATATGAGAGAGGTATATGAGTTGTTAGATTGATATAACAACCTTAGGAATTACCACAATAAAAAAGTAATTTTGCAATTATAAAAGATTAGAATAAAAGAAAACAAAAATATAAATGAAAATAACAGTAGTAGGTACGGGATACGTAGGGTTAGTTACGGGAACTTGTTTGGCAGAAAACGGTAATGATGTACTTTGTATAGATGTAAACAAAGAAAAGGTAGAGCAGATGCGTAATGGGGAGGTTCCTATTTACGAACCTCACTTAGACGTACTTTTTCAAAGAAATATAAAAGCTAATAGGCTTAATTTTTCTACTTCTTTAGACGAAGGTCTTAAGCATGCTGATATTATATTCTTGGCTTTACCTACTCCCGAGGGAGAGGATGGTTCTGCTGATTTGTCTTATATACTAGGAGTTGCTGACCAGATAGGTAAGAAAATAACTGATTATAAAGTTATAATAGACAAGAGTACAGTGCCTGTAGGCACTTCCGATAAGGTGAGAGAGGCTATAGCTAAAAATTGTAATATATCTTTCGATGTGGTATCTAACCCTGAGTTTTTACGTGAAGGATACGCGGTAGAAGATTTTATGAAACCAGAGAGAATAGTTATAGGTGCTTCTTCGGAAAAGGCTAGGAAGCTGATGAGAGATTTATATGCTCCTTTTGTACGTTCTGGTAATCCTATTATTATGATGGACGAGAGGTCTGCGGAGCTTACCAAATATGCAGCAAATGCTTTTTTGGCTACCAAGATAACCTTTATGAACGAGATAGCTAACTTCTGTGAATTAGTAGGCGCCGATGTTGACAAAGTACGTATAGGTATGGGGACCGATAGCCGTATAGGTAGTAGGTTTTTATATCCAGGTATTGGTTATGGAGGTTCTTGTTTTCCTAAAGATGTAAAAGCTTTATATAAATCAGGTAAAC
>JABSPL010000182.1 GCA_013215105.1 Flavobacteriaceae bacterium
AAATGAAGAATAAACCAGATATAAACTTATATAAACAGTTAAAAATAAGCTTATATGAAGAGGGTAGTAATGTCACTTAAACCATAATATAGTCAGAGTATTATAAGCAATACTCTGACCAGACAATAAACATAGTCGTTATACAACTATATTCTTTTGATATAAACTACAAAGAATATAGCTATATGGCAATATGATGGGTTTACTGTTGCCCAAAAACAAAGCAGATGAACACTAGTAAATTATTAATATACAAAGCTATAACCAGCAAAAACGAACAAATGTTAAAACAATTATCCAGATTAACTATAGTAGCCTTAGTGGGCTTGGTACTCTTTTC
Organism: Flavobacteriaceae bacterium; assembly: GCA_013215105.1. Lineage (GTDB taxonomy): Bacteria > Bacteroidota > Bacteroidia > Flavobacteriales > Flavobacteriaceae > DT-33. Next base: position 341 of record JABSPL010000182.1, read on the forward strand.
GTGCCAAACAGATCTTAAAGAACCTTTACTAATAATAAAGGATACTCAATACAAAGAAAGTGTGCTTATAATAAACGCTATATCGGGGCTAGAAAGCTCTCAGGCCATAGACGTATATATAAACGGAGCCAAAACCAATGACGATGCTATAGCTTACGCAGAGACTTCTGGTAAATATCATGCTATAAATGCAGGAGATGTATATATAGAAGTAAAACTAGCAGACCAGAGCATAGCAACTATCGATGCCAATATAGAGTTAGGAAAGCTATATTCTATATATGTTGTAGGTAGCAAAGACGATGCTGAAATAATTATAAAAGAGGACGATATAAACTTAGATGACCCTAATTCGGCTCACGGGATTACTATAGCCAACCTGTCGGACGAGTCTGAAGTTGGTTTAGAACTTGAAATATATATAATGGGACAAGATAGTTATGTTGTCAGTGGTTTTCATACCGCAAATGGACTTTATGGTATTATGACCAATTTTATTTCTGTATTAGGAATACCTCAGTCTATTATGTATAAAGAAATTGTTACTTCTACTAATTTCCCTGCAGACAATCTTATAGCTGCTTACCCTTGTCGTTTTGTAATATCCAATAGTAACACTGCCGACAAAACTATAACACCTATGCCTAGTTCTACAGCTACTTATGTCGTAGGACAAAAGTTAGCTGATTTGTTTGTTGGTAGTATTACTAATAGTGTGTTGTTTGTTGCCGATCATCATATAACTATGGTGGTAGCAGGTAACTCTACCAATGACGATTTGATTACTTTCAATATTGATAATACAGCTTTATATTCGGACCAATACAATACTATAGAACAATAATAATGAAAAAAATAATACTACTTACGCTGATATTAAGCGTACAAGCCATATATAGTCAGTTTACCTTAAAAGGGAATATAAACGACAAATACAATCAACCGCTGATGGGAGTTACTATCAGTATAGAATCAGAAACCAAAGGAGCTGTAACCGACTTTGATGGTTACTACGAAATACATAATATAAATAGTAATAGCATAACTGTAAAAATAAGTTATATAGGTTATCAGCCTATAGTTAAAACTATATCTTTCACTAACAATCAAGAGGTATTAGATGCTATAATGACAGAAAGTGAAGAGTATCTGCAAGAAGTAGAGATAACAGGAACTAAGACCGTAAGTTATAGAAACAAGGTTTCTTATTCGGCAACTAGACTAGCTATCCCTGTAAAAGAAACAGCTATGGCAGTTAACTCTGTTACCAAAGAGCTGATAAATGATCTTAACTTAACTAGGCTTGACGATATAATCAAAAATGTACCGGGTGTGGTTAGTTCTAACGGATTAGAAGATTTTAAATATCGTGGTTTTAGAAGCCCCGATTATATACTATACAATGGTAGTAAAGTACAGAAGTCTTATTGGTCACCTATAAAGATACCCAATATAGAAAGAGTAGAAATGCTTATGGGTGGTAGTTCGTCGTTGTACGGTAACGCATCGCCAGGTGGATCTATGAACTTAGTAACTAAAAAACCTTTGGAAAACTCTAGAAACTACTTGAAGTTTACTGCTGGTAGCTTCGAAACTCACCGTATAGACGGAGATTTTACAGGTCCTCTGGACGACAATAAACAGATATTGTACCGATTGAATATGTCGTACGAAAGAAGTAACGGACAATTAAAGTTTGGTAATAGCGACAATTTCTTCATTGCTCCTTCGGTAACTTTTAGGCCTAACGACAAAACCAATGTAAACGTAGAAATAACTATAGATAAGTTTAACGGTATAGTCAACCAAGGTACTCCTGTTGTTAATTTTGACTTAGAGCAGACTCCTACCGATTTTACGGTTACTCAACCTAGTGACTATTCCAAAAACGTAGAAACTAAGTTCAATGTTACTATTAACCATAAATTTAACGACAAATTATCTTTGGTAGCTAGTTACCTTAGTTCGTCGTATATAACTGATCTATCTAGGCACACTATATGGGATACTCCTAGCGAAGGGCAGTTTACTATAAGGTATTACAAATGGGATGTAAGATCTAATTCTCAATCGTTTTCTACTTATTTAAGATTGAAATTGGATGATAATAAAGACTTTGTTTTTAATGGTATATTAGGATTAGATACTTATAAAGAAAATTACGATTCTTCTTATTTGGCTTCGATAGGCGAAGGAGATGGGGTGGAATCTTTTTATTCTGAAAATCCTGTTTATGAGATTAGATATCCTTCAAGATACAAAAGAAGCATCACCAGTAACAACTTTGGAGAAGACGTAGCAACCCAAAATACTATAGGTGTATATCTTCAAGGTCATTTTAGGCTAATAGACAAGCTTAATATAGTCCTTAATGCAAGGATAGAAGACTATAAAGGCTCTAGAGGTAAAGGAACAGAGGAGGAGAGAAAAACTACTGAAGTAATATTCTTACCAAGAGTTGCTATTAACTATTCGTTAAACGATATAATTAATGTATATGCTAACTTTAATATAGGTTTTGAGCCAGTACCTAATTATTTTCAGCCCAAAGAGGGAGAAGAAGGAGGTTTCGATAAACCTATGACTAGTATCAACTACGAGTTAGGAACTAAAGCATCGTTTTTTAACAATAGGCTAGCTACTTCTATAAGTGCATACTATATCCCTAGAGAAAACGTAGTAGTACATTCTAAGGCCGAAAAAGCTAATTATATACAGATAGATGAAATATCGAGAGGTATAGAGGTATCGGCAAACGGTAGAATAAAGTCGAACTGGAATCTGTCTATGTCTTATACTTACAACTATATAGAAGTAAGCAGAGACCCCGAAGAAGGTTTGCTTAACGGTGCGGGACAAGTAATAAATAACGAAGATAAGCAAGAAGTAGGTTCTCCTTTTTTCTTAGCTAGTTTGTTTAGTAAATACAGAATAACCCAAGGGAGTTTCAAAGGGGTAGCATTTGGTATTGGGGGAAATTATGTAAGCGAAAGAAGATCTAGCTTTGTAGGTTTCCGATACCCCGAATATGTAGTTGCTAATGCTAGTGTTTACTATAATATAGGTAATTATAGTATGAGCTTTGTTGCTAACAATATATTTGACAAAAAGTATGTACAAAGCGGATACGGTACAGAACTATACTTAGGTAAGATAAGAAACTACAACTTCTCGGTAGGTTATAGATTCTAATATCTGAGATTGTAGTATTCAATTTTTAAACACAATGCCTGCTCTTAATTTATTAAGAGCAGGTTTTTTTATATAGCTTTTAAGTTATGATAATTCTCAGCTATTAAGTTTTGATATAACTAATAGGTCTATCAGTAGTATTAGCAAGGCATATTATTTTTAAAGATTTCAATATAAAAATTAACCTCCTTAAAAATAAGTATCAAACACTATACGACATCCTTCAAGCCCATTAACTTTGCACAATATTAAATTAAACCACCCAAATCACAAAATATATACAAAAACATATTTAGAACTAATATTTCTTTAAAAACACTATATTAGAAGCTTAACATATAAACTAAATATAAATGGAAAACAGATTTTTGAAAGTAAAAAAATTTCCTTTTAGAATTAGAATAGTTAGTAACTAATAAAAATAACTCTACATAACAATGTATAAAAAACATAGGGAGGTTGGGTGCTAAACTCAATCGCCCTTTTGTATTTACCAAAACGCCAAATAGTTGATTTGGCTTTTAAGAATGAATAAATTAAAAACAAAATACAACGTTTTGGATCAGTGCAGACTTGAAGGTTTATTGCTTTCTACTGCCCTACTTGCCATATATTAAACGTTGTGTGTATAAAAAACTATGATAAAAAGTAAGAATATAGGACGTTTAGTATTGCTGAAATATTGCTCATTATCAGTGTTAATAATTATCATGATACCTGTAGTAGTTAGTCTAAGTTATCAAGTTTTTACTGATGAACCAATATCAATTATTACATTCTTTAAAAACATATTTAATGATGTTAACGGTTATGGATTCTCCATAATTATCCCTATTACCTCAATTGCTACAGGAATTTGGGTTTTAGGTGGATTTGCAGGGCGATATATTATAGATAAAAACATCTCTAAAACTAAAATTGGATTTATGACAGTATTTATTTTATGGGGTGTTCTGCTTATAAGTTCGACTTTGGGTGCTGGAATTGAAAACTCGATAACTTATGGATTTAGTGGTTTCTGCTCAGCTATATTTAGTTGGATGATTTATGGCTTTTTCCTCTTTATCCTTTTTGGAGTTCTTCATGGATTATCCATTGGATATTTTATTGGAAAAGAAATAAAAGGGAAAGGACAGAATAATAAAACACACACCAATCGAGCAAATACCTCCGCTCCTAACTAGGGACAGAGTACACCTCTCACACCACCCTACCCCACGACAAGCTCTGGGTAAGCCAAGAGGTCCAAAGTATACGGCGGTTCACCAAATTGTAATATAATCAACCAAAGGTTTATATGCTTTTTGCTTAAGTATAGCTTTGCTTATAGTAGTTTTTTGTATAGGACTTTGAGCTGACTGCCCAGCCTCTCATTATTCACTACTTTATTATTTCACTTAATGGAGTTTATGAGTACTGCGTAATTTTTCAGATAAAACCTTACTTTTTTCACCCTTGTGACTTACTAATGTTTCGGAATTATACTTCTGAAGACAAGGGGCTTGCCCCCTCTAGATTAATTAACTATCTTTAGAAGGTTAAAAAGACACCCATACTGGGCACACACTTGGCATATAAGCCATAGCTCTAAGTATCAGAGCTAAAAAGGGGGCTACGTCTCATACGCTAGGTGTTATATAGCATTAAAAAAATGAACAAGATTAAACCATTTTACTTTTCAATAGTCAAATCATTAAATTTAAAAAAACATTAATAATGACACATTACAAAAAATCACATTTTATCGAAGCTACATTAGGTTGCCTATTAATATTCTCAATAATATCTTGTGAAAAAGGCGATGATATCATTGTTTCAGATGATGATGGAGTAACAAATAATTTGCCAACTGGCATAATAATGAAGAGTATACCTGCTCAAACTTTTACAATGGGAAGCAATAGCTTATCAGGTTCTCTCTTACAACAAACTACCGCAGCAGAACATCAAGTTACTTTAGGTTCTTTTGCAATGAGTGAGGCAGAAATCACCAATTCACAATATGCTGAGTTCTTAAATAAAGCTTATGTTAACGGATTAATTGAAATAGTATCAGGGAATATTGGACCAGACAGTGGAAAAAGATTAATACAAGGAACTTCTTTATCTACTTATAACGGTAAAGTATTGTATAACCTCGATGGTACAAGGGTACTAAAAGACCACGATAATAGTGATGGAGATGGAAATTCGTTTACTGGAGTAATAGAGCCCGAAAATCCTTTAAACATTTCTTATATCGGTTTTAAAACTTCAACTAATCAGTTTTATATCAAAAATCCTTCTGATGTTAATGACTTTAATTGGGTAGATATTTGTAATTATCAAAATTACGGAACTACACCAAACTCTGTTGAAGGATCAGTCATAAATGATTTTGACGATTGGGCAGGTGCAGGTCATAATTTATCTAACGAATTACAAGGTTGGACATCTTCAAATCCATCATCAGCTATTAATTTACCTTCTCAATCAGAGGTATCTGGATGGCCTGTTACTTTTATAAGGTGGTGGGGAGCTAAAGCTTTTACTGATTTTTATAATGTAAGTTTACCTACTGAAGCACAATGGGAATGTTCAGCAAAAGCAGGACATAATTTTGAATATGCTGTGTATGACGGTACAACTTATAATGATGCTAATTGGAATAGTTTAGAGATGGGTTCTGTTGCATTAGGTCACGTTAGACTTGCAATTAGCGGAACAGCAAATCCATATGGCTTATATAATTTAGCAGGAAATTCTTGGGAGTGGATAGCGGATAATTATATTGAATCTTTGGGAACTGATGCTGTAACCAATCCTTTTATTGAAGTTAGTGGTTCAACTTTAAGATGTTGGAGAGGTGGTTCTTGGAATTATCATAAAGCAACACTACAATCTTCTATAAGATTTTATGATGAAGAAGATAGAGGAAATGACCATTTTGGATTTAGAATAGTTAGTAACTAATAAAAATAACGCTACATAACAATGTATAAAAAACATAGGGTATTTGGTATTAAACTCAAATATCCTTTTGTATTTATAAAGTTCCTCCAAATATAAAATTTGATGGTTAAAAGAGAAATTACGGTTAAATTGTAAATTTGGCTAAGTGCTAATCGATAAGTTAGTACATTTGACCGGTCTACGATTTCTTATACAAATAGTTGTACATCGTACCCAAAAAACTGCCTTAACAAAAATAGTATATCTAATGAATCGTAAAATATTTGAACCACAACAGAGTTTAGCAAAATGGGTTAAATGTTATTGGACATTGGAAAGTTCTTTTGAAAATACTCCCTTAAAAAACACCATTATTCCTGATGGCACAATGAAACTGATTTTTCATTACGGAGATACATACAAGCACCACCCAAACGATAAAGAAAGTATAATTCTACCAAAATATTTTTTAATAGGACAATTGACACGTCCATATATTGTAGAACCACTTGGTACTACTGGTTCTTTTGTCGTTCGATTTCAACCAAACGGTTTTTCACCTTTTGCGAATATACCCATCAAAGAAATTCAAAACACAGCCGTACCATTAGATAAAATCTTTGGAAAAGATGGAGGAGAAATTGGAGAGCTGATTTTAAAAGCCAAATCTACTTCTGAGAGAATAGAGTTAATCGAAACATTTTTACTAAATAGATTGACTGATAGAAAAACCATTGACAACATTGTAAAATCAACAATTGAAACAATTTTAGATACTAAAGGACAATTTTCTGTAAATGAACTTTCAAAACAAAACAATATTAACCGCAGACAATTAACCCGTAAATTTTCGTCAACAATAGGTTTAAGTCCCAAACAGCTATCAAAAATCATAAGAATTCAAAATACATTAAAAACATTATTAACAAAAGACGTTACAAGTCTTACAGATTTGGCTTACGAAAACGAATACTTTGACCAAGCACATTTTATAAAAGACTTCAAAGAATTTACAGGATTAACACCTAAAGAATTTTATGGAGACCATTTAAAGATGTCATTGATTTTTGACAACAAAGACTAGCCTTGTCCCATTTTTACAATTTTATATTTTAAACTCATAGCATATTTGCATTGCAATAACGCAACAAAATATAAAAGAAAATAAAATGAAAAATGTAAATCCTGTAAACTGGTTTGACATCAATGTATCAAACTTAAACAATGCTAAAGAATTTTATGAGGCTGTTTTTAATATTAAACTTGTTGATTTCCCTATTGAATACGGTAAGCAATCTGGTTTTCCATTTGAACCAAAAGGCTTAAATATTACTGGAGCATTAGTAGAAAAAGAAAACTTTGTGCCAAACAGCAATAACACCGTTATTTACTTTGAATCAGAAGACTGTGTCACCGAAGAAAATAGAGTTGAAAAAGCTGGTGGAAAAATCATAAGGACTAAAATGTCTATAGGAGAATTTGGCTTTGTATCTATATTAATGGATATAGATGGGAATACTATTGGACTACATTCTAGAAAGTAGGCAAACGCACAATAATGTATAAAAAACATAGGGAGGTTGGGTGCTAAACTCAATCGCCCTTTTGCTTTTACCAAAACTCCAAATAGTTGATTTGGAGTTTGAAAATTAATAAAGCAAGTCCAAAAAACAACGCTAAACAAAAAAACAGATGTATATATTAAATAAATATATCACGTTTCTACAAGAGTACAAAAAACTACTGGAGCGTGGCGTAAAAAACATATTCGCAAAAATGGTTTCGCCAAATTTCATTTGGATTTACGATATTCAAAAACTAATAAATGAGAATCTTTGTAAAACAACATTAAATGAATTATTTATTGGAGAATCCGATAATACCAACCTAAGTTTGCAAAGTAGTATAATCAGGTTATAACTAAATAGTTTTTATAGCCTTATTTATATTATATAATTAAGTGTAAATAGGAGTCTCAATACACTAAACCTATATACAGTTAAGACTATCAGGTAACTACCTCTTTTAAATAAGAATAATAATGTATATTTGACTATTGTGAATTATTAAAAATATTAAATATGAAAAAATTACTTTTAAGTGCTATAGCTATAACAATGCTTATGTCTAGTTGTGTGAATGATAAAACAAAGAAAAAAAATAAGCCCAAAGAACCTATAGAGTCCGTGAATATATCAATTTCGGCAGATGACAAAATGCGATTTAACAAAACTGAATTAAAGGTAAAAGAAGGTCATGAAGTGACTTTAATATTGATACATACAGGTAAGATGTTGAAAGATGTAATGGGGCATAATTTTGTTTTATTAAAAAAAGGAACAGATATTGCCGATTTTGCTTCTAAGGCATTGCAGGCCGTAGATAATGGATATATACCCCAATCCAAAGACATTATTGCAAATACCAAGTTAATTGGAGGGGGAGAAAGTGTTACTATAACATTTATAGCTCCTGCAAAGGGTACTTACGATTTTATCTGTAGCTTCCCTGGTCATTATGGTGTTATGAATGGTAAGTTTATAGTAGAGTAATAGATTAAAACAAAAAAACAGCCTTATTTTACGACAAGACTGTTTTTTAAATTTTATATATAGAACCTCCCCTATCCTTCTTCTTCTCCGTCCTTCAACGCTACAGTCTACGGCACTAAACCATCTCCTCCATATTTTCTTGTCCTTAATTTTATTATCTACAATTTCAATATTTTTATTCCTTAAAATCTCCTGTTTCGATTTACCTTTTTTAACGACGATAAAACGGAAAACAAACTGTTTTTATAGGCCCTTTTGATGTTCACTCGGTATTACTCAAATGTTTGGGTTTTTAACTTTAAATATAACGAAATATAGCATAGGTTGGATAAAAGAAATTACTTATGTTTGTTAAGTTAGTGGCAACTAAAATAAAAACCATCTATGAAAAAAATATAATCTTATGGCTAATAAAAAAACAACTCTAATACTTAGAATAACATTACTTATAGGAACTATAACCTCCCTGTTCTTCGTACCATGGATTTTGGTATGGGCTTGGATATTACCACTACCAAATACAGTTCAAGAACAAGTAAATGAAGCCATTGACCATGGCATTGACGGAATTATTGTCTATGTGGACGAGGCCGGACAACCACCAGCATTCTACTCTGCGGGCTGGCATGAGCGGAAAAATAAAATCCCTGCCGACCCGAAAGCCTTATTCAAAATAGCCAGTATTAGCAAGCTATATAATGCCGTTGCTATCACCAAATTGGTCAATGACAAACGCTTGTCTTTAGATAAAACACTTGCTGATTATTTCCCAGAGCTTGTGGGTAGAATTGAAAATGCTGAGAAAATCACCTTGAGGTTGATGGTGCAACACAGAAGCGGTATCCCCAATTATACCGACTATAATAATTATTGGGAAAATCCACCAAAAAGCCGTAAAGAAACGCTTGAATTGGCACTTGATTTGCCTGCTAACTTTCATCCAGATGAAGATTATGGTTATTCTAATACCAATTATTTGTTAATCAAAAAACTCATCGATAAGACCTTAGGTTATAGTAGCTTCCAATACATCAAGGAGAGTATTTTGATACCTCTCGGACTAAACAACACCTTCAGATCGCTTAAAGAGGTTAATATAGACGATGTTATGAGTGGCTATCATGTTGGCTATGAATTTGATTTAAAGACTGAAGAGTATGGAATGTTAGCTACAGCGCAGGATGTAGGTATATTCTTGCGTGCATTAAACGATGGCTCTTTGTTTGATAAAGGGGAACAGGAAATATATTCTTCAATTTACGAATATAAACATTCTGGATGGGTTCCCGGATACCAGAGTTTTGCCGAATATCACAAAGATATTGATACTGTTGTTATTCTGTTCAATAACACTACCGATCCTAAACTATATATATGGAATTTGTCAGAAATCGTATATAGCCGTATTGTAAAAATACTGAGACGTAAAAAAAACTCATAACAAGGCAGACACATCCCCAACCTTTCTCAAGAAGGGACTTTTAATTATTCTAAGCTTTTAATATTATTGTTTGAGACAGCCTTATTCCTCTTTATTTCTAAATGATTATTTCTTAAATATACTACTTTACAAACTTAAGTTGCTTGAGGAGGAACGACGAGTTCAGTTTTTTAGCTAGTTGGACGATAGTAGTATTACGAGTATTTTTTAATTGGACTAGATTTTTTTATTTACTCACTCCTTTATTATTTTATGGGAGTTCGTGAACCTCCTTAGGTCGATTTCTTTTTCAGCGATGGAAAAAAGTAAAAGAAGGCTTGTGTAATCCAATAGTTTTCACTTATTTTGATTAATATTACAATCTGTATGGGATTATATGTGAGAAACTGTGTGTAAGCACACTCGCAGTATTTCATCAGAATGTAAGCAAATAGGCAGAATTAATAAGCTCATAACAGGGCACACGCCATAGGGGAAGTAGTTTAGCAGTGGAGAGTAGCTCTTCGAAAAACCCTACTACGTATATGCTAGCCGTTATGCCACATTAAAATAAAAGGAAGATTCAGAGTAATGAAGAAAATATTAAAAACAACAGGAAAGATTTTATTAGGAATTTTAGTCGGATTAGTCATTTTTTCGATTTCTATGTATTTTATAACCAGTGGAGATTATTCTGTTCCTAAAACAGTTGCAGATGATAAAACAATCCCTCATATAAAAATTGATAATGTAATTTTTCATTCTGAAACATTTGGAAATGACACCAGTGAAGTCGTAATTATTATCCACGGCGGACCAGGAAATGATTATAAATATCTTCTTCCATTAAAGGAATTATCTGACAACTATTTTGTTGTTTTTTATGACCAAAGAGGTACAGGATTATCGCCAAGAGTTGATGCCGAAGAACAATCTCTTGAGAATTCACTAACGGATTTAGAAAGCATAATCAATTATTATTCGCCAAATAGAAAGGTTAATATCATAGGACATTCGTGGGGAGCAATGCTCGCTTCTGGATATATTGCAAGAAATCCCGAACGAGCGAATAAAGTAATTCTTGCAGAACCTGGAATGCTAACGAGTGAAAAAGCCAAAGAGTTTTCTCAGAAATTTAAAGTTGAATTTAATTGGGGCGTTATTAAAGCCATGACAGTAATTGCATTTGAAAGTCTTCACCTAAAAAACACGGATAAGCAAGCACGAATAGATTATATTGTTGGTAAAATGGGAGCAATAGATATTGAAGGGAATCCGATGAGAAAATATTTTTGTAAAGAGAGCGTAACGAATGGTTATATTCCTTCTTGGCGTTTAAGTGGAGTTGCTTCAGGAGCAATACTGAGCAAAGCATTGGACGAAAAAGGAGATATTCAAATTGATTTAGTATCAGGACTTGAAAATCACACAAATAAAGTATTATTTATAGTCGGAGAATGCAATCAAATTATTGGAAAAGATTTTCAAGAAGAGCATATGAGTTATTTTAATAATGCTGAAATAGTTGTTATTAAAGGAGCTGGTCATACAATGTTTGGAGAAAAAACTAAGGAAAGTTTAAATGTAATTAGAAAATATTTTGATGAACAATAACAATGGCACACACAAAGGCTCATACGTGATATTTTTGCCGCAGGCGCAACACAAAAATACTACGCATATCCCATCCGTTCTCTGCTAGCTAAAAAAAGATTCTGCAAAAAGTATTCAGTATTTTGCAATTTGTTTAATATTTAAAGTAACCCTATATCAAAATTTGTAACATAATCAAAAACGGAAATTATGTCAACA
>JABSPL010000183.1 GCA_013215105.1 Flavobacteriaceae bacterium
CTACTTAAAAGTAAAAAAAACCGTTTAAGTTTATTAGGTAGTAAGTAAAATATTATTACGACTACCGGTAAAAAAAGAAGAAACTCTAATGAATTAAAAAGCATACTTGTTTTGGTTTTTATTTAGATATAACATAAGTCCTATAATCACAAAAACAAAAATCTGTGAATTATAAAAATAATAGTTATTTAAAAGAAAGGCTAAAAATTCAAAGAAGAAAACTACTACGAATATTAATCTATTCAAATTTATTCCTTTATAAATTCGTTCTTTTTTTCTAACAAAAACATATAAAAAATAGAATAAAGTTATTTGGTATAAAATAAATATAAACAAACCTACGAATCCTCCTTCCGCAAAAAACAACAGATAATTATTATGTGCAGCTACACCTAATTGATGAGTATGTAATTCGTAAAATCTATTAAAACCTCCTAATCCTACTCCAATGGTTTTATCTACAATATCCATACCTTCAAAGGTATTATCTATTATTTCAAACCTAGTATTAGTTGAATTATCTTTAAGTGAATTTTTCGATATAAAAACCTTTTTGATACGAGGAGAAATGTCTGTATTTATTACAACTAAGATAACAGATGACAGAGCTATAAGTATTATTAGTATATTTCTGAATTGTTTTAAGATGTTCTTATCTTTTATAAAAACATATATAGCATAGCTTATACACAAACCAAATATAGGTGCTCTGGAATGAGTATTCATAAATAAATAAATTAACATAGATAACATAACCCAGCGAACAATTTTGTTTTTATCGAAAATTTTCAATTCGTAAGTAAATACTATTAAAACTATTAAAAACATAGCATAAGCTAACGGATGCCCTAGAAACTGCCCTGACAATCTATAAGCTCCATTCATAAATCTTATATCCCAAAATAAAACTTCAGAAAAACCTATGATTATCGTTATAATTACAGCAAATTTAATTACGCTTTTCAATATTCTTATAAGATAATCTAGTCCATTTACTTCTATATATCTATAAGTCACTAAACAAGCCAACAGATACATAGTAAAACGTAGTATACTCGGAATATATTCTATAGGTGAGTTAGCCAATACCGATATAATAAATGTTCCATAAATAAGAATAATATAAAGATTTAAGAAAGTATAATTTATTTTCTCACCTTTTAACTTAAATAAGCTCAACATAAGTACTACAACTACAGAAGCTGACATTATCAACTTAAATAATTTATCGAAAGCATCAGACCCTATCTTAATACCCAGTACGTGTCCAAAAGTAGATAATACTACAATAAGTAGACTTATCTTATATAAGCTTATTTTTTGCATTTCAATAATTTTACTATGTGTTCACTTATAATAATATCTGAATTAGGTGTATTTACCGATAAAAAATTATTATTTATATTAGTATTATATAAAATATCTGTTGTGTTCAGCTTTTCTTCAATTATAGTTTTCAATTCAGATTCTTCAAATATTTTTACAATTTCATTATTTCCTAAAAAACCATTTTTAACTTTCCAAAAAGGAAAATTAATCATAACCGATATTATATCCACTCCATAATTACTCCCTTCGACTATACAAGTAGAAAGGTTACTCAATATTATATTGTACTGACTTATAACAGTATCAAAATTAATATTATCTACAATATTTATATTCATTTTCTCTAAATGAATATAATCTTCTTTATTTTCTCTAGGGTGTAATTTTACATCAAAAGTTATATTTTCATTGTAATATGTCTCCGAAAGTATTTTTTTAATCATATATATATCTTCCATTTGATATTTATGATAAGACTTTAGACCATGCCATTTATAAGCCGAAGTAATAAAACAAACCGATTTAGGTTTTGATGGTTTAAAAGATATAGGCTTAGTTTTGAAATAAGTTTTCATCCTAGGTAGTCCTGTATTGAAAACAGTAGTTGATGAATTACAATATTTTTTTATTATATCATTAGAAAAGTTTCCTATTGTATAAATATGGTCCAAATTACTAGATGCTATAATACTTGGTAAGTATGGGCTTAAAAATGTTTTTGAAAACACTTTTGAAAAATATTTTATTATTTGCCTTTTCAATAACTGTTTTAAATCAGATAATATATTTTCCGATTCACAGATAATATCTCTCAAATTAAAAGGAATAGGACTACCTATAAGACCATCTAAAACCATAAAACAAGGAATATCTTGTTTTTTGGCATAATACACAAACAATCTTTGTAAAGCACCATCTGAACCAAAAGTTATACCATCGTAATTAGATACTATTCTCTTTATAGTTTTACGCTGTTTATAAATAAACTTTAGTCTTTTTAATGATGATAGTCTATAAAAAGAAGTTTTTAAGTTATTTTCGTAAGGTACAATATTCCATTGTTCTGGATAAGTTATTTCTTGATGAAATATTTTTCGGGTATCGAGACAATCTGTAGACACATCTAAACCAACCAATTCAGAAACAATACTTTTCATATTTTCGACATGTTCCTTGTTTTGAGGTATAAATAATATTTTATTCATATTGTCTTAGTCAATAATTTACAATTTGACTCTTTTAAAAACACATCATTCCAAAATATTAATCTAGGTGACTTATATTTTTTTTCTATTTCAAAATAGGGATATAATACATGTACATCTTTAATACCAAACAAACTAGCATATAACAACAAAGAAGATCCTATTCCAAAAACTTTAGTTTTCTTATTTATCATGAATACAACTTCCATAGATACATCGTTAGATATAACTTTTGTTTCTATTTTATTCTTCTCAAAAATTTTTAATATTTGAGATATCTCTGTCTCTCCTTGGTGAGGGTGAAACTTAATAGCTAAGGTTTCATTTACATCATTATAGTATGTAGAACAAAACCAATTAACAAAAGAATAAAAATCTTTTTCTTTCACTACCTTTTGTTCTACTACAGCATCAAAAACAAAGACATTACTCCATTTATAATCATAATTATAGTGGCTTTTATATCCTATTTTTAGAACTTCTATATTTTCATTTATCTGGTTTTTAAAAGCTTTATCAGACAATGAATAAATATTAGAAGTATTGTTTTTTTTGATATTGGAATATAATTCACCTTTCATGTATCCTAAACGTTTATTACAGAAAACAGGTAATATTCCTAATGTGGCATCAAATAATCGTATATGAGCAGGCACTTTCTTAGGAAACTTATTTAACAATCCTTCTCTTGATAAATAAGCATCCATACCATCTTCTATATAGTTAACCCCTGAACACTTATCATGAGAGAAAAAGGCACGATATAAGGGGCCTCTAGAGTTTGGGCAATAATAGATAAAATCATCTCCGTTTATAAAACCCTTTATCAAATCATCTATTTTTTCTACTATCTTACTGTTTTTTAAAAACTGTAAAGTTTTTAATTCTTTTAGGACATTAAACGAGTGATAGTATACCTCGGCAGGTATATCTTCTTTGTTAACTTCGAAATCGGTTTTAACACCTCTTGCTAATAAAAAAAGAACATCTTTTCTCTTTATTTTTTCATTTTCTACAATTAAAACTGATGCTAACAGATTAATATTACTATGTATATGGAATATATATTTCATGAATTATAATGAATATAAAAAGTATTGTTATTATTGGAATTATTGTTTTTTTCTCAAATGTGTAAAAAGATTGCTTTATCTCATTATAATTTTTATTAGAAAAATATATAGTTAAAAAAAGCATATACGAAATAATACTTGCCGTAGGTAAAGCAACTATTCCTAATAGAGGATACAAAAGACATGTAAATAAAGCTAAAGAAAGACCTAATAGAATGAATCTAAACTGCCCAACTATCTTGTTGGTCATGAAAATATATAATTGTATATGCATAGACGTGTATCTTTCTAATAATAAAAAAACAGCCATTATGATAAACGTTGTTTCATTTATAAATAGAACTTTTGAGTTTATTATACTTAAAACTAAATCTCCAAAGAAAAATAATGTAGCTAATCCCATAATATTTATCCAATAAGAAAAAGACATAGAAAATCTCACTTTACTTATCATTTCTTTCAAATCACCTTGTCCCCTTAGCTTACTGAATAAAGGTATTTTAGAATAAAATGGAGCTCTAGACACTTCCTTAAGTTGTTCAAATATTCTTTCGGTGAAAAGATATGAATTCGCTATATCTATAGCTACAAAATTAGCTATCAATATATTCATTATCTGTTTAGACCCTGTCCCTGCCAAACCTATTACAAAAGAACGTCTTGATAATCCGAATATTATTTTATCTAATTTTGTATAAACTTCTTTATTATCTAAGACAAAGCTTTTTTTATTTTTTAAGAAAGGTTTTATTATAAAACTATAACTAATGAAATTTATTATTATCCATATATTTAACACCAACATTATATTTAGCAAACTAGGATACAAAGTCACTACAACTATCATACTTATAGATGCCAATCCTTTTAATAATACTTCCCATCTTTTTATTAGAGCTACTTCATTTATACCTGTTATAAAAGAAACATATAGGTTGTTGTATATAAAAAAACAAGAACCTATAACCATAGCTATAGCAGAATATATATAATCTTTATTTTCATAGACTTTACTATCTACAGAAAGCCATATAATAAACGAAACTAATACTAATGTTATTATAAATATATATTTATAATATAGTTTAGCTCTATTAAACAAATTGAATAGTAGTTCGTAATTAGGTTCTTTTTTGGAACCTTCAGGTGTTGTCAATTTATCCAAATCAGTAACTCCTGCATAAGAATAAGAAAACAATCTAGATATATTACCTTTTAAACCAAAATCAAAAATATTTTTGATTTGTCCTATAGTCATAAAGATAAAATAGATATTAGTTTCTATACTAGAAAACTTTATCAATATCATTGGTAGAACTATAATTGTATTTAATGAAATAACTAATAAACTTGCCCATGTAGTAAACGTTGGAGAATTCCAAAGACGTTTGAATAATGATATCATTAATTATTGTTCTTATTTACCTTATATTTATGATGCTCATTTTTATCTACTTTTTTAAGACTATCTCCTTTTATCAAAACAGCTTCTTTTACGTCATTCACAAAGTCTGCAAATTCATTTTTTTTGATATCTAATGCAACTCCGTCAAAATGAACCCAATCTAAATCACCTAATTTCACATGTTTTTCTATCATTAAAGCTCCTGCTCCTACAGATAGTTGACTAGCAAACGAACCTACATCATGACTTGAATAACCTGGCCTTATATTCGGATATTTGTATCTCAATTTGGAATAATGATTTACAACTCCTATATTACAAGAGTCTGGTGGTGCAGGGTAAGAAGATGTGCATTGTAATAAAAACAAACGTTCTTTATCTATAAATGTATTCAATACAAATTCCTCGTATGTTGAATCTGTAAATCCTGTAGAAACAACTACATCTCCTTCGAAGGTAGACGCTACATGCTTAAGATAATTCCTGTGATTTGATATAGTACTTGGTAACTTTATAAGTGGCACATTGTATTTTAACATATATTCATACGATGGTTTATCCAAAACAGAAGCAAACCAAAATATCTGATGCTTTCTACATTCTTCTATAAGCACATCAAACAACTCATCATTAAGCTCTACTCCTGATCTATAATCAGATAAAGTAGTTCCAAAAGGAGATGAATAAGGTGCTCTCAATTCTTCCTCTGTATAAAAAGTAGATACATCTCTTTTCTGAACTTTAATAGCATCTGCTCCTTGTTGTTTAGACAATTTAATCATCTCAATTAACCTTTCTTTATCACCTATATGATTATTTGTTAGCTCTGCTATTATTATAGGTATTTCTTTATCAACTTTATTTAATAAATCTAAATACAAACTTTTATTGTTTTTTTTCTCTTCTACTAATTCATTAACATCCGAATTATTAAAAGAAATTACCGAAAGTGAACTATAATGCTTATCTCCTATATGAGATATATTAATATCATCTATTGTTGAATCAATATGTTTCTTTACTTTCTCAAAAAAGTCCTCTTGAGTTCTTAGTACTACATTAGTATATTGAGTGGAATGTTTTGAATAATCTTTAATTATATTGTTTTCAGACACTTTAAAATCGAAGCCTATAAAAAAAACATTCATTTTTTTACCCAAAATATTAGCACATATTCTAGATAATTTAATTGCTGTCAAAAACAAAAAATCTGAAATAAATAAATTGTCATTAACAAGGGTAGATAGTTTATTTTCTACATCTTCTAACTGAATAGGATAAAAAGGCAATTTTATTCCTTTAGAACAAAAATCTTTATCTGACAGATACATATCAGCCCTGTACCCATTTTCTTTTATACTATCTATAGCCCAATTAGAATGTACTAATGAAAAATGTCCTTCATATATTTTCTCTGAATCATTAATATTTATAATAACACTATCTTCAAATTTAGTAGTATCAATATCTCTCAAACTATTCCCCTTACCTATTATGTATATATTATTAGTCTTTAAATTTAGACTTTTTAATATATTTTCAATACTCTTTATATATGAGTTATTCATAACTTATTTTCTTGAAA
Source organism: Flavobacteriaceae bacterium (assembly GCA_013215105.1). GTDB lineage: Bacteria > Bacteroidota > Bacteroidia > Flavobacteriales > Flavobacteriaceae > DT-33. Next base: position 6,598 of record JABSPL010000183.1, read on the forward strand.
TTTTAAAAGTATATTTTAATGAAGGATCTAGTATTTCTCCCTCATATATTTTATTATTAACCACTACTTTTAGATTATTCTCTAAAGCCAAATTAAGTCCTGGGATTATATCCCATACATATGCTCCTTTAGGATTTTCGAAAGTAGTAAAAGCTCCAGTTACAACATTGAGCATATTATAAACACAGCATCCTATAATTCTGTATTCAAAGCCTGGTTCTAACTTCATTATATCCTCTTTTGTAAGGCTAGAAGATATCCCACATATTCTAGAAACATTTTGCTTTATTTCATCTCCTGTTTTTATACTCTCCTTTAATTCAGGAAGTAACAGCATAGATTCTATATGCTTGCCCTTTTCATAATAACATAGAGCAACTCCCCATTCCTTAAGGCCTGAAACAAAATTTTCAGTACCATCAATAGGGTCTACTATTAGAACTTTATCTTTCTTAATATTTCGTGTATTATCTACGGGGCTCTCTTCTGAAACCAAAAAAACATCAGGCTCATTGTCGCTCAAATATTTTTTAATAATACTTTCACATAATAAATCACCTTTAGAAACATAGCTATTATCTTCTTTTAATATTTTATCATTTCTAAGGGATATTATTTGATCTAGATTGTCTTGGATCAAATTTTCTATTTTAGAACAAATACTGTTCAACAAGTTTTCTTTCATGTTTTATAATTAATTCAACTAATTTGAAATCAAATATATCATCTATATCTAATCCACATATTTTATTTATTTTTACTCCATATACATTATTACCTAAAAATGTATTAGAAATATTTTCAGGTTTAGATCTTATAATATCTGTACTATAAACTTTATAAGAAGTAGGTACATCCTGCCTTCTAATCATTGATTTACCGTCATCTTCAAATGTAGTATCTAATCTACCTTGTTTATCCAATGAGTATAGTCTGTTTTCACTTTCACATACTGTTCTAGCACTTGTAAAGTCAGAGTTCTGTTCTAATTTATTTATACAATTTTTAATATCGTCTATGCTTCTAAACACAAATGTAGGTCTTAACCAAACTATATAATCGGGTTGCTCTATACCTTCTTTTTTAAACTTATCATATAAGTCTTCAAGAATATCATGTTCCATTGCTGTATCTGATGAAGCTTTTTCACTTCTCAAAAAAGGAACTTCAGCACCATAATTTATAGCTATTTTAGCATATTCGTCAGAGTCTGTAGAACAAAAGACTCTATCAATATTAAGAGCTTTAGCAAAAGATATTGAATAAGAAATCAAAGGCTTAGCTTCTATATCTTTAATGTTTTTATCAGGTAACCCTTTTGAACCAGACCTCGCTGGTATTATAGCGTAAACTAATTTATTTTTCAGTAATAATCCCATTGTTATATATTTACTTTGTACAAATATACCTTCCAGTATGAATTTGTTGTTTCAAATGTTTTCTCTAGTTTAATGTTATTTTCTTCTGCATTAACAATTTCAACTGCAGAGAAAATATATTTGCCTCCCATCTCTATAAACTTCTTAGTATTAAAGTTTAAATTTTTAATTTTTTTGTTTGAATTTTTATTGAAATAGTAACTTCTATATGTTTCTACTGGGAAAAAATAACATCTACATCCCCAATTATCATAGTAGTTTTTTATTTTAACATTTTTCACGATTTCATTTTCCATCAATTCTCTAAAATCTTTTTTATAAGATAGAGGGTATGAATTTTCATAACTATCTAAGGTATAAAAACCATTATATAGTGCAATACTAGGAGACATTCCTAAGCTAATGACCCTATAACTATTTTTATCTTCATTTATATAATTGTTAATTTCATCAAATAAATCAGATGAAAAAAAAGAAGAATAATTAATCCTCAATTTATCCTCTTCTACAAAAATAGATTTAACGTTTCTAAAAAAAGTACTTGTTTTAATATCCCCATCCAAAACAGAATAAAACTGTAATACTA
>JABSPL010000184.1 GCA_013215105.1 Flavobacteriaceae bacterium
AACAATACAGAGTCTCTAGGAGGTGAAATCAGGAAAATAAGTATCATTCTGCAAACAAATACAAGTACAGCAAATGGATATGTGTCTGTAGCACCATATAAGAGTGAGTTTTATACCGCCAATCCGCAGAATCCGTATATGGTAGGGGGCGATGATTTTATAGATGTCCTTTCGATACACGAATACCGTCATGCACTTCAGTTTGCCAACACCAAACGTGGTATAGCTAGTGTTTTATACCTCTTCCAAGGTGAGCAAGGATGGGGGCTATTTTCAAAATTCACTGTTCCTAATTGGTTTTTTGAAGGTGATGCCGTTGTAACCGAAACCGCTGTTACTAATGGAGGAAGGGGACGTTTATCGGCTTTTCAACAAAATAATCATGCCAATTGGGATGCTGATAAGCATTTCAAATATAAACATATACGAATGGGTTCATATAAGAGTAAAATGCCTAATCATTATGAATACGGCTATTTACTAAGCTCTTATTTACGTGATAAATTTGGTAACAATATTTGGGCTAAAGTTATTGAAAGCACAACTAAATTGCAAGGTGTTATTTATCCTTTTTCTAATTCATTAAAAAAACATACTGGTATGTCCACTAGTGAGCTTTACGAAGAGGCTTATACACATTATAGAGATGAATACAAAAAAAGAATTTCTGAAATGGAAATTCTTGAAGGAGAAAAAATCAGTATGGAAGCCAATAATGATATTACCAACTATACCTTCCCGACTTACTTAGAGGACGATTTGTATGTGCTTAAATCCTCATACAGTACAATTCCCGAAATTATAAAGATTTCTTCTAATGGAGATGAAACTCATATATGTTATACTTCATTTACAGACAATATGGGTTTTTCTGTTTCAAAAGGGAAAATATCTTGGTCGGAGAGGACTCCACACCCTAGATGGGATAAATACAATTATTCCGATATCGTAACATACGATATGGTTTCTGGTAAGAAAAATAAGATAACAAAGAATAAAAAGTTCTTTTCACCACAATTATCAGCAGATGGTAAACAAATAGTAGTAGTAGAATTGACCAAAGAACAAAATTGTACACTTGTTATTCTAGACGCAGAAACAGGACGTGAAATAAAGCGTTTGACTAATAAGGATAATGATTATTTAATGTACCCTAAGTGGATTAACGAAAATGAAATTATCTGTTCGGCAAGAAAGAAAGGTAAATTCAATATAAGTGTATTTGATATCAAAAAAGAATCAAAAAAGCTTATATGGGGGCCAATAAATCAGGTTGTTACAGATGTTGAAGTGTCAAATGGTAATTATTATTTCTCTGCAACATTTTCAGGTATAGATAATATTTACTCTTTAAACCCTACAAACGGAGTTGTTAAGCAAATAAGTTCAGTACCTGTAGGTGCTTTCTGGCCAAGTATCTCTAGTGATGGTAAAAAATTAGTTTATTCGAATATAAATTCTGAGGGTTCTGAATTAAGAGAGATTACTCTTAATAAATCTTTAAATAAAGAAATTATAATAAAAGAACTTCATGAGATGACTATTTTCGATAATGAAGCTATCAGATCAGAAGGAGGGAATATCATAGAATCTGCTGAGTATAGAAATGATGATATTAAAAAGTACAATAGGTTTAAGCATTTATTCAGAGTTCATTCATGGGGTATTAAAGCTTCGAATACAGAATATGGTTTGACCCTAAAATCGGAGAATGACTTAAATACACTGGGTACAGAAGTATCATATACTTATAATACCAATGAAAAATCGCATTCTGTAAATGGTGATTTGACCTATGCTGGTTTTTGGGTAAAGCAAGTAATTTCTCTATCGTCGACTGACAATAGAGACTATAGCTATATTAACAAACAGCAGTTCAATGAAAAAACAGCTAGCTTTTCTCTTGTTTTACCTCTCGATTTATCTTCAGGTATTTATACTCGTAATTTGACCTTGAGTTCAGGGGTTTCAGAACATAAAACAAAGTTTAAACAAGTGTATGCAGGTCTTAAAGATTATTCATTTACTGATTATAATTTTGGCTTTAATTTTAGTAATTTAAGACGTTCAGCATCTAAAAATATTGGTACTCGTTGGGGGCAAAGTTTATCTTTGAACTATCACAAATCTTTCGAACAAGATGTAGCCGAAGAGTTTGAGGCTAATACCCGATTATATTTACCTGGTTTGTTCGAAAATCATAACTTTGAATTAGCTTCTGGATACAAATGGAAAGGGACATCTTATAACTATATGGACACATTTGAATACGCCAGAGGGTATTCATCGGTTGATTATAAAGATATATTGAGCTTTACAGCAGATTATAATTTGCCAATAGCATATCCTGAGTTTGGAATTAATGGTGTTTTTTACACTAATAGATTAATAGCTAAGTTGTTTGGTGATTATAATATCACCGATTTTGATAAAACTAACACAAAGAGAGAGTATGCTTCTATAGGATTCGAAACTCTGTTCGATGTTTTATTAGGAAATACGATTAATGCCACGATAGGAATACGTCAATCATTTCTTTTGAATAATGATTACGATACTACTATAACAGGGAGTTCTAAATTTGAAATAGTCTTTAGAATTTCACTTTAAATCAATATTATACCTATACCCATAATTAATAAAACGCCTAATAATCATCGATTATTAGGCGTTTTTATTTACTTTAGCCATAGTATACATACAATATACTATAGTATCTTAATAAATCTCAAAACATAAAGTCATAATAATCATGAAAACTATTAAAATATATAAGACCCGTAGAAATATCCTTTTTATATGTTTAGCTATCTGCTTTATAATCGTAGTTTTATATTTAATAACTGAAGACTGGAATAACCCTAATTGGCTACTTCTATCTTCATTGATTTTAAATTTATTTACTTTTGTTATAATTCACTTTAGTACTTACAAAAACACAAAAGTTGTATTTTTTAAGGATAAAATAATCTATAGGCTTGCTGGACAGAAAAGAGATGAGTTAATTCAAGTTTTTGAAAATACCGAGTTCTCCAAAGATTGGAAAGGGATTTATATTAATACAGGTTATAATTCGAGTATGATTTCACTTGATGGTATTAATGACAAAGACGCTAAGAGAATATTTAACGAATTACAAGATTTTTATAATAAAAACAGCTAAAAAAGAGAAATTCAACACAGTTATTAATACTATAAATAACTATGATACTGATAAAAATATATTCAGGTAACAATTATCAGTATATTACATCTGGAACCTGCTGATAATTACACTAAAGTGATAACCGATGAGGAAACTATAAAGCTAAGAGGTGAGATTTCAGAATTAATAGAGTTAAATCTGTTAAAAGTATGAAGAGTAGATTATTATGTATCTTTTGTAAAAAGAGGTATAGTAAAAGATATCAGAATATTGAGGGGTAAATTGTTATTCAGTACCTTAATAGGATAATTATTTTTTTACACTTAGTTGTTCTACTCAGTTTTTTTAATCCGTAATTTTTCGCATTATCCATTCTAATGGTCCAGATTCTTTATATTTCCTCCAAATTACTGCAAATATTACACAAAACACACTAAACACTAAAGCATAAATTACCGAGAATTCAATTGAATAGTTTCCCATTTTATTTGGGTCTATTGTTTCAATTATTCCCATTCCAATAATTACGTGGGCTACATAAAAGGTTAATGCTAATTGACCAGTTTTATTTAAAGCGTCAACTATAAAACTACTCTCAAATCGTTTTGCAATTATTATACAAGCTGATATTATTGAAAATGCAACTGCAATTCCATTTAGCATATAAACAGGTAATGGTGGCATCGGATTGGTACCAATAATCTCGGTTAACTCCTTTGCTACTTCTTGGTTTCCTTCTGATAAAAGCGAGATAGAAACAAAAGACAATACTTGAATAGAAATGAAAATGATTGAACTAATCCAAAATGTCTTTTTTACGAATTTGTCGTTATGTAAATCTTGTTTACCATACCAATAACCAAATAACATAAAGGCAGTCCAAGGAATTACTGGATGAAAACCATTAAAAAACAGATTTCTTATAAATCCTTTGATTGTCCAAAAATATTGATAGTCTAATGTTTCAAAATCCCATCCTGTTTCATAATTCCAAAAAGTCATTAGTATTGGAAAGACTATAATGAGGGAAATAGCTGAAATTATAATAGTTTTTTGCTTACTGGTTAATAGTAAGATTATAATTGCCATATAAACGCCATAGAAATGCAAAATATCAGCAGGCCAAATTGCTATATAAGAAATTCCGATAATGAATAAAAATAATGCTCTTTTTAGAATTCTATTCCGAGCAATTTTTAATTTGGCTTGGTCATTGTTTTTAATTGCAGAGTTTGTCATTAGAGCAAGTCCTACTCCAGCTAAAACTACAAATGTTGCTGCTGCTTTTCCGTCAAAAACACTTGCAAATGATTTTACCCAATTCAGCCCATTTCCTCCAAATACAACTTTAAAATTTACGATTATCATTCCGATAACTGCTAAAGCTCTCGCTATATCAATTCCTATTATTCTTCTTTTCAAGGATGGTTGTTTTAAATTAAGTACAACGTTCAGTTATACGAGGTAGGGGGTTTCGGAGCTCTACTCTTCAACTTAAACCACCCGTAGCCAAAACAATATTTGATGTTTATATTCTTTTAAACTTCCAATATTTTTTGGCGGATTAGTATATCCGAACTCCATTCATAATCTACTTCCCCATGGATTATATGCATGGTTGTACATAGTTTTTAAGATTGTTTTGAAATTCTTCTAAATGAATTGGCAAGTAAAAAATAATAAATTATCATCAAAAGTGGGGCTACAAACAAACCTACTCTTTCAATTAATAAATCATCATCTGACTCTATAAATTCGCTACTATTTTCAATGAACCCTAAATAGATTATTAGTATTATAATACAACAAGTAATTATTATTGAAATCATTCTGATACCAATAACCCAAGATAATGCAAAAAACCTCTTGAAAAAATCTTTTTTATCAAAGGATTCGTTAATTTTAAAGACAGATACTACTCCCCAAATCATAATTACTAATTCTAAGGATAAAGACACTAAGTCAGTTAAGCCTATTGGTTCTTCAACATATATATATGTACCCAAAGTTGATAATATCATAGATGCCATAAAGTATATAAATCCATCTTTATCTGTAAAGTTATTATCATAAATTCTCCTTTCTAATTTTGTTATATTGAACCAAATCATATACGTGTGTTTTTGTTTATTTTAATTACCTACAGCATTCAGTTATACGAATATCATACACCCAACCTTTATCGTATTTAGTTATACTTATAAAATACAATAATGCTAATATATCTATTTATTTTACTAAATCATACATTATTTACTTGTATTTCAAATTAAAAACAACTCAAAACTTCAATAACGTATAAAACAGCAAGTAAACGGTGATTTAATAATAATTGCAGTAAGATAAACGAGTTTAATTTAAACCATCGTTATTGAACTATCCTCCTAAAATCTTTCTTTCCCTTAAAATTCAGAGGCAATAGCCTCAGCAGACAACAAAAAAAGTAATACTATACATAATCAAGCTGAGAAGCTTTGGAGTAAAGCATAGCTTATTGTCTTATTAGGTTTTTTAATGGATTAGCTTTATATCAGAAAGAAGATAGTCAACTCTGTCTTTTAAAACTAATAAAAGGATAAAAAAACCTAAATTAGTTTCGCCATAAGTTCCATTTGTCGGTTATGACTTTTAGCCGATTTCTTGTAATATTCTAATTCGTTAAGAATATCATTTATCTTAGTTTTTAAAAAAGAATATTCAGATAATCGTTTGTGAAACTCCTCGTATTCATCATTTGTGAATTCTTGGACAACTGTATCTTTAGGCTCATCTAAGTGTTCATTTTTAAGTATTTCAAGCATTTTTTCAGACACCTCAAAACCTTTAGTAGTCTTAGTAAAGTAAGAATTGAGATATCTATGAACACTTTTGTCGCTAACTTCTAATATTTCGGCTATTTCTTTGATTGTATAGTTCATCTTTTAGTATTCTTTTGAATATTCGTCTTTTATAATAGGGCTATTGACCCCTTTGGATGAGTACTTGTACTCTCTTCCGTCTTTCCTACAAAGTCCAACTTAGTTATTACTATGTCTTGTGTGTCTAAGTATTCATTTATACTCTTAGTGTAGATTGGTCTTGCTTTGCTGTCGTAATTACCAACACAATACCACTACTTATCTAACAACCTATCCATCTTTTTGTTTAGCTCCTCTATCTTCCTCTCCAAATTATCGTTATTGTCGCTTACCATTGCATCTACGAATATAGAGTTAACCAGAGACATACCAAACACACCTCCTGTTATTAC
>JABSPL010000185.1 GCA_013215105.1 Flavobacteriaceae bacterium
CGTATGTTTTTCGGATTTTAAGCACCTCAAAATCAGGAACTATCCTCAATATCTTCATAGACCCGCTAGAACTAGCATCTCTTATTGTGTAATTAGTGCTACTATCAAGATTTGTAGCTTTTAGGGTGTATTCTCCGGCATTAGAATATTGACCTACATCATTATCATCAAATTCTATTTTAGGTGGAACAAATCCTATTATAGGTGGTGGAAAACTTGTAATAGGTGGAACATCTGTAGTAGGTAGAACATTTATAGCTCTTTCACCATTTCTAAAATCATTATTCACGTATTCAAATTTTTTACTTAAGTCAGGTATTACATCTCCATAGTCTTTATCAAATTCACTTATTTCTATACCTAAGCTGGCTTTATTTATTTTAAAAACATCAGAGTCACTATCTTCTAAGTAATTTGTAGACTCAAGTTGAGTTGCTTTTATAGCCATATTTTTCCCCGCATATCCGATTATAAGTTTGTTTCCATTTATACTAGTGCCGGTAGTTGCCGGACTGTATTCAACTGATCCTTCCTGTGATATAAACTCATAAAAGAAATTATTATTATCACCAGATTCGCTAGTAGCTGCTAATATGATATTAGCAGGCCTTGAAGGATCTATATAATTAAATCCGTAATCAGGATCATTTATCATAAAACCGACATGAGGTGATATTTTATTTATAGTTATATCAAAGTATAATGTTTTTATATCAAAATTACTATCAGCTGCTCTAGTTACTTTAATATTTACTACACCTGCATTTCCCGATCTGAACCAAAAAGTTCCGTTAGATTTTTTTTCTATAAAAGAAATCCTGATAGGAGTCAAAGCCCCTCCTGGGTCATTGACTATCACAAAACTATACTCTCCTGTAGTATCACTCGATAGCATATTAATAATATCATCAGCTCGTAATTCTCTTTTGTTGTCGATAGTTGATTTCTCATAATCCATATCAATGTTGTTGAGAGTAAAAGGATGTTCTTTCTTAGTTATTTTTAATTTCCCAAAAGGCTCAGTATAATCGAATGTGTAATTATCAGAGGTGTAGCCTGATACTTCAATAGTATAATTATCCCCAACAGGACTGTTTATATCCGAGGATGTTTTGTATGCTATTGTTCCTCCTAATGAACTAACGTCATCAGGAAAAACAAAGTCAATAAAAACCGTCTCAAAATCGGGGTTATTAGCTAGGTATTCTCTTTCGGCATTTTCTACTTTTACTTTTAGTACTTTTTTTGCTATAGTGAATTTTTTGTCAACACTATTTTGTTTATAATTGACATCTTCGTCAACAAAAGCTCTAATTTCAATTTTAGAATCTGTAGCATTCCCTATAGATATATTATTATTATCCAATAAATATACCGTGTTGCCTATAATATTGTAGATCTTTATTTCACCATCAGAGCTTGTTTCTATATATTGTGTTAACTCTATTTTACTATCCCCATAGGTTATTGGATCAGGGAAATCAGACGACCAAGCTATATCAGGTTTGGCTTTCTTTATAGTCACATATATTTCTTTTGTTGTTTCATGAAAATTACTATCACTATCTATGGTTACCTTTACTTTAAATATTCCAGCATCCCCAATTACCAGATTACCTTCTCTTGAGACTGTAAGTGGATCTGTAGGTGGAACTGATAAAACTTCAGGTTCGTTTATGAAAGTGCCGTCTACTTCGTAAACATCATCACCATTAAGAGAATATCTTATAACTTTTAAACCGTCTTTTATTATCTCGAAAGTAGCTTTACCAGTACTGTTATATTCAGGCTTTAGAGGTATTTCTAGGTCGGGGCCATAGGTTTTCTCGATATTTTTGAAATTGGTTATATTTTGTTTTGTAGTGAAATGAATGTAGTTTGGAGAGTTTAAAGTTGAACGTTCAAACTGAGCACCCCTTATACCTTC
>JABSPL010000186.1 GCA_013215105.1 Flavobacteriaceae bacterium
CGTATGTTTTTCGGATTTTAAGCACCTCAAAATCAGGAACTATCCTCAATATCTTCATAGACCCGCTAGAACTAGCATCTCTTATTGTGTAATTAGTGCTACTATCAAGATTTGTAGCTTTTAGGGTGTATTCTCCGGCATCAGAATATTGACCTACATCATTATCCTCAAATTCTATTTTAGGTGGAACAAATCCTATTATAGGTGTAGGTGGATCACTTGTAGTAGGTAGAACATTTTCAGCTATTTCACCATTTCTAAAATCACCAGCTACGTATTCAAATTTTTTACTTAAGTCAGGTATTACATCTCCATAGTCTTTATCAAATTTACTTATTTCTATACTTAAGCTGGCTTTATTTATTTTAAAAGCATCAGAGTCACTATCTTCTAAGTAATTTGTAGATGCAGGTAGAGTTGCTTTTATAGCCATATTTTTCCCCGCATATCCGATTATAAGTTTGTTTCCATTTATACTAGTGCCGGTAGTTGCCGGACTGTATTCAACTGATCCTTCCTGTGATATAAACTCATAAAAGAAATTATTATTATCAACAGAATCGCTAGTAGCTACTAATATGATATTAGCAGGATTTGAAGAATCTATATAATTAACTCCGTATTCAGGATCATTTATCATAAAATTGACATGAGGTGATATTTTATTTATAGTTATATCAAAGTATAATGTTTTTAAATCAAAATTACCATCACCTGCTCTAGTTACTTCAATATTTACTACACCTGCATTTCCCGATCTGAACCAAAAAGTTCCGTTAGATTCTTTTTCTATAAAAGAAATCCTGATAGGAGTCAAAGCCCCTCCTGGGTCATTGACTATCACAAAACTATACTCTCCTGTAGTATCACTCGATAGCATATTAATAATATCACCAGATCGTAATTCTTTTTTCTCGGTAGTTGATTTCTCATAATCCATATCAATGTTGTTGAGAGTAAAAGGATGTTCTTTCTTAGTTATTTTTAATTTTCCAAGAGGAGTTGTGTAGTCGAATGTGTAATTATCAGAGGTGTAGCCTGATACTTCAATAGTATAATTATCCCCAACAGGACTATTATAATCAGAGTCTGGGGTCTTATATACAGGTACCCCCCCTATCATACTACTATTATCTCCATACTTAAAACCAGTAAAAACCGTATTAAAGTCAGGGTCTTCAGCTAGGTATTCTCTTTTGGTATCTTCTACTTTTACTTTTAGTACTTTTTTTGCTATAGTGAATTTTTTGTCAACACTATCTTGTTTATAATTGACATCTTCGTAAACAAAAGCTCTAATTTCAATGTTAGAATCTGTAGCATTCCCTATAGACATTTTATTATTATCCAATAAATATACCATGTTGCCTATAATATTGTAGGTCTTTATTTCACCATTAGAATCAGTGCTTATAAAACTTAATAGTTCTATGGCTGGATCTCCGTAGGTTATTGGATCAGGGAAATTAGACGTCCAAGCTATATTAGGTTTGGCTTTCTTTATAGTTACATATATATCTTTTGTTGTTTTATGAAAATTACTATCACTCGCTATGGTTACCGTTACTTTAAATATTCCAGCATCCCCAATTTCCAGATTACCTTCTCTTAAGACTGTAGGTGGATCTGTAGGTGGAACTGATGAAACTTCAGGATCTATTAAAAAAGTGCCGTCTGCTACGTAATCACCATCACCATTAAGAGAGTATTTTATAACTTTCTGATTGTCATATTTCATTATCTTGAAAGTAGCTTTACCAGTACTGGTATATATAGGCTTTAGAGGTATTTCTAGGTCGGGGCCATAGGTTTTCTCGATATTTTTGAAATTGGTTATATTTTGTTTTGTAGTGAAATGAATGTAGTTTGGAGAGTTTAAAGTTGAACGTTCAAACTGAGCACCCCTTATACCTTC
>JABSPL010000187.1 GCA_013215105.1 Flavobacteriaceae bacterium
CCTCTACGCATATCTGTAGGGTTTGAATAACAATAAAACTCATTGTGACTTCCTAATGCAAACATATTTAATTAAATTGATGAAAGTCAAAATTAAGTAACATTTTAGAGTAAATCAAGATGTGAGTAGCCGAGCGCTTACAGTACTATAATATGATTATCTAAAAGGTATAAAAAAACAAGCCCAGAATATCTAAGAAGATAAGCTGAGCTTGTTTTATAAAATATTACAATCAGTTTTTATAGTTATAAATCTCTTCTTTTCAGTATTTTATAAGAAAAATAAACAAAAAGAGAAGTCCAAGCTATTACTACTATAACATTAAGAGGGCCTACTCCATAGTCATAAGCAGTGTCAATCCCTGCTTGTTTGGATAGTGTCTTAACAGCATCTAGTCGTTGTATAGGTTGTACTATAAGGTTAGCCATAGAGTTAATAGGGAAAAACTGACTTATAGTATCCCAATTTTCTAGTTTCAAAGACCATCTAAGTATAGCAGTAAATATTCCTTCAACTATAGAAAGTACTATAAAAGCACCTAAAGCAAAGGCCGATTTACGTATAAGAACTGCCAAAAACAAACCTAAAGTTAAAAAAGCTACATGCTTAATAAAATAAGCTAGTATAAATTCCAAATCGGTAACTATTATAGATAGTTCATTATAATCAGAATATACTAGACCTAATATCAGACTCATAACAAATATAAAAACAGTAGATGCTAACGAAAGTAAAACTATAGTGTAAAACTTAGATAGTATTAACTCTTTTTTACTCAATCCATCTATCAAATTCTGCTTAAGAGTTCGGTTAGTGTATTCGCTTATCATAAGAGAAACTACTACTAAAAGTAAAAATATTTTTAATATAGATGCCATATAAGTATTAAAATGCCATATATAAGGGAAATTATAAATACCTTGTTTAGCCAAATGAAACTGTATAGGTCCTATATCGAACTTTATAACCGACAATAAAGCTACCATACTCAACAGAGCGAAATACATTATTATAAGCACCTTACTAGCCTTACTATTTTTTATTTTGAAAAGTTCTATATTTAATAATCTTAACATGTCTAGTTTTTTAGTAGTTTTAAAAATTGCTCTTCTAGTTTTTCTTTTTTATAAATAAAACCAGACAAAGCAATACCATTTTTGAACATATACGAATTGAAATCGGCTGTGTTTATCTCTTTATTAAGTTCCAATTTGTAGTTGTTTTCACTTGTTTGTTCAAAGCTATTTACTCCGTCATATCCCGTAAAAAGTTCGTTCAATTTAGTATTGTCAGCATTTACAATTACCTCTATACAACCGTGATTGGTAAATATTTCATCAACTTTACCCTCGTATATCATCTGTCCACTTCTTAAAACGATAAGGTGATCACATATTTTCTCTACCTCGTCAAGTAGGTGAGAGGCTAGTAATATAGTAGTTCCTCCTTTGGCTATATCGGTGATTAGTTTCCTTATATCGTGTATTCCTTGTGGATCCAGACCGTTGGTAGGCTCGTCTAGTATTAGTATTTCGGGTTTGTTAAGCAATGCCGAAGCTATTGCCAAGCGCTGTTTCATACCCAAAGAATAATTAGCAAAAGGATAGTGTTTGAACTTAGTCAAATGAACTTGCTCTATTATATTATCTATATTAGACTCATCAATTTCTTTTATTTTACAAACTAACTGTAAGTTTTTAACGGCTGACATCTGAGGATAAAAATTAGGGCTTTCTATTATAGCTCCTATTCGTTTCAAAGCATCGTGACTCGACACTTTACCATCGAACCACTCAAAACTACCAGAGCTAGGGTTTATTACATTCAATACCATACCTAACATAGTTGACTTACCACTTCCATTAGGACCTAATAAGCCGTAAATATTACCTTTTTCTAGGGTAAAAGAACAATCTTTGACAGCATGTACACCTGAGTACCTTTTGTCAAGATTTTTTATTTCTAAGATTTTTTCCATTGTTGTTTTGTTTTAATATAAATAAAGTCAAAAGCGACTCTAAAAATAGAGTCGCTTTTGACTTTATGACTTTCTATTTAACTAATCTTCATCTTCATCCTCATAATCTTCCTTAGAGGTCTTATTCCATATTTTTATCTTATCCTCCGCAGTTATCCCCGACAATACTTCTACATTGATACCGTCCGATATTCCTAGTTCTATTTCTTTCTTTTCGTACTCTCCTTCCGATATTTCTATATCAACATAAGGCATATCAGTTTTTTTGTCAAAACGCAATAACGACTCTTTTATAGCCATTATGTCTTTGCGCTCTTCCAAAACTATTTCAGCATTTGCACTATAACCAGCCCTAATGAACACATCGTCTTTAAGTTCTATATTAGCTTTTATTTTAAATTGTACAGCTCCATTTTCTTCATTTCCTTTAGGAGCAATAAAGTTAAGTATAGCAGAGAATTTTTGCTTTTCTATAGCACCTATACTTACCTCTAGTTCTGTTCCATTTTTTAATTTACCTACCTCAGACTCATCTACTTTACCTTCAAAGTACATTCTATCCATATCAGCAAGTGTAGCTATGGTTGTACCAGCATTAAAAGTACTACTTTCTATAACTTGACTACCTACTTTTATAGGTATTTCCAATACTGTCCCTGATATTTGAGCTGTTATATTAGTGTTAGAAGCTCTTTTCATTGCTTTTGTACTTCCTTCTTTGATTATCTCTAAGTCCGATTTTGCATTTTTTAAGTCCTGATTAGCTCTGTCAGAATTAAGCTTAGCAGTATCGAAAGCTTCTTTCGATATTACATTGCTTTCGTACAATTTAGCTTGTCTTTCATAAACTACTTTGGCGTTGTCGTACTGAAGTTTAGAACTTATAACTCTACCTTGAGCAGCATTCAAAGACTGTAAATTAGGTACTATTTTGATAGATGCTATTAGGTCACCTTTTTGGACCATAGCACCTTCTTCTACATATATTCTTTGTATTATTCCAGATACTTGTGGTACTATATTAATCTCTTCTATAGGTATCACTTTACCTGTAGCTACTGTTTTTAATACTATGGTAGTGGTGAATGCCTGAGATGTCTCGTATTCTACTACCGATTTTTGGTTTTTCTTTCCAAACCATATCAATATGGTTATAAAAGCTACTACTATTATTGCTAATACTATTTTAAATCTTGTGCTCATAATGTATAATGTTGTGTTGTTTTTATTCTTCTCTTAATGCTTCTATTGGTTTTATTCTCGTTGCTATACCTGCTGGTATCAGCCCTATTAATGTTCCTAAGGTTACTAAAGTCACTAATGCTATAAGTACTATAGGTATGTTTATGGTCGGGTTTACCATGAAGGCATCTGGTTCATCACCTACTAATGAATCAATTATTACTAATACGATTCCTCCAAATATTATTCCTAGCATACCCGCTATAGATGTCAAAAAAACCGATTCCATAACTATTTGGTTTCTTATATCTCTAGGAGTTGCCCCTAAGGCTCTACGTACTCCTATTTCTTTAGTTCTTTCTTTTACTGTTATAAGTAGTATATTTCCTATGGCAAATACCCCTGCTATAAGTGTTGCTATACCTATAAACCAAGTCATAAACTGCATACCTGTAAGGAAACTAGTTACTTTTTCCATTTCTTTACCCATATTAAAGCTTCCTAAAGCTCTGTCATCTTCGGGGTGAACTTTGTGTATGTTTTTTAATAATAATTTTATATCAGCTTCTAACTGAACGATGTCCGTTCCTTCGTTTGCTGTCACAAACATATAGTCTATATTTTCTCCTCTATTGTACAATTGCTGAAAAATACTGTATCCTATATGTATTTCTGCCGAATCGATACTTACAGCTCCTTTTTTATAAATTCCTACTATCTTAAAATTAGTGTCATTTATTTTTATCATAGTACCTATGGGATACTCATCCTTGTCGAACAATTGTTTATAAGTTTCTTCTTCTAAAACACATACTTTACGTTTTTCTAGTATATCTGTTTTATTAAGAAATCTCCCGTAAACAAGGTTTTTCTTCTGAACCATATCTAACTCAGAATAATCTCCAAACACTTCAAAAGTACCTGCTTTAAATCCGTTAGAACACAGACTATTTGTTGATATCCTAGGTACTGTCATCATTATTTCTGGTAATTCTTGCTCTATAGCATCTATGTCCGATAGTGTAAGTCTTACTCTTTTTCCTTCCTGAAAACCTTTGAAAGGCATAGAAGTAGCCCTTCCCCAAACAAACACACTGTTAGTAGCAAAGCTTCCAAACATCCTGTTAAACCCGTTTTCAACTCCTCTTGCAGCTCCTAGCAGGGTCACTAACAAAAATATACCCCACATGACACCTATTATGGTAATGGCAGTTCTACCTTTGTTTTTACGGATAGCTCCGTATATCTCTTGCCAAGTATCTTTGTCAAATAAAAATTTCATATTTCTTCTTTTAGGTTTTTAATCAGCCCTTAAGGCTACTACTGGTTTGATACGTGCTGCACGTCTTGCGGGTAAGAACCCTGCTACAGCCCCCGAAACAACTAATATAAGTGTAGCTCCTACTACTTGAGAGGTTTCTACACTAGGGTTTAGTATTCCATAGTCTTCTAATAATTCACTAGACCAATCGAGTATTAATCCTCCTAATAACAAGCCAATATAACCCGATATCATAGTCAAAAACACCGATTCGTACAAAACCATACTTATTATATGCGATGGTGGAGCTCCTAGTGCTTTTCTTATCCCTAGTTCTTTGGTTCTTTCCTTAACTATATAAACCATTATATTACTAACTCCTATTATTCCTGCTATAAGAGTCCCGAAGGCTATTACAAATACAAATACTGTCAATATTGTAAAGAACGAGTTCACTTCTTTATTGGTTTCACTCATGTTTTGCATCCTCAATGCCGATTGGTCATTAGGAGCTATATTAAACCTTGCTTTTAGTATATTTTCTATCTTCTTTCCAAAAGCAATAGCTTCATCTACACTCATAGATTTTCTAGAACTAAGAACAAACTGATCTATATATTGGTTATTACCATAAATACCCTGAGCTGTAGTTATAGGCATATACACGGTTCTTTCTTCTCTCTCTCCTCCATCGTCGGAGAAAACTCCTACAACTTTAAAGTTTATTCCTCCTAAGTTTAGTTGCTTACCCAAGGCACTTCTGCCTTCGAACAAATCTTTTTCTACCAACCTACCTATTACTATGTTTTTGGCTCTCTTTTTCAAATCCAAATTGGTAATATAACGACCTGTTTGCATTACAGTAACTTCCAAAAACTTATGATCAGGATGTACAGCCCTTATACTGTACCTATCTTTATTTCCTTTATAGCTTATTTGTTCTCCTCTGAAAACACGCCCTGTAATAAACTCTATATCATCGCCAAATTGTTTTTTTATATAGTTGTAATCTTTGTTTTCGAATCTTATTCTCCTTCCTGACTGAAAACCTTTATAAGCCTTAGACGTGCTTCCTACATGTATAAAAATAGCATTAGATGCATCGTCTTTGAAGTTTTTCATAAAACTATTCTTAAAGCCATTGACAACCCCAAAAAGTAAAGTAAACAAAAGTATCGAAAATGCAACAGTTACCCCCGTAAGTATCGAGCGTAGTTTGTTTTTAGTTACATTCTGAAATATTTCTCTCCAAATATCGAACATAAACTATTTTTTTATTTTGTTATTATAAGTAGATGTATGCTCGTCGCTAAGTATTTGCCCATCTTTTAGTAAAACTATCCTGTCGGTAAGCTCGGCTATATCATGCTCGTGAGTTATAACAACTATGGTCATACCTTCGTCGTTTATACCTCTCAATAGTTTCATTACCGAGTCAGAAGTTTCAGAGTCCAAAGCACCTGTTGGCTCATCGGCAAGTATTACTTTAGGTTCAGTAACTAAGGCTCTGGCTATAGCAACTCTTTGTTTTTGCCCTCCCGAAAGTTCGTTTGGTAAGTGGTTAGCCCAAGGTTTAAGCCCTACCTTGTCTAAGTATTCCATAGCTTTTATCTTTCTTTCTTTTCTTCCTACTCCTTTGTAATAAAGAGGTAAAGCTACATTTTCCCAAGCATTTTTATAAGCTATTAGGTTGAATGACTGAAATACAAAGCCTAAAAACTTATTTCTGAGTTTAGCTCCTTTTACCTCGTCCATGCTTTGTATCAACTCACCATCTAAAGTATATTTACCTTTGTCATGATCGTCTAGTAGACCAATTATATTAAGCATAGTCGATTTTCCCGAACCAGAAGAACCCATTATAGAAACGAATTCGCCTTCCTTTACTTCCAAATTTATACCTTTTAATACATGTAACGATTCTTTTCCTATAGGATAAGACTTGTGTAGTTGCTCTATTTTTATCATAAATATGTTGTCTCTGGGTTTGTTCTGCAATTTATAGTTAACAATAATAATACTTTTTTTTGTATTTGTAATGTTATATTAATTTAATGTGCATTATACAATAGACGAGTTTATTTGTTTTTTGTTACAAATTTTCAATAAAATTCATATTGTGTATTTTAGTTAATTAGTTTGTAGCTTGTTAGGTGGTTTTGTTTAATATTATTTAAATAAAAACTCCCTCCATTATTATTTTTGATTATACCATATCTATTACTACTTTTGTATTCACACTTAACAACGAAATAAAACAAGATGAGCAAACACAAAAGATATACTATTACGGCAGCTTTGCCATACACCAATGGTTCGGTACATATAGGTCATTTGGCTGGGGTTTATATTCCTGCCGATATATATGCTCGATATATGCGACTTAAAGGTAAAGACGTTTTGTTTGTTTGCGGATCGGACGAACATGGTGTCCCTATCACTATAAAAGCCAAAAAAGAAGGTGTTACTCCTCAACAAGTAGTTGATAAATACCATAATATAATAAAAACCTCTTTTGAAGATTTCGGTATAAGTTTCGATAACTATTCTCGAACTTCCGACGAAATACATCATAATACAGCTTCAGAATTTTTCACTAAACTATACGATAATGATAAGTTTATAGAGCAAACCACCGATCAACTTTACGATGCCGATGCTAAACAGTTTTTGGCAGACAGGTTTGTAGTTGGTACTTGTCCCAAATGTGGTAATGACGAAAGCTATGGTGATCAATGCGAAAAATGTGGTACTTCGCACAATGCAACCGACCTTATAAACCCCAAATCGGCAATTACAGGTAATGTTCCTAGCCTTAAAAGTACTAAACACTGGTTTTTGCCTTTGGATAAATATTCTAATTTCTTAAAAGAATGGATAGTTGACGGGCATAAAGATGACTGGAAAACCAATGTATATGGGCAAGTAAAATCGTGGATAGACGATGGATTGAAGCCTAGAGCGGTAACTCGTGACCTTGATTGGGGTATAAAAGTGCCTATTGAAGGAGTGGACTCAAAGGTGCTATACGTATGGTTCGATGCTCCTATTGGTTATATATCGGCAACTAAGCAGTGGGCTGAGCAGCAAAATAAAGACTGGGAGCCATATTGGAAAGACGAAGATACTAAGCTGGTACATTTTATAGGTAAAGATAATATAGTGTTCCATTGTATTATATTTCCTGCTATGTTAAAGGCCGAAGGAAGCTATATATTACCCGAAAATGTTCCTGCTAATGAGTTCTTGAACTTAGAAGGGAAAAAATTGTCTACATCTAAAAACTGGGCGGTTTGGCTAGACCAATACCTTATAGACTTCCCTAATAAGCAAGATGTTTTGCGATACAGCCTTACTAGTATTGCTCCCGAAACCAAAGATAGTGACTTTACTTGGGGCGATTTCCAAACCAAAAACAATAGTGAATTAGTAGCCATATTTGGTAATTTCATAAATAGAGTTACTGTTCTTACTCATAAATACTATGAAGGAATAGTGCCTAAATCAGGTGAATTTACCTCTATAGACCTAGGAACTCTTAGTAAACTAGCAGAATTGCCTTTGGAAGTTGATTTGTTGATAGAAAAATACAAATTCAGAGATGCACAAACCGCTATGATGTCTATAGCTAGGTTGGGTAATAAATATTTGGCAGACGAAGAGCCTTGGAAGAAGATGAAGACCGATCCTGAAAGAGTAAAAACCATTATGTATGTGGCTTTACAAATTTCTACTGTTTTGGCTATAGTTTCTGAGCCTTTCTTGCCTTTTACTAATCAAAAAATGTCTGAAATGTTAAATATTAATAACTTGAGTTGGTCTAATCTTTCTTCGGATTGTTCAAAACTTATGCATGAGGGACATACTATAAATAAGGCAGAATTGTTGTTTGAGAAAATAGAAGATTCTCAAGTAGAGTTACAGACAAATAAACTAGAAGAATCTAAAAAGCTAAATGAATTGGCTAATGAAAAACCAGAACCTATTAAGCCTTTGATAGAATTTGACGATTTTTCTAAATTAGACATACGTATAGGTACAATATTGGAAGCTTCAAAAATGGCGAAAACCAAAAAGCTATTGATATTGAAAGTAGATATGGGTATGGAAGTGAGGCAGATAGTTTCAGGAATAGCACATTGCTTTAAGCCCGAAGATATAATAGGACAGAAGGTTTGTGTTTTGGTAAATTTAGAAACTAAAAAAATAAAAGGAGTAGAAAGTAATGGTATGATACTAATGACAGAATTATCTGAAGGTAATTTAGATTTTATTTCACCATCAAGTTTGAGTGTAAGTAACGGTAAAACAGTTGGTTAGTTGTTTTTATGTGTTTTAACATAATATTAACATTTTTTTTATTGTTTAACAGTATAATTAGACTATCTTTGCACTCGTAGAACACTTGTTCTACATCTTTTTCATAGCAATTTTCCCACTTTAGCAATAGAGTGGGTTTTTTTTTGCTCTAAACTTAAAGTTTTAGAATATTATCATTGTATATCCAGAATTAGGTTGTATCTTTGCAGTGTAGAACACTTGTTCTACATCTTTTTCATAGCAATTTTCCCACTTTAGAGATAAAGTGGGTTTTTTTTGTTTTAAACTTAAAGTTTTATATGTGTCTAGGTGTTTTCTTTTTAATAATTAGAGATCTTTTCTTTCTGTAGTTTTTTTGATTTTAGTTTTTCTATAGCTTGTAGTTTAATCCATAAGACATGCTCTCTGCGTTTAATAAGTGAGTTTTAAGACTTATAGTTAATGACCATTTTTCAGATATATTATATTTTAATTTTAATCTGTGATATGTTGTTTTATTGAAATAGTTAGGTTTGTATGCGTAGTATCCTATCTGTGGGCTTATGGATACGTTGCCGATTTGTAACTCGTATCCGGTAAAAAGACCTAATCTTTTGAAAGATGATTCGTTTCCTTGTATAACACTCGATACAAATAATTCAGCTCCTAATTGTAATCCTGAAACCCTATTGTATTTGTAGTTTATATAATATGAGAAAATTGAAGAAAAAAATATTGCTTGATCAGTTCCTTTTTGATATAAACTTATTTCGCTAGCTATATAGTGCCGCATGTGTTTAGTAAAGGGTTTTAGCTGTTTTATAGAGTTTTTTATTGTTTTGTTTTTCTGATAATTGTAACTTAAACCTATACTTATATCTGAATTATCGAAGCCATTGTTGGGTCTCTTTATAGATCCGTTAGATATATGATAAAACCCAATACCAGTATGTAGTCCAATATTATTAAATATATTTTCTATCTTGTATATCAATTTCATGTATAAATTATAGGCTATACTGGTTCCGAAATATATATTTTCGGGGTTGTTTATGGGGTTATATGTTTTTGTATTGTAAGCTAGTCCTATGGCAGGAGTTAGTATGAGGCTGCTATTTGTTTTATTTGTTTTTATCAAGTGAAAATTGTAATTAAATAAGACTGAATAAGACTCTCCCATATAATTGTATTTGTAGTTGTTGTATATAAAGGTTATCCCGTAATAAGGGTATTTATATAGCCTGTGCCATGGTTTTACTGAGTCATAATCTTTGTTTATACTCAAAGAAATTCTTTTTGTATGACTAATAACTTGGTCTACTTGAATATAATATCTAGATTGTGACGTGGTTTCTTGAGAGTGACAATCAGATGCTGTTAGTATTAGTAATAAAGCAAGTTTATTATTGTATAGTTTTTTTATGTTTCCATTTATATTCATAATAGTTCTTTGCTTTTTACTATAGTAATACTTTGCTCGTCTATATTGTCGAGACCTTTTAGTTTTAGATATACCTGAGCCAGAGCAATAACGTCGTCTTGACAATATTCAGCTATAGTTTCTACATCTTTTTCGTTGTAGTAAACGCTAGCAACCATACTTCCGTCTATGTTTTTTTTAGGAGATGCTATGCTGAATATATGAGTTAATAAGTCTAATGAAGTATAGTGCTTATAGTCGCCAAACTTCCATAACTCTAATGTGTCTATATGCGGTATTTCCCAAGGTTTTTTGCCTTGTATGTTTAGTTTTTTTGGTAGTTTGACGTTGTTTATTATCATTCGCCTGGCTATGTATGGGAAATCAAATTCTTTTCCGTTATGAGCGCATAGAACTTTATTGTTTTGGCTAAAATATATATTCACTATTTTTTTGAAAGCTTCTAATATTAACTTTTCCTTTTTTCCGTAGTAACTAGTTGTTCTTAATTTATGTTGGTTGTCTTCTATATAGAAATAACCTATGGAAATACACACTATCTTTCCGAATTCAGCCCAGATACCAGCTCTGTTGTAGTAACTGTCTAATTCCTCTTCTTTTCTTATGTGTTTGGTTTTTTTATCGAACAGTTCTTGCTCTCTAGGGTTTAATAGTTCAAAAGATTCTAGCTTGGGAACTGTTTCTATATCTAAGAAAAGTATATCTCCTAGCTTTGTATCGTTTAGCATTTTTTTTATTATAAATGTACAAATATTATTTTAGAGATAGTTAATAAGTCTGAAGAATATAAATAGTAGGGGAGTTGTCGGTTCGTTTGAAATAATTTCAATTGCAATAATCTATAAAATAACCTATTGTCTATTTACTTGAAAAAAACTTTATTTTTTTGAGTAATAAAGCTTGTAGAACCAATAAAAAGATGTAGTTTTGCACTCGCAAAATGGCGAGGTAGCTCAGTTGGTTAGAGCGTCGGATTCATAACTCGGAGGTCAGGGGATCGTGCCCCCTTCTCGCTACATTGAACAGCTCAATTTTATAATTGAGCTGTTTTTTTTTTGGATATACTTAAGGAAAGACGCACTAACGAAGTATATCTAATTATGAGTAAAAACCTTAATTCATATAATATATACTACTCGTACCTCTGTAGGTAAGCTCCATTCAAAGTCTAAGCTTCGCTATTAAATAGTTAATAACACCTATAATCAACAAAAAAGAGAAACATACTATATTGAACAAGGTATCTCTTGAAGTTAATTTGATTTAATCCATTTGTCTTTAATCATAACGAATAAAATGTTGAAAAAAAATATAAATATCAGAATAGGAAAATACACTATACTGAACAAGATAGCTTTAAAAGGCCAACCAACCCCCGTCCAATCGTCGATTAGTTGGTTGACTCTATACATGTTTTCGGTAGATACATTGATGAATCTTTCTTTAGGTATCATTGGCTCGGACAGGTATTCGTAATGAGATAGTAAAATACCTATAGAATAATGAGCCCACCATACCGAAAACAATATTACAGCCGATGTGAGTATTGTCGAGGGTATTATATATTTAAAAAATCTATATTTAGTCCCTTTTGTCTTCTTTAGTATCCAAAAAGGAACTCCTACTAATAATATTATCAGTAGGAGTTTAGTTATTGTTATTATTGTTTCCATTTACCTTTTCTTCTATTTACGAAAATATAATTCCCTAGCATGCTTTGTACGCATCCCAGGTATTATCATCTTCCAAATATCTTTGTTTCTTATTATTCCTTTTTCTGCCAACCTCTTTCCGTCTATATAAGTTCTGTAAACCAAAAGATAAAAGAAGAATAAACTAATAGTTATAGAAGAATATGGATCTGTCCTCATTAAATATATAAGAATAGCCATAGGTACAAGTAAAGCTATATAGTATATGTAAATATTTTTCATTTTGTATTAATTTGTTCTATTTTATTTTCTCAAATTCAAACTCTATTTCCATTTCGCTAGAAGAAACCGAAGCGTTTATTTTATCCTTGTTTTTCCAATATTTTATTTTATTAGGAAAGTCAATTGAATCGTTTTTACATACAAAAGAGTTTTCTTTTTGATCTATCATTTCAAAAAAGATAGGTTGAGATTCTTCGGGTACCTTTACAGTCAAGTTCCATTGATTCCCTGATTTTATAAGGCTTATATTTTCCTGTTTGATAGTATCCCCATCTTTCATGGTGTATCCTATGCCTGTGTATTTAGAATCACTTATTTTACTCCAATTTTCGAATGTTTCTTTACCTTGTTCCTCGTTATTTCTTTTCCATTTTCCTAATAACCAATCGAAGTTGTTTTTGCTTTCTGTGACTTGGTTAGTTTTGCTTTTGTTATCCTTTTTCTTATTACAATTGCAAGAAAAAGTAAAGATTATAACAAGTAATATTAATATTTTTTTCATTTTAATATGTTTTAAATTTACACAAATATAGATTTATTATTTTATATAACTTATATATAAAGCCTACATTCCAGAAGCTATTCTCATAAGTTCGGTACAAAATATAGCCGAAAAAGTACCAACTACATAACCAAACACAGCTAACAAAACCCCTACACTAGCAAGAGAAGGATGAAAAGCAGCAGCCACAACAGGTGCCGAAGCAGCTCCTCCTATATTTGCCTGACTACCTACAGCTAAGAAAAAATAAGGAGCTCTTATCCACTTAGCAACAGCTACTAGCAAAACTATATGTACTGATATCCATATAATACCTATAGCCAATAACCCAGGATTGTCAAGCAACATACCTAAGTCTGCTTTCATTCCTATAGTAGCAACTAGTATATGTATGAATACCGAACCATATTTGCTGGCTCCTGCACCTTCGTATTGTTTTACTTTAGTAAAAGAAAGTAATACTCCTATAAGAGTAGCTATACTTACCATCCAGAAGAATTTGGAGTTCATAAACGACAGAAACGAAGTAGGATCGTTTATCATCTCTATATTTGCAGAAAGAAAAGATGTAATATGTCCAGCCGCAAAATGGGAAAAACCAACAGCAGCAAAGGCTATACCTAGCATAACCATAAGGTCAGTAGAGGTTGCTGTTCGTTCTACTTTTGCAACATATTCTGCTGTTTTTTGTTTTAGATTTTCTATAGCACTAGTGTCTGACTTTAGCCATTTATCTATTTTTACGCTTTTTCCTATTCCTATAAACAATACAGCTGTCCATATATTGCCTATTACTATGTCTATAAACACCATAGCTCCGTATTTTTCGGGGTTGTATTGGTATATTTCTAGCATTGCTGCTTGGTTGGCTCCTCCACCTATCCAACTACCTGCTATGGTTGACATTCCTCTCCATACAGCGTCAAAGTCGGCTCCTCCTATGGTTTCGGGAGAAACTACCGATAGTATCATTATGGCTATTGGTCCACCTATTACTACTCCTACAGTTGCTGTAAAAAACATTATAAGAGCTTTAGGTCCTAAGTTGAGTATCGCTTTTAGGTCGACACTCAAGCTCATAAGCACAAGAGAAGCGGGTAGTAAATAATTTTTAGCCATATTATAGACCCCTGATTTGTGCTTTATTATTTCTCCCAACTCGTTTTCAGTAATCCAGTTGGGAGATATTATATTGAAAGTGTTTAACAAAGCTGGTAAAAAATAAACCATCAGTAACGATGGTACTATTTTGTAAAACTTAGACCAGAAACCTGTTTGTTTGGCACTGGTATAAAACACAAATCCTATAATAGCGGCTAACAAGCCTAAAACCATAGTGTCGTCTGTAAATGTTGGGGCGAATTTCATTTTTTTGGATATTTACGGCTAATATAGTATTATTTTAGGATTGTGTCGAAGTTTCTGGTTACAGTAGGGGAGGGGAGGTTTAGTTTATGTATACATCAACGTCATCATTAGCTTCTTTTGCACCATTGTAAAAGGAAGATATTTCAAGGGATTTACTTTCTTCTTTATTGCCTTGTGGTTTGTATTAAAGTAGTAATTCTTCTTCTTCCTTTAGACTATTAGCTATTGTCTTTCAGTTCTTTTGATAACTTGTTTTATCTTTTTATATTTTAAATTAACTATAAAGATACAATCCTCAATATCTAAAGTATTGGTGTGTAATTAATATTTTAAATGTTTTAAATCCTCATAAACTAACACAAACTCTCATTGTTTTTATGTAAATATCACCATCTATGCAATAAACGCCCCTTCTTTGACTATAAACACAATGCTTTAAATAACAATACTATACAGAAAAGCCAAGTATTATAACCAAATAAAAGCCTAATAATCCAGCAAAAAGCATTATTATTGAACATTGTTTATAAATAACTAAAATCTAATAATGAAAAAAATATTGATTATCGTCTTGTTTGTAACGGGACTATTAAATGCTCAAAAGCAAGAAATAAGCCTTGACGACATATGGGGAGGACAGTTCCGAATGGAATACATGAACTCTCTTAATTCTATGAATGGTAACTACTATAGCCTTAACAACTATGATAGAGAAACCAAAACCACTAGTATAGACAAGTATAGTTATAAGACTTTAAAAAAAACTAGCACTATAGTTAGTACCGATAAGTTAGAAGGTATAGACTATATAGATACTTATGCTTTTAATAGCGATGAGAGCAAATTGCTTATAAGTGTTGACCGAAACAAAATATACCGTCACTCTTTTTCAGCTCATTATTATGTTTACGACTTAGCTAGCAAAAAACTTAGCGTAGTTGATGCTGATGTAATTCAAGAACCATTATTTTCGCCAGATAGCAAAAAAGTAGCTTATGTAAAGCAAAACAATATATATGTATTAGACCTTTCTAGCTCTAAAACTACTCAAGTTACAAAAGACGGAGAGTTTAACAATATAATCAACGGAATAACTGACTGGGTTTACGAAGAAGAATTTGCTTTTGTAAGAGCATTTGACTGGAGTACCGATAGTGAAAAATTAGCATTCTTAAGAACTGATGAATCAGAAGTTCCTGAGTTTTCTATGGATATAACAGGTACTAACCTTTACCCTACTCAACAAGTATTCAAATACCCGAAAGCAGGAGAGAAAAACGCTGAACTTAGCTTACATATATACGACTTAGCTTCTGCTGAAAGTAAAAAAGTAACTAGCCTTGACGATTATGAATATATAGCAAGACTTAACTGGACCAAAGATGCGAATACTGTTTCGGTAATAACTCTTAACAGACATCAAAACGACCTTAAGTTAAATTTTGTAAATGCTACTACTTTGGCTAACAAAGTAGTACTTAACGAAGTGAATAATACTTATATTGACATAACTGATAACTTAACTTACCTTAGTGATAATAGTTTTATATGGACTAGCGAAAAAGATGGTTATAACCATATATATCACTATAGCAAAGAAGGTCAACTTAAAAAACAACTTACCAAAGGTGAGTGGGAAGTGACTCAGTACTATGGTTATAATAGCAAAACCAAAACTATATTTTACCAATCGGGAGAAGATGGGTCTATCAACCGAACTATATATTCTGTAAAGCTAAACGGTAAATCTAAAAAGAGAATAGCTAATGCTAGTGGTACTAATGCTGCTGATTTTAGTAAAAACTTCAACTATTTTATACATACTTATAGCGATTCTAAGACTCCTTATATTTATACACTTTATAGCGGTAAAAACGGTAAAAAGATAAAAGAAATAAAAAATAACGATAAGCTTTTGGCTAAATTAGAAGGTTATCAGTTAGCTAATAAAGAATTTTCTACTATAAAGACCAAAGACGGAGAATTTAACTCTTGGATTATAAAACCATTAGACTTCGATGCTAATAAAACTTATCCTTTGTTGATGTTCCAATACTCTGGTCCTGGGTCGCAACAAGTGGCTAACCGTTGGAATGGTTCTAACGATTACTGGTATTCTATGCTAGCTAGCAAAGGTTATATAGTTTCTTGTATTGACGGTAGAGGTACTGGTTTTAAAGGTGCTGATTTTAAAAAAGTTACTTACAAAGAATTAGGTAAATACGAAGTTATTGACCAAATAGAAGTTGCTAAGCAATTAGGGAACTTACCTTATATAGATGCTAACAGAATAGGAATCTGGGGATGGAGCTACGGAGGATTCATGTCTTCGAACTGTTTACTTAAAGGTAACGACGTATTCAAGATGGCTATAGCTGTTGCTCCTGTTACTTCTTGGAGATTTTACGATTCTATATACACAGAGCGTTATATGCAAACTCCACAAGAGAATGCAAGCGGATACGATGAGAACTCTCCTATATTCCATACCGATAAGTTAAAAGGAAATTATTTACTTATACATGGTTCGGGAGACGATAACGTGCATGTACAAAACACTATGCGTATGATAAACTCTTTGGTCGAAAACAATAAAGACTTCCAATCGTTTATATACCCAGACAGGACTCATGGTATATATAAGGGTAGAAATACAAGACTTCACTTATATACTAAGATGACTAACTATATCTATAATAATTTATAATAAAACTTATAATAAGGTCTGATGCTTTGCGGTTTCAGACCTTATTTTATTTATAACAAAAAAACAAATTTTTAAACTTTTAGAAAATGAATCAAACAGCAACAGAAGTTCATAAGAGAGAGCTATTCGGACATCCGATAGGGCTATACGTATTGTTTATGACCGAAATGTGGGAGCGTTTCTCTTACTACGGGATGAGAGCATTACTTACTTTATATTTGGTACAAAAAACTACAGGAGATAACCCAGGTCAAGGATGGAGTCCTACAGAGGCTATTATGTTGTACGGATGGTACACCATGTTGGTATATGTATTGGCAATACCAGGAGGTATGTTAGCCGATAAAGTTTTTGGACAGAAAAAAGCAGTTTTATACGGAGCTATAATATTAGTTGCAGGTCATACGGTACTTGCTATTGACGATATGCTCTTCTTTTATATAGGTCTAGGACTTATAGTTACTGGTGTAGGGCTTCTTAAACCAAATATTTCAACTATGGTTGGAGGTCTTTACAAAGAAGGTGATATAAGAAGAGATAAAGGTTTTAGTATCTTTTATGTAGGTATAAATTTAGGAGCTTTACTTTCTACTTTTATAGTTGGTTATATAGGAGAACAAATAGGATGGCACTATGGTTTTGGACTAGCGGGTATAGCTATGCTTTTTGGACTCGTAGTATATCTGATGGGACAAAAATATTTAATACATGTAGGTAACAAGCCAACTGCAGAACAAAAAGCTGATGATGTATCGGTTATGTCTTTGTTTGGTGATTTATTCAAATCTCCTCTTCATTTGATAATAGTGTTGATACTTGTGTCTTATGGAGTATATGCAGGGCTTACTTATGAGTCTATTGACAAATGGGGATATGGAGCAGTATTTATATTTATAGCATTAGTTGTAGGTATGATGATGATGATATATAAGAATTTGGAAAATAAAAAACAAAAAGACAGATACTTAGTTTTACTAATTTCTTTCTTCTTAGTAGTTGTATTCTGGGGAGCTTTCGAGCAAGCGGGTGGACTTATGAGTATTTATGCCAAAAACAAAACAGATAGAATGTTACTTGGTTTTGAAGTGCCAGCAACTTGGTTCCAAGGAGTTAATTCACTGTATATAGTTATACTTGCTACTTTTGTTGCTACCCTATGGGCTAGACGAGAATTAAAGGGTAAAGAAGCTTCTTCTTTGTTTAAAATGGCTGTTGGTACCATAATAATGGGTCTTGGATTTGTATTTATGATTTTTGCATCTATGGAATTTGAGGCTAAGGGTAGTTCTGCTATGTATTGGTTATTGGGAGCATATTTACTTCACACTATTGGTGAACTTAGTTCTTCTCCTGTGGCGCTTTCTTTTATTACTAAATTAGCACCTGTCAAATATGCTTCTCTTTTAATGGGGGTTTACTTTGCTGCTACTGGTTTTGGTAATAAACTAGCTGGTGTATTAGGTGAAAATGCTGAACACTTAGGAGAGAAAACAATTTTTATAGGTATTACAATCTTTACGGTTATATTTGGTTTGCTAGTTATAGCTATACTAAAACCTTTGAAACGTCTTACTCATGGTGCTGAAGATGATGAAAAATAAAATATAATAAATATTTTTAAAAAAGGCTTACATCTTGTATAGGATGTAAGCCTTTTTTTTAGGCTTTTATATTGCTGATTTATAATACGAACCATAATTATAGTTTAGAAGCTACTTTGTAATTGTCATCTTTAATAGGATGCAATCAGTTTGTTTGTCCTTATTTTTATTCAAATAACCTTATAAAGACCAATTTACTGGGAGTCAACATATTGAAAGACAAAAGATATTAGATGTTAAAATTGTAGTGGTATTGTCTGTTATTGATTATTTTTGCAGGAAATTATACTGATTATACTTGTAATTAGTGTGTAAACCCTAAGGTGTAATAATGAATTTAATACAGAAGTCTTACTTAAACAAAAGGTCTTTAATAGTTTCCGTTTATGTCAAAAAAACATTAATATTATTGATTGTAATTATATGCTCGGTTAGCTTTTCGTATAGCCAAGAATATTCCAAAAACACATTGATGATGGGACTGGGAGCTGGAGGTTCTAATAATTCTAAGGCAAGAGGTGTAGGTGTTAATTTTTCTTTTGGTTACCAGCACGATTTGGGTAACGGTAGGTTAAGAATAGTACCTAGTGCTAACTTCGGGACTTACACATCTAGATTTATATCAGATACTAGGGATGCATATTATACTTCTTTAGGTTTTAAGACTAATATTAATTATGATATTATAAAATACAAATCTTTTTCGGTCTTCTTAGGGACAGGGGGGAGTATTAATTATTCTTCGGGGCTTAAGGGGTCAGGAGGTTTAGGAGGTATTCAAGATAGTGATTATTTTAACGAATTTAACTTTGCTATCAATGGTGCTTTTGGTTTGAGGGTGCTGTCTGAGGAGCAGCTTATGGGTTGTGAATTATTACTTATAAATGGAAGTTTTGAAAACAAGAATTATTTTTCGGAAATATCTATACAATTAAGAATACTTTTTAGGTTAAAATAAAACTAATTTCAATGGAAAGTTTTACTATTGCAAGAGTACTACACGTTATAGCAGTTGTTTTATGGATAGGAGGGGTGGCTATGGTTACAACTGTAATAATACCTGCAGTTAAGAATATGAAATCTAAAAAGGATAGGATATCTACGTTTGAACAAATAGAAGGTAGGTTTGCTATACAGGCAAAAATAACTACTTTGATAACTGGGGTAACCGGTTTTTATATGTTATACGAACTTGATGCTTGGGACAGGTATTTAGACTACCGATTTTGGTGGATACACGCCATGACTTTGGTGTGGATACTCTTTACTTTGGTTTTATATGTTCTAGAACCTCTGGTTTTACATAAATTATTCAAGAAATACTCCGAAGAAAACCCTGAGAAAACTTTTTTGTTTATACATAGAGCTCATTGGATTTTATTGCTACTGAGCCTTATAACTACGGCAGGAGCAGTCGCAGGAAGTCATGGTTTGTTTTTGTTTAAATAAATAATCATAGGCTTTTAGAACCAATAAAGTATTTAGAATATATACTATTATTATAAAATGTATTTGTTAACTTCGCAAGTTAATTTAGTTTCCGATATGATACAATCTATGACTGGTTACGGGAGTTTTAGTTTACAACTAGACACCAAAAAAGTAACTATAGAAATAAAAACATTAAACAGTAAAAATATAGATCTTTCGGTGAGAATACCTTCTTACTATAAAGAAAAAGAGATATATATAAGAAAAATGTTAACTTCTCAGTTAATTAGAGGGAAAGTAGATTTTAGTATTTATATAGAAGACACTTCAGGAGTTACTTCTAGTAAAATAAACGAAAAAGTAGTCCTTTCTTATATTAAAGACTTACGAAAAATTTCTCTAGATGAAAATCTTCTAGAAATAGCTATGAGACTTCCAGATGCTTTAAAAGTAGAAAAAGAAGATTTGGATCCTCAGGAATGGCAAAAAATAGAAGATGGTATAGTTGAGGCTTTGAAAAGTACTGTTGTATATAGAAAAGAGGAAGCTTTGGCTTTGGGAGATGATTTCAAAGAAAGAATAACAAATATAGAGCAGCAGCTGTCTATGGTTGAGCAGATGAGTCCTAAAAGGATTGAAGCTGTAAAAACCAGATTATCGAATGCTTTGGACGAGTTAAAACAAAGTGTAGATACAAACAAATACGAGCAAGAACTTATTTATTATCTGGAAAAGTTAGATATAAATGAAGAGATAGTTAGGCTTAAAACACATTTAGATTATTTCATTAAAGAATTGGCTACAGACGAGTCTAATGGTAAAAAATTAGGTTTTATACTACAAGAAATGGGTAGGGAGATAAACACTATAGGTTCTAAATCGAACTTTGCAGAGATGCAGCGTAGTGTAGTTCAGATGAAAAATGAACTAGAAAAAATTAAGGAACAAATGCTAAATGTACTGTAATGAAAAAAGGTAAACTAATAATATTGTCAGCACCATCTGGGTCGGGTAAAACTACTTTGGTTCATCATTTGTTAAAGCAAAACGACCTTAATTTATCTTTTTCTATTTCGGCAACTTCCAGAGAAGCTAGAGGGAGTGAAAAAGATGGAGAAGATTATTATTTTATGAATGAAGTCAATTTTGACAAAGCTGTTTCTAATGATGATTTTATAGAATGGGAAGAGGTTTATAAAGGAAACAAATATGGTACTTTACGCTCAGAAGTAGAACGTATATGGGCTAAAGGAGGCAATGTAATATTTGATATAGATGTAGTAGGAGGGCTTAATATCAAGAAACAATTTCCAAAAGAAGCTTTAGCTATATTCGTAAAACCACCTTCTTTGGAGGTGATGGAGCAAAGATTGAGAGCTAGAAAAACCGACACAGAAGAAAAAATACAAGAAAGAGTAGCTAAATCGTCGAGAGAGATGGATTATGCTTGTAGTTTTGATGCTATATTAATAAATGATAATTTGGACATAGCAAAAGGAGACGTTATAAACATGGTAAATGATTTTTTAAAATAAAAACATGAAAATAGGATTGTATTTTGGTTCTTTTAACCCTGTTCATATAGGACATGTTATACTGGCTAATCATATGCTAGAATTTACAGACTTAGACGAGGTGTGGATGGTTGTTAGCCCTCATAATCCTCATAAGAAAAAAGCTAGTCTTTTGGAAGATTATCACAGATTAGAAATGGTTTATAAAGCCGTAAGTAAATACGATAACATAAAACCTTCGGATATAGAATTTAAGTTATCACAGCCTTCTTATACCGTAAATACTTTGGCATATATAGCCGAAAAACATCCAGATAATGAATTTAGTCTTATTATGGGGCAAGATAATTTGGTTAGTTTTAAGAAATGGAAAAATCATGAGCATATACTTGAAAGTAACGATATATATGTTTACCCTCGTATGACAAGTAAGCAAGTACCTAATGATTTGTTAGCTCACAATAGTATTCATATAATAGATGCACCTATTATAGACATATCTTCGACACTAATACGTGATATGATAGTCTGTGAAAAAGAAATAAGACCTTTGCTAGATGCTGAAGTATATAATTATATAGATAGTATGAATTTTTACAAAAAATAATAATATATTTGGATAATGTCTAAAAAAAAGATAAAATATAAAGATAAAATGACCAAAAGATATAGGTTTCTCATTATAGATGATACGACCTATGAAGAAAAATTGGCGTTTAGAGTAACAAGAATTAGATTGATACTAGCAAGTATTTTTGTTTCTATAGCACTTATTTCGGGTACTATTTCACTTGTTTTTTTTACTTCTTTCAAAAAACTTATACCAGGGTATTCGCCATCTTCACTGGAGCAAAGAACTATAGAATTAGTTTATAGATTAGATTCTTTGGAAATAGAACTTAATACGGTTAACAAATATAGTGAGCATATAAAAAGAATGCTGAAAGGAGATGATAATTACGAAATACCTAAGGATACTATAGATTCTCTTGCAGGTGTTAATTTGAATATAGAGTTAGATCCTTCTCAGAATGATATTAAATTTAGAGAAGAAGTAGAGCAGGAGGATAGATATAATATAAATTCGGAAGAACAAGAACTTATAAATATAGTTTTATTTTCACCTTTGACAGGGGTTGTAACTCAAAAATACGAGGCTAAAATAAAGCATTTTGCTATAGATATAGCAGCTAAAGAAGGAACTCCTATAAAAGCAATAGCCGATGGTACAGTGATATTTTCGGAATGGAGTGCCGACACAGGATATGTTATAATATTGAAGCATAGTTCCGATTTTATATCTATATATAAACACAACGGAAACTTAAATAAAAGTCAAGGAGACTTAGTCGAATCGGGAGAGGTAATAGCTTCGGTAGGTTCGACAGGAGAATATACTACAGGATCTCACTTGCATTTTGAACTATGGACTAAAGGGTATCCCGTTAATCCTATGAATTTTATTGATTTTGAATAAATTATGAGCTTAAAAACATTTATAGCAAAAAGGTTAGCTAGCAGGGCAGTGAGAAAAGTATCTAAATGGAGAGAAAACCCTATAGAGACTCAGAATAAAGTGAGGGATGGGCTAGTTAAAAGCGCTAAAAACACTTTGTTTGGTAAAGATCACAATTTTGGAAGCATAAAAAACTACGAAGATTTTAAAAATAATATACCAGTACGTGACTATGAAGGATTGTCTTATTATATAGACAAAATGGTCGATGCTCAAGAGGATATATTATGGAAAGGGAAACCTCTTTATTTTGCTAAAACATCGGGAACTACTTCGGGAGCCAAGTATATTCCTATAACCAAAGAATCTATGCCAGGGCATATAAATGCTGCCCGAAATGCCATTTATACTTATATAAACGAGACAGGTAATGCCGATTTTTTGTCAGGTAAAATGATTTTCTTACAAGGAAGTCCTATACTATCGAGTAAAAATGGTGTGAAACTAGGAAGGCTTAGTGGTATAGTTGCCCACTATGTGCCTAGCTATCTTGGAGAGAGTACAAAGCCTAGTTGGAAAACTAATTGTATAGAAGATTGGGATACTAAAGTGAACTCTATAGTTGAAGAAACTATAAATGAAAAAATGACTCTAATAAGTGGTACACCTTCTTGGGTTCAGATGTATTTTGAAAAGTTAATAGAAAAAAAAGGAGGTAAAATAGGAGATATATTTCCTGATTTTAGCCTTTATATATATGGAGGAGTAAATTATACTCCTTACAAAAAGAAATTTGAAGAGTTAGTAGGTAAAAAAACAGATAGTATAGAACTCTATCCTGCATCTGAAGGTTTTATCGCTTATCAGGACAAGCAAGGTGAGGAAGGAATGTTGCTATTGTT
The DNA here is from genome assembly GCA_013215105.1 of Flavobacteriaceae bacterium. Classification (GTDB taxonomy): domain Bacteria; phylum Bacteroidota; class Bacteroidia; order Flavobacteriales; family Flavobacteriaceae; genus DT-33. Next base: position 23,577 of record JABSPL010000187.1, read on the forward strand.
AGATAATGGTATTTATTATGAATTTATACCGAAAAACGAATTTTTGACGAAAAACCAACAAGAATAGATATTTCTAAAGTAGAATTAGGAATATATTATGTGTTAATATTGAACACTAATGCAGGTTTGTGGGGGTATAATATAGGTGATACTATCAGGTTTGTTTCTTTAAAGCCATATAAGGTTATAGTTACAGGTAGAATAAAACACTTTATATCTGCATTTGGAGAGCATGTAATCTCTAAAGAAGTAGAAGAAGCTATTTCGTATGCTTGCTCTAAAACTAATGGTATTGTTAATGAGTTTACAGTTGCTCCTCAAGTCAATCCTAAAGAAGGTTTGCCTCACCATGAATGGCTTGTTGAATTTGATAAAGTACCTGATTCTTTAGAAGAATTTGAAGATTACTTAGATGAGTCTATGAGAGATCAAAATATATACTATAAAGACTTAATCGAAGGTAAAATACTAAGAACTGTAATAGTTTCTTGTATAGAAAAAGGAGGGTTTCATAATTATATGAGGGCAGATGGTAAGTTAGGAGGTCAGAACAAAATACCTAAACTAACAGATAATAGAATAATCGCAGGTAAGTTAAGTGAATTTAAAATAGCAGTGAACTAATCACTGCTATCTTTAATTTCAATAGCTATTCCCCCCGTATAGTAATAGACGTATATATTACTATTACAAATAAAGTAAATATATTACTATCATAACATCCCCTAAAAGGGGGGTATTGCAAAAAAAAACATTTACTATATCAAGAATAATGCCAAAAACTACTTATTAATATTAAATCAATGTTGGGTAAAATAAATAAAAGTAATATATTAAATGTTTTTAGAAAACAAGCTTTAAATAATGAAGTTTATTCTCAATATATAAGGTTGTTAGGTGTTTGTGTTGAGGATATAACCGAAGTTGAAGATATACCTTATATTCCTATTGAGTTTTTTAAGAGCCATGAAGTTATTTTGAAAAATGCAATTACTCATAAAATATTTACTAGTAGCGGAACTACAGGTTCGGTTGTTAGTCGGCATTTGGTTAGTGATATCGATGTTTATAAGGAAAGCTATATGAATGGTTTCAATAAGTTTTATGGAAATATTGAGGACTATACCATTTTAGCTTTGTTACCTTCTTATATAGAAAGAGAAGGGTCTTCGCTTATATATATGGTAGATGATCTTATAAAAAGGAGTAATAAGCCTAATAGTGGCTTTTATGGTAAAAACTTTGATCAATTACACGAAATACTAATCAGTTTAGAAAAAAACAATAAAAAAACATTACTTATAGGTGTTTCATTTGCTTTATTAGATTTCTGTGAACTATATAAAGTGAAACTTAAAAACACTTTAGTTATGGAGACTGGAGGTATGAAAGGAAGACGTAAAGAAATGGTAAGAGAAGAACTTCATGGTCTATTGAAAGAAGGTTTTGGAGTCGAAAATATTCATTCGGAATATGGTATGACCGAATTGTTAAGTCAGGCTTATTCTAAGGGTGATGGGATATTTTATCCTTCTGATTATATGCAAGTAAGTATACGTGATACTCAAGATCCACTTAGTTTGGTAGGTCATAATACTACGGGAGGTATCAATATAATAGACTTGGCTAATGTTAATTCTTGCTCCTTTATAGCCACTCAAGACTTAGGTAAAACATACGAAGATGGTAGTTTTGAGGTGCTGGGGAGGTTCGATAATTCGGATATAAGGGGGTGTAACTTGTTAAATATCAGTAAGTAGATCAATAAACAAAATAAATAAGTATATATATAAGTAATTATGTATTTTTGATAACAATATGAAGATAATATCTCAGATAAAACAACCAATATTAGAAGAGTTAGAACTTTTTGAGTCTAAATTCAAAGACTCATTAAAAACTAAAGTATCTCTGCTAGATAGTATAATGAACTATATTGCTCGTCGTAAAGGTAAGCAGATGAGGCCTATGTTTGTGTTTTTGGTAGCCAAAATGGTTTCTGAAGGTAAGTTTACAGAGAAGGTTTACCGAGGAGCATCGGTAGTTGAACTGATACATACCGCTACACTTATACACGACGACGTGGTTGACGATAGTAATATGCGTAGAGGGTTCTTTTCCCTAAACGCTCTATGGAAAAATAAAATATCTGTATTAGTAGGAGATTTTATGCTGTCTAAAGGGCTTCTACTATCTATAGATAATGAGGATTTTGATATTCTTAAATTAATATCTGTAGCCGTAAGGGAAATGAGTGAAGGAGAGTTGTTGCAAATAGAAAAAGCAAGAAGACTAGACATTACTGAAGATATTTATTTCGATATAATAAGAAAAAAAACGGCTACATTGATATCTGCTTGCTGTGCCATAGGTGCTGCTGGTGTCAATGAGACTTCTGAAATAGAAAACATGTCAGAATTTGGTACCTTATTAGGTATAGCTTTCCAGATGAAAGATGACCTGTTTGACTATTCGGACGATAAAATAGGTAAGCCAACAGGTATCGATATAAAAGAGCAAAAAATGACATTACCTTTGATATACACCTTAAATAATTGTAGTGAAAAGAATAAGAAGTGGATTATAAATTCTATAAAAAGGTATAACACCAACAAAAAAAGAGTAAAAGAAGTAGTAGAATTAGTACATAAAACAGGAGGTATAGCTTATACCGAAAAGTTAATGAAGCAATATCAGCAAAAAGCTTTTTTGTTACTAGATAAATACCCCGAATCGGAGTATAAAAGTTCGTTAAAACTTATGGTTAATTACGTTATAGACCGTAAAATGTAAATTAGTTATAGTAATGTTTAGTATACATATAATCCACTATATATAATATTATTGAATTCATCTCAGAACTTTAAGATTGTTTTTAAAAATAAAGATACAAACTATATTGGTTATAAAATGACTTAAGAGGACAGCTATAGCTACACCTACTATCTCCCATTTAGGAATCAAAAGAACACATAATATCACATTGACTACGCAACCTATTACAAAACGATATATATTGTTTTGTAACTTATTTATGTTGATTAAGTGCTTTTCATATATCATTCCTATAAATACGAAAAGAGGCGCCCAACAAAATATTCTTAGGGGAATTATAGCTTTTTGGTATTCTTCAGAGAAAAATGTATTTAATATGTATTTAGCTGAAAACATATAAAATATAGCTGTAAGCACTCCAAAAACTATCATTATAACGGTAATTGATTTTAATTTATTATAGTATTCTCTTTTGTTAGTCCTGTAAGATTCAGCAAGTGAGGGGTATAAAGAGTTAATTATAGAAAATCCAATGTTCCAAGTAAGAACAATTACTAAGTATTGTACAACCGAAAAAACACCGTTTGCAGAGTCTCCATGATAGTATTTTAATAAAATTTCATCTATAGTTATATAAAAACCTATTATGAGGTTTGCTATCATTAATTTATAAGAATTCTTAAACAAATACTTAGCTAGTACTTTAGAAAATACCCATTGATTTATATTTATAGAGTTTTTTTTGAGTAATATAAATATGTAAAAAGAGACTCTTATAAGTAGATCAAAAGCAATAATAAGAGCAAAATAATATACCGAAAAACCCTTTTGAACTACGTAATATTGTAAAGACACAATTACTATTAGACTAGATATTTTGGAGATAAATATTATTTTAGACCATTTTTTTGCTAGTATATAATATTCTAAGACAGCAGAGGTTTTTATGAGGTAGCTAAAACCGATAAGGTAATATATATATAAGGTATCATCTACCTTAAAAAAATAAATATAACTAAGCATGATTAACAAAACTAAAACAGTACTCTGGTCTAGTCCCCTATTAATCGGACAAAATTCTTTTTCTTTTCAAATATAGTGAAAATATCACTAAATTAGCTATCGCAAGACGCTTCCAAAGGTGATTTTTGAAAC